>NZ_AP014510.1:937548-1250064 GCF_000828675.1 Thermotoga profunda AZM34c06 | reverse complement strand
ATTGGTGAAACCGCAGGTAATCTGTTCGAGCTTGATTATTTTGACTATGGAAAGGTTTATCTAACTCAAACTGGACAACTTTATCTTGAAGCCGCTTGTATGGCTTTTGGAAAGGTCTATAATCTTGGTCCAACATTCAGAGCAGAAAAATCAAAAACTCGTAGACATCTCATAGAGTTCTGGATGCACGAAGCAGAAGTTGCATATTATGAGCACGAAGATAATTTGAAATTGCAAGAAGAACTTGTTTCATACATAGTAAAATATGTTCTTGAGCATGCGAAGGATAATCTTTTGGCTCTCGGTAGAGATATATCAAAACTCGAGAAAGTTGAACCACCTTTTGAGCGAATTACTTACGACGAAGCGATCGAATTGCTACAGAAAAATGGTTTGAATGTCCAATGGGGTGATGATTTTGGCGGAGATGAAGAGACCATAATAGCTTCGAATTTTGAGAAACCAGTTTTTGTCACACACTATCCCCGTAAAGTCAAGGCTTTCTATATGCAACCAGATCCTAAAAGACCAGAGGTTGTGCGCTGTGCTGATCTACTTGCACCAGAAGGTTATGGAGAGATCATAGGTGGTTCTCAAAGAATTCATGACTATCAGTTGCTCTTGGAAAGGCTTGAGGAATTCAATCTGCCAAAAGAAAAATATCAATGGTATCTGGACTTACGGAAATGGGGTAGTGTACCTCACAGTGGGTTTGGTTTGGGGATTGAAAGAACAGTTGCTTGGATTTGCGGACTTGAACATATAAGAGAAGCCATACCATTCGCCAGAACTTTGTACAGGATTTATCCATGAGAGGAGTAAAGGATGAATCAACTTCAATCAAATATGAATGGAGATGTTTTGTTCTCTCTGAGACCGCATACCTTAGATGATTACATTGGACAGACTGAGGTGAAACAAAAACTCAAGATAGCTATTCAAGCTGCAAAAATGAGAAATGAACCATTAGATCATATTCTTTTTGCAGGGCCACCTGGTCTTGGCAAGACGACACTTGCCTTTGTAGTTGCAAAAGAGATGGGGACGAATATATATGTCACAAGTGGTCCTGTACTCGAGAGACAGGGAGATATTGCAGCGGTACTTTCGAGCCTAAGTGATGGTGACATACTCTTCATTGATGAGATCCACAGAATTAACAAAGCAGTTGAAGAAATCTTTTACTCGGCACTTGAAGATTACAAGGTAGATATAATGATAGGTAAGGGTCCAACGGCTCGTTCAATCCGTATTGGCCTTAGGCCATTCACACTCATCGGTGCTACAACAAGAAGTGGTTTATTGAGTTCTCCTCTTCGAAATCGTTTTGGTATGACTCTTGAACTACAATTTTACAGTGTTGATGAACTGATTCAAATAATCACAAGAGCTTCTGGCATTCTCAAAATCACCATAGAAGAGTCGGCAGCAAAATTGATTGCAGAACGCTCACGCGGCACTCCAAGAATTGCATTGAGATTACTCAGAAGGACTCGAGATGTAGCCACAGTGAAAGGAAAGTCTGCTATAGATATCGATTTGGTCGAAAAAACTATGGATATTCTTGAAATCGATGAGTTAGGGTTAGATGAAACCGACAGGAAAATATTGAAAACAATTATAGAGATATACGATGGTGGTCCTGTGGGATTAGAATCACTTGCTGCCACTTTGAATCTCGAGACTGACACACTCAAAGAAGTTCATGAGCCATATCTTTTGCAGAAAGGTCTAATAGTTCGTACTTCAAGAGGAAGGATTGCGACTGATCTTGCATACTCACACTTAGGATATTCATCGAGGATAAGAGGAGGATTGTTCGATGGATCTCTCGGAGAATCTCAAGAATGTGAAACTCAGGATTGAAAACGCTGCAAAGCGAGTTAAAAGAGATCCTAATTCGATAAAATTAGTTGTGGTGGCAAAAGAGGCTGATATAGAATCAGTCAAACAAGTAATTGAACTTGGCGTTCAAGATTTGGCTGAGAACTACGCTCAACAACTTCTCCAAAAATATCCATTGATTAAAAACGCCCAATGGCATTTTATAGGAAGGATACAGACGAATAAAATCAAGTATATAGTACCAATCTGTGAGTACATCCACTCAGTTTGTAGAAAAGAAGAACTCATTTTGATAGACAAATTTGCTTCTTTACATCGAAAAATTCAAAAAGTTCTCATCGAAGTCAATATCTCTCACGAACAGACAAAATCAGGTGTAGATCAGTCACAATTACAGGAAATACTCGAATTTGGTTCTTCGCTTAAAAATATCCGGATAATGGGTTTCATGACGATGGCTCCTTTTACAGAGGATTTTGGACAGATAAGAGCAATCTTTAAAGAATTGAGAAGGTTGAGAGATTTCTATCAAAGGCAATATCCTGAGCTTGAACATTTGTCTATGGGTATGACTAATGATTTTGAGATTGCCATAGAAGAAGGTGCAACAATGGTGAGAATTGGCAGAGCAATTTTCAGAGGAGAGTGAGTGTTGTGTTTGTCGTTTCAAATTTTCTTTTGGCTGTTGCCAAGGTTCTACAGGTTTTCATATATTTTGAGTTAGTTTGTGTTATTCTCTCTGCCATTTTGAGTTGGATAACACCTTATCATTATTATCCCTTCAGACAATTTGTAGATGGTGTATCTGCAATCATACTCAAACCATTGAGGAGAATCATACCCCCAATAGGACCGATAGATATAACCCCTATGATTGCGATATTGGTTCTGACATTTCTTGATATCTTCGCCGTGAGAACATTGACTGATCTGGCGGTGATGCTCCGTTGAATAAAACAGCAGCGATAGTTTTCAGGAGCGATAAAGTGAAAGAAGCACAAGAACTTGCCGAAAAAATTGGAATGCATGTCAAGATAGTGCAAATATGTGAAGCCAAAAATGAGAAGGTCGACCAAAACTGTGATTTTGCAATTGTTATTGGTGGAGATGGAACGGTTCTCAAAGCTGCCAAATTGTTGAACATTCCTATAGTTGGGTTCAAAGCAGGTAGGGTTGGATTTTTAGCGTACTACAAGCTTGAGGAAGTCGACCGATTTTTAGATGATTTACATGAGAACAGACTCATCCAAGAAAAAAGGTGGATGGTAAAAGCACGCTTGAATGATACATATGTTCATGCGATCAATGATATAGTATTTCACACACCATCTCGTCAAATGAGTGAGTTTGAGATTGTCTTTGATAGTTGTTCGGGTCTTTCTTTTTTTGCTGATGGAATTTTGATTTCAACTCCGACAGGTTCAACGGCTTATAATCTATCACTTGGTGGGGCAATCGTGGTTCCTGTTTGCGATGTTTTTCAGATTCTACCTATCGCACCATATTATTTGCAAAACAGAAGTATTGTCGTGCCAGATCAACGAAAAATTATCATCAATGCTCTTAGTGAATGTGAAATTTTAGTTGATGGTATCGTCGCCGGTAGGGCAACACGGATCGAAATTACAAAATCCGAAAGATATTTCACACTTCTCAGACCTGATTATTATGATTTTTTTACCGTCCTTAAAGAAAAGGTGGGTTACGGAAGAGGTGTTCAAAATGAAGTGGATAATCGATGAGAGGACTGAATTGTTCAAGAAAGCCTTAATGAAAATGGGCTGGTATATGGAAAAAATGTTTCTACGCTCACTCGAAGCTTTGGAAAATAGAGACACGAAGTTAGCAAAGCAAGTGATAGAAGATGACAATGTATTGGATGAGATGGAGATAGAACTAAGAGAAGAAGCAGCAGCGATGCTTGGGATTCACAACCTCACCGGTGTTCAATTGCGTTTCATTATCGGTAGTATACAACTTGCGAATATCTTTGAGAGAATCGGAGACAATGCAAGAAGGATTTCCCAGATAACGATAACTGTTCTAAAAGAACAACAGAGTACGTCTATTCCTGGACTTCTCAATTTAGGAAGACTGGCTTCGGGTGTGTTGAAGGAAAGCCTTAGATTACTTGCAGACCTTCAAACAGAAGGGTCCTTTGAAATTTGTTCCAAAGATGCCGAAATCGATGAGCTTTATCTGGAAATTAGGAGTGAACTTTTGAATTCCATGAGAGAAAAACAGGAGAATATTGATAGAAATTCTCTGTTACTTGAACTTGCTCAAAAAATAGAAGAAATTGCAGATCTTTCAACTAACATAGTCGAGACAGTTTTGTACGTGGTAACGTCTGAATCTTATAAATGTTTTAGAGACGAAATGAAGCTCTTCAAACAAAGTGAAGGTGTTCTGTTTGGGAATACTGACTAAGTATATTTCCAAACTCTCGATGAGTCCAATACTAATAGGTTTAGCTGGTTTTGTGATTTTTGTCAGTGTAGAGGTTCTTTATCAGCTATCCGATTTGATAGTTAGGCACAGAGTCAGTGTGATTGTTCTGCTCAGAGTTTTGTATTATTATCTTCCATATTTTATCGCACTCGGAATACCAGTTGGAGTTTTGCTTGCCATATTTTGGGTTTTATCGCAGCTCTCCACGGATCATGAATTGATGGCACTTCAAGTTCATGGAATATCGCTGAAAGTCCTCATTGTCCCTTTTCTCGCAATTTCAATTGTTTTGAGTTTTCTCACATTCTGGTTGAGTGATCGTGTAGTACCAGATTATAACCAAAGAGCAAATGAAGCACTTTCAAAATATGTCTATAAAAGGCCGGAGGTCTTCATCAGTGAAAATATTTTGACCAAGATCGATGAAAGTCAATATTTCTACGTAAAAAAATATGATCGTCAGAACGGCATTTTGGAGAACGTCGTACTTTTTAGAAATGAACCAAGTGAAGAAGAAATCATCACGGCGCAGAAGGTTCTAAAGGAAAGCGAAAAATGGTACATGTACGATGGAAGGCTTTACAGAGTTGATAAGGAAGGAATGCTCAGGTTTGATGTGAAATTCAACAAAGTGGAACTTGATTTGAAACAAGATTTGGAATCAATTATGCGTGTCGGTAAAACACCAAAGGATATGAAGAGCGAAGAGTTGAGAGATAGAATAGCTACTTTCAAGAAGCTTGGTATAGATCCTTCACCGTGGATTGTAGAGTTGCATAACCGCTATTCAGTTTCCTTAGGACCGATGATCATCGTTTTGGTTGGTATACCTTTGTCCCTCATGTTCAATCTCAAAAGCAAGTCTTGGGGTGTTATCCTGACCTTTGTGATAATCGTCCTTTATCAAGGATCAGGTGCATGGCTCGGTGCCATGGGTAAAGAAAGACTCATCGATCCTGTACTTTCGGCATGGCTACCAAACATACTCTTTGGAATCACAGGAACTGTCTTGTTCATACTTTTAGATACTCCTATTAGCTACAGATTGAGAGAAAAATTTTCTAAACTTTTTATAATTATGCTACTGTTGACTTTCGCAAATACTGTGCATGGTGAAGTGCTCACCGTCAATGCAAGTTCAGTCACTTACGATGCGACTTCTGTTATTTTTTCTGGTAACATCGCAGCTACTTTTCAGGATTCGAGAATTGAATGTCAGAAGTTGACTGTATTTTTGAGTAAATCTGGAGATGCACAAAAAATCATCGCAGAAGAGTCTGTATCTTATGCAAAAAAAGACACCACAATAAAATGTCAACAATTCACATATACTTTCTCCGATGAACACAGCCTCATGGCAAATATTAGAGGCAGAACGATTTACACAGATGAGGAAAAGAACAAACACACAGTGTACTTTTCTGGTAAAAATCTCGAAGGTAAAAATGACGAGTCTTTAATAGAAAAAGGATACTTGACAACATGTGAACTGGATCGACCTCACTATCGAATGCAAGCTCTAAAGGTCGAAATAAAGGAGAATGAATATCTGGCGGCCTATGACGCAGTGATTTTCATATTAGAAATCCCGACTGTCTATCTGCCTGTTTATTTTGTATCGTTGAAAGAAGGACCACAGCCTTTTGCTGTAAAGTTAGGGTACTCAAAGTCAGATGGTTTTTCCTTTGAAAGTTCATACAATGTCAGCTTCAAGGATGGATCTGTTGGTGCAAAGATAGGTTGGCAAGAATCGAGTGATACACCTGGTAAGTATGCCCAATTCGATTTAACAAAAGAATGGTCCATTTTTAAGCTTCAATCGAGTTACTATGTTCGTCAACCTCCTCAAGAGCAGGACTTTGTTTATGAATTTGACAGCTCTCTTTATATAAATGAACCGATTTCCACAAAACTCAGAGCGTTCTTCAAAAATGACAGAAGTTATTTTGAATATCAGCTTCTCCCAATCAAGGAGCTATCAATACAACTTTCAAGGTTGCAAAATTCCAGTGGTGTGACCTGGGTTTTACCTTATATATACTTGAAGAAGATCACTTTACCGTCAGATCTTTTCACTTTTACAATAAATTCGCTGTACCACCGTTCGACAGTCCAATATACAGAAGGATCTCTTTTCGATCATCTTGAAGAATTCGATATGACTGGAAGGTTTAGTACAGCACTGTCTGTCAAGTTGCCCTCTGTTTTCAAAAACCTTCAGGTCGATTTTTCTGGTTATTATGATTTGATTGATTTTGAACCAACTGAAAGAACCTACTTTTTGTTAGACTCGAAACTCCCTTTTAAAACGATCAGAGCAAATTTTGGCTTTTTGGGATGGACAGTCGACAACTCTTTGTTAACAGGCATCTGGATGGGTGTTGATAATGAGCAGTTGGGTTATAGATTTGCTCAGTTGTTCGATACTAAACTGACATTCAAACCATTTGACTTTCTGAGTCTTTCTGCTGGTTATTCAAGAACTGGTGTGATCACAAACAACGTATATTCAGGATTTAGTAACGATTCAGAAGTATCAGAGATCACCTTTCTTGGGAAATTAAATGTGCCAACGACACTTTTTGAGGTTTCTACAGCTTATGATTTACTCACATCCACATGGGATGATCTGAACCTTAAGACCAGCACTGCTTTCAAGATATGGCAAATAGGATTTTCAATTTACACGAACACCATTTATCAGATCGAAGAAGGGCAATTCTACAAAACGGATTTTGATATAGATCTCTCGTATGGCTCTCTTAGGCACGTGACAGAGTTCACGTATTATTACAACAAAGAAGATGCCATTGATATGATCACCAACACTTTGACAGTAAAAGGTACCAATTTCCTGTTCATGAATAACCCGAATGTGAAAATTATCTACAAACTCGACACTCACTTTGACTTACTTTCGATTGAGGCAAAAGGTAGTTTCTATGTGGATAAAGCAAAACACGAATTCTCGGGTTATTACATCAAAGGATCATCCAGGCTTCGTTTTTCTTATAATTTGTCTGGGTTTGACCCGGCAATTGGTTTTTATATAAGCATGAATACTCAAACATTTGCAATAAACGATTTACAATTTACACTGGAAAAAGATCTTCATTGTTGGGGACTTGTTTTTGAGAGTCAATTTTCTATCGATCCCACTTTTTCTATAGAAAAACTTGCCTTCAAATTTTACATAAAAGAATTTCCAAAGAAGACCTTTACGGTTGATCCAGTTACTGGTGCCTTTGATATGAATGTGTTTTAATGCTAAAATTCGAGCGAGGTGTATTCCTTGGTAGATTATCTTACTGAACTCGATGAAGAACAAAAACAAGCCGTCTTGTGCTCGTCTGGTAGATCGATAGTCATAGCGGGTCCAGGCTCTGGGAAGACAAGGGTTATCACTTATAAACTCCTTCATCTGTTGAGATCTGGTATCAAGCCTTCAGAAATCTTACTTGTCACTTTTACAAGAGCCGCTGCAAATGAAATGATAGAACGTGCGAGAGTTCTCACAGGTATGGATCTTGAGGAGATCACTGCAGGCACTTTCCACCATGTCTGTAATTTGATATTGAGAAAATACGCTTCAAGAGTTGGATTATCGCCGAATTTTTCTATTCTTGACGAAGAAGATTCGAAGAGCCTTATCAAGCATGTTAGAACAATTGTGTTGGAAAAAGAAGGAGAAGTTAAACACTTTCCAACTCACAACATCCTTCAAAAGATTTTCTCATATTGTGCGAACACGATGACATCACTTCATGAGGCTATTTTAAGACTCAATCCAAAATACGCCGAATTCGAACAAATCATAGAAAAGATATACACAGAATATGTTATCGAGAAACGAAATCAAAATTGCGTTGATTATGATGATCTTTTGATCTTTGCCGTTCATGTTCTACAGCAAGATAACTTCGCACGGACACGAGAGTCTTCAAAATACAAATGGATATTGGTAGATGAGTTTCAGGATACGAATATCTTACAGCTGGAGTTGATCGAACTACTCTCAACAGTTCATGGCAATGTGGTAGTTGTGGCAGATGATTCTCAGAGTATTTACTCGTTTCGTGGTGCAAGGTATGAAAACGTCAGAGATTTCATGAACGTTGAGAATACTAAATTATTCAAGATTCAGACAAACTATCGAAGCGATGAAACAATAGTGAATCTGGTGAACCGTATAATCCCAAAGAAATCTGTTCCCAAGATTCTAAGGTCTGTGAAACCTGGTGGAAAAAGACCTATCATAGTTGAGACGAACGACAAAGAGGAGGAAGCGAAATTCGTCGCTCGTGAGATACTCAAGCTAACCGAACAAGGTTTCGAACCCGGTGAAATTGCAGTACTCTATAGAAGTCATTCTCATTCACTTGATCTTCAGATAGAGCTTTCAAAATCTCAGATTGACTTTAAGATACTCTCCGGGATACGATTCACCGAAACGGCACATGTGAAAGATATCTTGGCTTTTCTGAAAATCTTTCAAAACACACGTGACAAAATATCTTGGAGCAGAATTGCAAGATTATTCCCGGGCGTTGGAGCAAAAACTGCTGCGAATCTCGCTGAATATGCTTCTCAATCCTCAGATACAAAAACCGTCGTGGAGATTCTTCAAGATTTCTTTGCCAAAAAGACTCAACTCAAGGAAATTATAGACATTGTGTCTAAGGTTTCTGAAAAAGAGAGAGTCAGTGAGAAGATAGGTTTGATCTATGAAAATTTCTATTCTCAATATCTTCAAGACAACTATCCTGACTTTCGTGATAGGCAAATGGATGTCGAAAGGTTGATTCAAATTGCCGAAAGGTACAAGTCTTTAGAACGTTTTCTGTCTGATCTCACTCTCAACGAAGCAGAGGGAGATAATAATCATTCAAAAAACAAGGTGACTCTGACAACAGTGCATCAAGCCAAAGGTCTTGAATGGGATGTCGTTTTTGTTCTCAGTGTAAATCCCGGTGATTTTCCAAGCTATTATGCATTGATTGATGGTAATTTGGATGAGGAAGAGAGAATTTTTTATGTGGCAGTAACTCGTCCTAAAAAGTTATTATATATCTTGAAGCAAAAATTCTCATCTGTACCTTACTTGTACTGGACAAGTAATATAGATTTTGTGAAAAAAATTCCACCAAATTTGGTGGAATACTTAGATCTTTCTTTTTAGGGAGTGTTGATGTGATAATACGTTTTGCCGGAAAGAATTTGTTGTATTTTGATCAATTCGAATTTTCATTTTCTGAAGGTTTGAATGTGATAACTGGTGAAACCGGTGCCGGTAAATCTATTTTGCTAAGGGCACTCCAAGCCGTCCTTGGAAAAAAAGTCGATCTTCCATCGAGTGAAAATTGTTATCTGGAGATCTTTATAACACTCCCAAAAAAGAATTTGGCAGACTTCGGAATAGATGAAGATGAGATTGTTGTAAGCCTTTCCCCAGGTAAACGTTGGGTATACAAACTGAATGGAAAGATGTGTACCCAAAGCATGGTTGAAATGTTATTTGAGGATACAGTACATTTTCATCAACAAAATTCTCAAACTGGTTTATTGAAACCAAAAAATCAGCAGATCTTTCTCGATGGTTTCTTAGAAGATCAACGACTTCTTCAGGAATATTCCCAGCTGTATCAAGATATAAAGGAACTCGAGAAATTTCTAAATGAAGTTGACATTGAGAAAATACAAAAAGAAATCGATGTTCTTCAATCAGAAGTCGAATATTTCGACAGAATGAGACCTTCCGAGGAAGAAGAAAATTTATTAAAAGAAAGGTACGAAAGAATCCTGAAACGCCAGCAGATAGCAGAGATTTTCTCACAAATTACATCGGTTATTGAGAATGACTCACCAAATGGTTTTGCAGTATTGTGGGAAGTACTTCAAAAATCTCAGAAGATAGCAAATATGCTCCCAAATGGATTTGTCGATCTTCTCGAGGAAACCTTGGAAAAATCAGAAGAACTCAACAGGATTGCAAAATCAAGTCTGCAAGAATTGGAGCTCGAGGATATAAAAGAAGTCGAACAGAGAATCTGGGATTACAACGATCTGAAACGGAGATATGGACCAGAAATGAAAGATGTAATCGAACACATCAAAAAAACAAAATCCAGGTATGATGAACTCAGTAACAAACTCAAAAATTTCTCACAAGCAAAAGAACAGATAAGGAAACTCAGAAATCGTGCTTTTGAGTTAGCACAAAAGATCCATGATCAACGTGTCAAGGTGATAACAGATATAACAGAACAGGTGGAAAAACATTTGAAAGATCTGGCAATGAACATGAAATTCTCAGTGAAAATTGAAAGATTACCCGATCTGAGCCCAAACGGGATTGATCAAATCGAGTTCGTAGTGCTTTTACCCAATCAAGATCAGTTACCTATTAAAAATATCCTATCAGGCGGAGAGCTTTCAAGGTTACTTCTGTCTTTGGAACTTGTATCTGCAACTAATCTTTCTTCCCAAATTCTCATATTTGACGAGGTTGATACTGGTATAGGTGGTATGGTTGGTAATGTACTTGGCAAAAAATTAAAGGATGTCTCTATGAATTTTCAGACAATCGTTGTGACACATTTACCCCAGATAGCAGCTTATGCAGATAGACATTTTGTAGTGGAACGTTCTATGGATAAGATGGTTTTGAGGGTTCTAAGTGAAGATGAAAAAAGAAAAGAAATGCTCAGGATGATTGGTGGAGAAGAGATTTTCAAGAGGTGAGTATTTTGGTTTTATTTGGTACTGGCGGAATTAGGGGTGTCATGAGAAAGGGAGAATTCGATCATGATCTTGTTGTAAAAGCCAGTAAGGCTGTTGCAAGTTGGATGATAACTGAATCACTTAAGAGCATAGTTATTGCTTACGATACGAGAAAAAATTCAAAAGAATTTGCAACTCTTGCTGCTGAAACTATTTCTTCATATGGTATTGAAACTTACTTGTTTGAGAAACCTGTACCGACACCCTTGCTGTCCTTTGCAGTCAGGTTTATGAAATTGGGTGCAGGTATCGTTATAACTGCAAGTCACAATCCGCCACAATACAACGGCTTTAAAGTTTATACATCTGATGGTGTTCAAGCTATTCCAGTTTATACTGAGAAAATCTCATCTTTTATGGATCATCCATTTTCACCTTCCCATGGACCATCAGTCCAATCGGTACCAGAGGAAATTATTACAAAGTATGTCGAGTCAGTTGTTGAATTAGTGAAGCCGTATGTTCTTGGTTTCACCAATATCGATTTGGTTTATTCGCCGCTTCATGGCACAGGTGCCGAGTTTGTACCAGTTGTTTTGAGATCACTTGGGATCAATGTAATTTGTGTGAAAGACCAAATGTACCCAGATCCTATGTTCTCTACAGTCAGATTACCCAATCCCGAAGAGATAGACTCCTTTGAACAAGTGAAAAGATATATGGGAGAAAATCAAGTGAAATTTGGAATCGCTACCGATCCGGATTGCGATAGAGTGGGTTTCATGGTTGATGACTGTAAATTGAGTGGTAATCAAGTTGGAGTTTTACTCACCGATATGCTCAGTGAGAAATATCAAACTGGTAGTTATTTGTTCAAGACAATTGTTACCACCGACATGGTCAACGATATCTGTGAAGATCAAAAACACATAATCGTGGAAACTCCCACTGGCTTCAAATTCATTGGAAATGAAATAGAAAAGAGAAGTTCAGATCCAAACTTTAGATATTTCTTAGCTTTTGAAGAAAGCTGTGGTTATCTGGCGGGAGATTTTGTCAGAGACAAAGACGGTGTAATCGGTTCAGCCCTTATAGCAGTTATGTGTACAAGATTTGATCCAATTGATCGATTGAATTACTTGTACAATAGATACGGCTATTATATTGAAAAACTCATTTCTTTTGAATTGGCTACTCCTGAAGATGCAAAACATTTTTATGAACAACTTTCCAAGAAACCACCAAAAAGGATAGGGCATTTCAAGGTACAAGAAATATATGACTATTCCAAAGACGAAAACATACCAAACGAGACCATACTCATCAAAATCGACGATGCAAAGATATATATAAGACCTTCAGGTACAGAACCAAAATTGAAGATTTATATCAAGGTTAAAGAAGAGAGTAGCGAGAGCGCTGCAAAAAAGATGTTTGAAATAGAAAAGGAGTTGAAGAAACTTGAAAATTCTGTTTGAAAATGCTTTAGTCTTGAGAGATGCGTTTTCTCAACCAATAGCAACCAACGTGTTGATAGAAAATGGAAAGATTTCAAAAATTGGTAATTTTGTTGATGAAGAGATCGACGAAAGATATGATTTCTCTGGCAAGTTAATCATGCCTGGATTGGTTAATTCACACACACATGCGGCAATGACTTTGATGAGAGGTTTGGCTGAAGACATGTACCTGGAAGATTGGCTTTTCAAAAAGATCTTTCCGATAGAAGAAAGACTTAGCCAAGAGGACGTCTATTATGGCACTATGCTGGCTCAAATGGAAATGGCAAGAAAAGGAATCACAGCTTATGTTGATATGTATTTTCATTGCGATGCAGTTGCACAAGCCGCAGTTGATTTTGGAATGAAAGCTTTGATAACACGTGGTCTTGTAGATAACGGTGGTCCAAATACCGACAATGGCAGGTTGAATCAGAACGTGAAATACTTTGAGCGTTGGAATGGAAAAAATGGTTTGATACTCGTTGGATTTGGACCACATGCACCTTATAGCTGTTCTTTAGAGTATATAGATCAAATAGGTAAAGTTGCGCATGCACTCAAGGCAAAAATAACTATTCATTTGTATGAATCAAAAAAAGAGAACTATTCCTTGTCGGAATTACTCAAGACGAGCATCTCTGAATGCGACGTTATCTTTGCACATTGTGTTCATGTGAAAGAACATGAGATTGACCTCTTAGCAAGGCAGAATTTTTTCGTGGCACACAATCCAACGAGTAACTTGAAGTTAGCAAACGGTATTGCACCAATTCATAAGATGCTCAATAGAAAGGTTCAGATATGCCTTGGTACCGACGGTGCGGCAAGCAACAATACTCTGGATATCTGGCATGAAATGAGGCTTGCAACACTCTTACAGAAGATGGAAGATCCAACAAACATAACCATTCAACAAGCCTTGGCAATGGCAACGATTGTCGGTGCAAGAGCAAGTGGTCTCACCACCGGCACGATTGAAATTGGTGCGGATGCCGACCTGATAGTTCTTGATATAGAAAAACCATGGTACTTACCACACAAAAATCTCATGGCACATCTTGTTCACTCATTAAATTCCACCGATGTTTTTGGAACTATGATAAAAGGTAAATGGGTTTACCTGAATGGTGTTTATCCCACGATCGATGAGTCTGAAATTTTGAGAAAATTCACGGAGGTGATGAAGCGATTGACAGATACCTGAAATTGAGTAATCATCTCAAACAAAGATATGGTGCAAAAGTACATAGACTTATTATAGATGCTGGTTTTACATGTCCAAATCGTGAGAAATCAAGTCCGTGTATATTCTGTGATCCAACTGGAAGTGGTTTTAATGCCTTTCACAGTCTCTCGATAAGAGAGCAAGTAGAGAAACAAAGACAATGGGCGATATCTAAATACAAAGCCGAGAAATTCATTGTCTACTTCCAGGCTTTCACAAATACCTATGCACCTGTGGATGTTTTGAAAAGAAAATACGAAGAGGCAATTATAGACAAAAGTATTGTACAACTTGCTGTATCAACAAGACCTGATTGTGTGCAAGAACCGGTTCTTGAAATCCTTGAGAGTTTTAAGAGCAGAGTAGATGTTTCTCTTGAACTCGGTCTTCAAACGATAAACCCAAAAACCCTGAGAATAATCAAAAGAGGACACGGTTTAGCAGAATTCATAGATGCCGTTTTGAGAGTTAAAAAACACAACCTTGAAATTGTCGTTCATGTCATCGTGGATCTACCATGGGATGAGATTGAGGATGTCATAGATACTGCAAGAACAATTTCATGCCTTGGAGTCGATGGTGTGAAATTGCACTCGCTTTATGTGGTTAAGGGAACAGAACTTGAAAAACTGCTCAAGACAGGACAAATCCAATTGCTTAGTTTTGATCAATACAAAGATCGTGTAATAGCCTTTTTGGAAAATCTTTCAGAAAACATCGTGATTCACAGGCTTGCTTCAGACCCACCCAAAGATATGACGATTGTTGGAAACTGGGGTATGTCAAAACTCGAGGTTGTTAATAAGATAGAAAAGGAACTCGAAATAAGAAACACTTGTCAAGGTAAGAACTTCAAAAGATGGCTTCATTCACAGATGTATGTCACTAAAATTTGAAGAAGGCGGAAATCTCCGCCTTCTAATCTACGAAAATGCTCCAGCCACTGTTTGTAAAAGTATATGAATATTTCAGCACAGGAGTTGTTGGGTTGGATATATCAAAGATTTTCAAAAATTTATCATGTAGGACAAACAATTCATTTTCATAAACCATGAGATTTTTTGATAGTTCCAAAGATATTTTCTGTCCATTCATATTGGATAGATTGATCACATAAAAACCATTGTCGACTGCCAAATAAGCATATTGTTGATAGACATCCAAAGCCATGGGTGTTTCACTGATTGGTATTGAATCCTTGTAAATCAAATTATTGGACTCGATTGTGTAGTATTCAAGATTGTTGTTTTTGTAGATGAATACCTTATCTTCTTTGGTAAAAACATAAGACCCGGTTGCCTGAGCTATTATGTTGTTGGGATCTTCCGGATCACGGATCTGTATCTGTCCTGCAGATGTAACTGTACAAAGATATCTATCCGATGACAAGAAATTGACACCCTGCAAGGGGTATTCGTCATATCCAAAGGTTGTGAGATTTAATCTGTATATTCGGTTTGCTCCGATTAGGAAAAGATAATTCTCGGTGAAATCAGCTGGTGATGATATAAATGTGAATGATTTAGTTCTAACTGTTTCTAAGGTATTTGGATCAAGCTCCATGACAATGTTTGATGTAACAACATACAGCGAATTTCCTTTTGTGTGTAAATGGAACGGTATACCGGTCAGTGATTTGTATTTTACTGTCTCAAAACCAGAATCTGTTCTTTTCAATCTGTAAATCTCCTTGGAAAAGGTCCCCACAAAGATCCTGTTTGTATCTCTTGTCTTACTGAAGATCTCAGAAAAACCACTCTGAAGACCTGTCAATGACTTGGCATTGATGACATAGTAGTATGTTTCACCTTCTAAAACATTGGTATCGATGAAATTAGTTTGTTCAAGTGAGGTCGAATTCAACTTGAGCCAGAGATCTTTTTCTTTTCTATACAGGTCGTATGAATCGGCTCCTTCAACAGGGTCCCATTCTATCTTGATACCTTCCTCAAGGTTTGTCAATGTGGCATCGTTGACAACACCAAGGTTTGGTACAAAAACCTCTACCGACAGATTCCCAAAGCGATCTATCGTCACATCGAAAATATTTGTTCTCCCAGGTTGAAGCTCTAAGCCATAAGATCCGATTTCCGGTACTATCATGATAATGTCTTGCCCAGAAAGCAATGTCAGTTTCATATCCCATACGGCACTTTTAATATTGCTGAAAGTAAAAGTCGCGGTTCTATTCTCCAACGGTTTTTGATCATTGAGATGTTCATCATCACAAAATAGATCTATTAAAACACTGTCTGGTTGATCTGATTCTACTTTCACATTCAAAACCAGATCGGCAGTATTCAACGAGAGTATTAAGGAGCAATAGTTAATCTGATTCGCAATGACTTTCACTTGTTCTGTGGTTTTATACAATACATAGCCACTTTCATCTAATATCTGTACGTAGACATTCCAAATACCTTCTTCGATTGAATCGAATACTATCTGTGAAGCTGGAAAATCAAAATTTCTTTGTAGAACTCTCTGATTCTTGCTGATACTGAT
This sequence comes from Thermotoga profunda AZM34c06, assembly GCF_000828675.1. Taxonomy (NCBI): domain Bacteria; kingdom Thermotogati; phylum Thermotogota; class Thermotogae; order Thermotogales; family Thermotogaceae; genus Pseudothermotoga; species Pseudothermotoga profunda. The sequence continues at coordinate 1,233,816 of NZ_AP014510.1, read as the reverse complement.
GACTCCCTTTTTTGGTTGTGAACTTGGTATCGCCTTCAATTGACTAAAACTCACAATTAACTTGCCTTTGTTGCTGTTTTCAAGCTTTAAACACCCAGAACTGAGAAAGACAATTACCACGATAATTACTAAGAAAGCCACCTTCTTCATTAAAAATACCCCCGCGAGAATGGATGATAATTAAATAATATCATTGAAGTAATTCATTAGAAATCATTTGAAAATAGACTTTTGAATACTAATATTTTCTTCAATTATTTGTGAAATAATAGTCACTAAAACATTTTATTTAAAAATAATTTTTACTTTGCAATGTACTTTTTTACCCTGCATTTTGCACTATCTACTTATGCTTTAAAGCGATTCAAAAACAAGCCGTATGTTGTATGTGATATTAACCTGACAGTGAACAAATCTCTTCAAAATGGCACAACAATAGCATGCTACAAGTGAACACATTTCATAGGATCAATAATCTTTACTTTTCAACTTTTATCATTTCTATGGTCGTTGATCTTATCATTCAGTGATATAAATATATGTGAAGTTAATACTACCCTGATGTGGAGATGGTGATACTGTGAAACACAAGATCATAAATCCTAACCTTTCTGATTTTGAGAAGTTTGTGCTTTTTTCGAAAGGTACCGAGAGACCGTTTACTGGAGAATATGAGAATCATTTCAAAGAAGGCATATATGTTTGCAAGAACTGTGGTATACCACTGTACAATTCTTCTGACAAGTTTCATTCTGGATGTGGCTGGCCTGCCTTTGATGATGAAATCCCAGGAGCCGTCAAAAAACAACCAGACAGGGATGGGATACGTACCGAGATAGTATGTGCATATTGTGGTGCACATCTTGGTCATGTCTTCTACGGTGAGAAGTTCACACCGAAGGATGTACGCCATTGTGTTAATTCCGTTTCTCTTTTATTTGTACCGAAAGGCGAGAAACCGCCGATAGACAGAATGTTCTTTGCTGGCGGTTGTTTCTGGGGCGTTGAGCATCTTTTCAAGCAGCTTGAAGGTGTATTTGATACAAGGGTGGGGTACATGGGTGGTACTTGGAAAAACCCCACTTACGAACAGGTGTGTACTGGACTAACTGGGCATTACGAGACTGTAGAGGTCATCTTCGATCCGAAAAAGATCGACGAAGAAACGCTTGTTAGATATTTCTTCGAGATACATGACTTTACACAGGAAAGTGGTCAGGGACCAGACATCGGTGAGCAGTACAAGAGTGTGATTTTTTATACTAACGAAACGCAAAGAAGAGTTGCAGAAGAAGTAATTTCTTTCTTGAAACAGAAGTACAAAGTTGCAACGCAAATCAAAAGGGCAAGTGATTTTTGGCTTGCCGAAGATTACCATCAAGACTATTACGAGAAGACTGGGAAGGTACCGTACTGTCATTTCAGGCGGAAGGTATTCTGATACATCCCAGAGAATCCAATAAAACAGAGTATGAAAAAATTTCGAATAAAATAGCCATCTGAGATTTTCCTGAAAAACAGAGCTTGAATTTTGAGCGAGTTGTATTATAATGAAAATTAGTTTGGAGAGGTGGCCGAGTGGTCGAAGGCGCTTGCCTGCTAAGCAAGTGTGGAGGGTTACCTCCACCGAGGGTTCGAATCCCTCCCTCTCCGCCAGGTTGTGCCCGTAGCTCAGCTGGATAGAGCGCCAGACTGCGGATCTGGAGGCCGGGAGTTCAAATCTCCCCGGGCACGCCAGAGATGGGCCATTTTCCCTCTTCTATCATCTCAGCCAAAGTGTATCTGAAACCTTTCGTCGAGACTTTTATGTTGCCCTTTGTTGCTATTGCAATTGCCACTGTGCAACCTGCGACGATAGTTTTTTCTCTCCCAGGTGGTATTATCTTCATATTCACTATCTGTTGAGGATTCATTTTTCTGAGTTCCTCTGAAATTTTCTGTATGTCTTCAAACGTGAGTATAAAGCCATCGAGTGATTTCAAGTCCCATTTTTTAACCTTCAATGCAGCAATTGCAACAAAAGACCCCCCGATACCAACGGGATTATCAAAATCTGGTAGTTGTTTCGAGACGTAATCAACTGCCTTGTCAAAGTCCTTTGCACTTGGTAAAGAGAGATCAAAGATAGAATTCAACACATGTGTACCCAATCCAAGACTCACAAACCAGTCTTTTGTAACGACTTCCAGACTGCCTCCACCCAGGTCAAAAACCGTGATATTCATACTTCGTTTTGGATCGACAGACAAGTATGTCAAATAAGCTTCTTCTTTTTCTGAAAGAATCATTCCATTTAACCCAAAATATTTCATCAGCCTTTCGAAAAGATGGCGTCTCTCACGAAAGATCGCTGTACCAAAAGCGTATGTTTCTATGCCATCGATTTCACTTTTGATTTTTTCGAGTGATTGCTTTGCAACACGAAAGGCTTGTTTATCGTCTTTGATCGATTTTAGACCAACTTCATAAACCTTTTCCATGATCGCTCTACCTTTTTCATAAACAAGGAGAATGAAAGAATTAGAACCAAGATCCAAGATAGCTACCATTTTTACATCACTCTTTCAAATCTCGAATTAATTTCTCCAACATCTGAACGACATATTTTCTATCTTTACTCTGTTCAGGCAACTTGTTGAAGAAATCTTCGGCATAACAGTAAAAGGCATTTGTCATATCAGGATGATTGATCGCAAACAATCTGATAGGTTGATCTTTCTTGAAAACTATCACACCGACTTGATCTTTCACAGCGACATGTAGATTTGTATCGATATTTTTTTGAGATATGCACAGATGGTAATTCTTATAAGTCTTAGTAAGAATGTTTGTAAACTTGCAATAGCAACTGCTACAGCATAGACATCTTCATCACTTGCAGTAGGTTTTACATTGTTTATGGTCCTGTAAATAAATCTATCGTTTCCTGCATTAAGTTGTAATCTTATCTGGGAAAGTAAGGGAATACTTTGAATAGCCAAATCAATTCACCTCTTTTCTATTGTAAGAATTAAAAACCCATCACCCCATCACATATAACACTAAATATAGTAGTATCTGCTGATATTATAGCACAAAATATTGTAGTTGAATTTAAAAATTAAGAAGATTATAATATAAAAAGGTTTCAGGCATACAATAGCGTAAAGTATAGGAGAGGGTATAGAATATGAATAATAGTAAGATAACCTTGACCCAGCTTGAGACTCACTTGTTTAAGGCTGCAGATATACTTAGAGGTAGAATGGATGCTTCCGAGTATAAAGAATATATCTTTGGTATGCTATTTTTAAAGCGTATTTCAGATGTTTTTGAGGAAAAGAGAGAAGAACTAAGAGAAAAATACAGAAAAGAAGGTTTATCAGAGAAAGAGATTAATGAGCTTCTTGAGGATCCGAATACATATGGAGAAACATTTTTCGTTCCAGAGAGAGCAAGATGGGAAAATATATTAAATTTAAAAGAAGATGTAGGTAACCAACTTAATAAGGCATTATCTGCATTAGAAGAAGCAAATCCAGAGCTTGAAGGAGTTCTAAAGCATATAGATTATAATGCGGTAAAAGGTAAAACCCGTCTTAAGGATCAACAGTTAATTGACTTAATACATCATTTTAATAAGTATAGATTAAGGAACGAAGATTTTGAATTCCCAGACTTACTTGGTGCAGCATACGAATATTTATTAAAAGAATTTGCAGAATCAGCAGGAAAAAAAGGCGGAGAATTTTATACTCCTCCCCATGTTAAAACTCTAATGGTTAGACTTGTAAAACCTCAAGAGGGAATGTCTATTTATGACCCTACAGTCGGCTCTGGTGGATTCCTCATTGAAGCAAGACAATATGTTGAGGCGATAGGACAAAATCCTAAAAATTTAGCTCTCTATGGACAAGAACTCAATGGGGTTACCTGGTCAATATGTAAGATGAATATGATTTTACATGATATTCCTGATGCCCATATAGAAAATGAGGATACACTCATAAGACCAATGTTTAGAGAAAATGGCTATATCAAGCAGTTTGATAGAATATTAGCCAATCCTCCTTTTTCTCAGAATTATACAAGAACGGGTATGGAATATCCAGAAAGATTTAAATATGGATTTACACCTGAAACAGGGAAAAAGGCAGATTTAATGTTTTTACAACACATGATTGCAAGCTTGAAACCAGATGGAATAATGGCAACTGTAATGCCGCATGGAGTACTTTTTAGGGGTGGACAAGAAAAGATAATAAGAGAAGGAATAATTAAGGATGATTTAATAGAAGCCATTATTGGTCTCCCCCCAAAGTTATTTTACAATACTGGAATACCTGCCTGTATAATTGTAATCAATAAGAATAAGCCAGCTCATCTTAAAAATAAAATCCTATTTATAAATGCAGATAGAGAGTACGGAGAGGGAAGAAATCAGAATTATTTAAGACCCGAAGATATAGAAAAAATAGTTACAGTTTTTGAAAATAAATTAAAAATCCCCAAATATTCAAGACTTGTAGATATCAAGGAAATTGAAGAAAATGATTATAACCTAAATATTCGTAGATATGTGGACAACTCTCCCGACCCTGAGATAGAGAGCGTACATCATCACTTATTAGGATTTATCACCAAGAAAGAGGTTGAATTATATAAGCCTCTTATTAATAAATTTAATTTCAATATTGAAAATATTTTTACGTTTAAAAATGAAGACAGTTTAGACTTTGTTGAAAATATTGATGACAAAACGAAATTAAGAGAAGTTGTCGAAAATGATAAGAATGTAAAAAAGATATTCGAAGAACACCTTGAAAGATTAGAACAATGGTGGCAGGAGATAAAGGAAGGAATAGAGAAATTTCCAGAAAGTAATAATCTATGGATATTTAGAGGATTAGCGCTTAAGCAGTTAGAAGATAAGCTTTTACCTTTAGGAGTCCTCGATAAATTCAAAATTGCTGGAGTATTTGTAAACTGGTGGGAAGATTTGAGATATGATTTTAAATCAATAATTTCGTCCGGTTGGAGCAAGGGACTTATTGAAGGTGAAAGAATAGAAAAAAAGTTCTTTACAAAAGATTTAGAAGAGATCGAAGAATTAGAAGCTAAAATTTCAAAGGTAGAGAGCGAATTAAATGAGCTTCTTGACGAAGTAGAAGACTGGGATGAAGAAGATCAAGGACAAAAAACTCCACAGAAAGTTATAGACTATTTAAAAGGTATTGTGAGAGATCTTAATTTGAGTGGACAAGATTATGCTATAAAAGAAGCCTTGAAGTGGCAAGATTTAATTAAAAATATAGAATTAAAAACTAAGAAATTAAAGGACTTAAATAAAAATCTAAAAATAAAAAAAGATAGATTAGAGGAAAATATAAAGAGAAAAAGAGAAGAGTTTACAGAGGAAGAAACCAAAAATCTTCTTATGGAAAAAGTTTACGAAGCTATAAAACAACATTTAGAGAAATATCTCAATGCGGAGAAAAAGGAACTAATAAGAGTTTTTGAAAATTTATGGGATAAATATAAAATATCTTTGAAAGAGTTGAAAGAGGAAAGAGATAAGGAGATAAGAAAACTTGAAGAATTTTTAAATAAATTGGGGTATTACAATGAGTGAAGAGACAAAAATACCTGAAGGATGGAAAAGAGTAAGATTAGGAGATGTAGCTGAAATATCATCTGGAGGGTCTGCTCCACAAAGTGATATATACTTTGGAGGAAAAAGCTATTTTGTCAGGGTGTCACATATTGATAATGAAAGTCATATTATAAAATCGTTTGATTTAATAACAGATGAAGCTATTAGTAAGTATAAATTAAAGCTTTTTCCAAAAGGAACGATCGTATTTCCTAAAAGTGGAGCTACGATATACTTAGAAAAAAGGGCAAAACTTCCGTTTGATGCCTATATAGTTAGCCATTTATGTGCAGTAAATTCAATATCTAAAAATCTCGAACAAAACTATTTATTTTATGTTTTAGTTAAAACTAAATTTTCAGATAAAAAAGGAAATGGATATCCTACTTTAAATTTATCAGAGATAAAACAATTCCCCATCCTCCTCCCCCCTCTTCCTGAGCAACAAAAAATAGCTGAAGTTCTTGAAACCATAGACAATGCCATAGAAAAAACAGACAAAATTATTGAAAAATACAAACGCATAAAACAAGGTTTAATGCAGGATTTATTAACTAAAGGTATTGATGAAAATGGAAACATAAGGGACGAAAAAACACATAAATTTAAAGATTCACCAATTGGAAGAATACCTGAAGAGTGGGAAGTGGTGAGATTGGGGGAGGTAGTTTATTTAGTTTATGGCGAAAGATTAGAAGAAGAACATTATGATGAGAATGGTATTTCCTTAGTTTACGGAACTTCAGGCATCCTAGGGAAGACCAATAAATTTTTAGGAGAAGGCGAAACTGTAGTAATACCTAGAAAAGGAAGTATTAATAGTAAATATTACGTACCAGAAAAACAAAAATTTTTTGTCATTGACACAGCCTTTTATTCTATTATCAATAAAGAAAGATGTATTCCTAAATTTCTCTTTACTTATCTAGTATCTACTGATTTCGAGTTTTACAATGAGTCAACCGGGGTACCTAGCCTAAATAGAAATGTATTAAATAAGGTATTAATCCCCCTCCCCTCTCTTCCCGAACAAAAGCGCATTGCTTCCATCCTCTCTCAAATTGATGAGGTTATAGAAAAGGAACAAAAATATAAAGAAAAACTTGAAAGAATAAAAAAAGGATTAATGGAAGATTTACTCACTAGCAAGGTGAGAGTAAACAAATTACTTTTGGAGGAGGAAAATGTACAGCAAACTTTATGAAGAGCATTATGTAGAAAATAGATTCCTTGGCCATCTTCAAAAACTTGGTTGGAAGATTTATAGACAGAATAAAGATAATCCTGAAGATATAAGAGAGATAGTCAGATTTAATTCTTCAGGAGAGCCTGTTTATGGTGGTAGTGTAAAATTTAGAGAGAGTTTTAAAGAGGTACTTCTTGAACAGGAACTTAGAAACTCTATAAAAAGAATAAATCCTTGGATAGAGGATGACCAAATAAGTGAAGTAATAAGAAGAATTACTACTCCACAAGCAAATTCGCTTATTGAAATAAATAGAGAGATCCATGATTTACTCCTTGAAAATACCTCGGTATCAGAAAACAGAAAAACTGGAGAAAGGAGCCCTACCGTTAGATATATAGACTTTAGAAATCCAGAACAAAATTCTTTTATAGCCATATCTCAATTTAAATTAAACATTCCTGGAACAGAAAAACATATAATTCCCGACATAGTCTTATTTGTAAATGGATTACCATTAGTAGTAGTAGAATGTAAATCTCCTGCGATAGCTGATCCTATAAATGAAGCAATAACTCAGCTTATGAGATATTCAAATAGAAGAGGTGAAAAAGAAGGGAATGAAAAATTGTTCTGGTATAACCTTTTTATGGTTGCTACTTCAAACCAAGTTGCCAAAATTGGAACCATTACAGCAGATTATGAGCATTTTAATGAATGGAAAGATCCATATCCATATAGCCTGAGTGATATAGGTAGTAGTACAGTCACAAGTCAAAATGTATTAGTCCAAGGAACTCTCTCAAGAGAAAATCTTCTGGATATTCTCCGCATATTCACCCTATGGATTGAAGATCCAAAAGGAAAAGGACTAATAAAAGTAGTACCAAGATATCAACAATTTAGAGCAGTTAAAAAAATAATCAAAAGATTGAAAGAAGGAAAAACTCCAGAGGAAAAAGGCGGAATAATTTGGCATACACAAGGATCTGGTAAATCATTGACAATGATGCAGACTGTAAGAGCGATTTATAAAGATCCACAGTTAAGTAATTTTAAGATAGTATTTATAACAGATAGAGAAAAACTCGAAAAACAATTAAAAGAAACTGCTACAAGTGTAGGTTATACTATACATCACGCATATAGCATAGAAAAGCTTAAAGAACTTCTTAGAACAAATACACCAGATTTAATTATGGCAATGGTTCATAAATTTCAAGAAAGAGATCTTGAAAAAGAATTCCCAGTGTTAAACATCTCTCCCAATATTCTTGTTATGATTGATGAAGCCCATAGAACACAATATAAACTCTTAGGAGCCAATTTAAGAAAGTCTCTCCCAAATTCAATAAAAATCGCATTTACTGGAACACCAATAGAAAAAACTGAATTAACTTTTGGCGAATATATTGATAAATACAGCATAAAGCAAGCAGTAGATGATGGTGTAACAGTTGAAATTGTATATGAGGGCAGAACTCACTCTGCTGATCTTTCTGATGAAGAATCTGCTAATGCAAAATTTGAAGATGTCTTCTATGCAATTGATGAAGAGGAAAAAAGAAAAATATTAGGACGATATACATGGAAAGCATATCTTGAAGCTGAAGAAGTAATAAAAGATAAAGCAAAAGATATGATAAACCATTACATCACCCATGTATTTCCAAATGGATTTAAAGCCCAAGTGGTTGCTGTGTCACGTCTTGCAGCAGTCAGATATAAAGAAGCTCTTGAGAACGCTCTTAAAGAAAAGATTGCAGAACTTGAAAAAAACAATCCTAATAATATTGACATAGAAATACTTAAGAGACTTAAAGTAGCTGTAATTATATCAGGATTACCAAATGATGATCCACAAATTTATAAGAGAGAATATACAGATGAGACAGAGCAAGACAAAAATATTTATAGTTTTAGAATGCCATTTGATATGGTTGATAATGAAAAAGGCATAAGTGGGGATGTGGGAATAATTGTTGTAAATCAAATGCTTATAACAGGCTTTGATGCACCTATTGAGCAAGTTATGTACCTTGATAATGTATTAAAAGAACACAATCTTTTGCAGGCAATTGCAAGAGTAAATAGAGTTTATAAGAACAAAAGCTGTGGATATGTTGTTGATTATGTTGGCGTTTTAAAACATTTGAAAGAAGCACTTTCTATATATGCTGATGAAGATATAGAGGAGATATGTCAAGTTATTGTTAACAAAGATAAAAGTAAAGATGAACTGAAATATGCTTACAGTAACATAGAGAACTTTTTCAGAAGATACAAAATTGAAAATTGGAGAAGCAATATAGATGAATGTATAGACCTTCTTGTAGATGAAGAAGTAAGAGATGAATTCATAACTCTTGTAAGAGAGTTTAATAAGGCTATGGATAAAGTATTACCAGATCCAGATGCATTAAAATACATTACAGATTTAAAAATAGTCAATTTCATAAAAGAGTCTGCAAGAAACAGATACAGAGACGATAAACTAAGCATTAAAGATGCAAGTAAAAAAATAAGAGAGATAGTTGACGAATATCTAATATCAAAGGGAATTGATCCTAAAATTCCACCAACTCCCCTTTTATCTGACGATTTTATATCAAAATTAAGTAAAAAATCTCCAAAAGCAAAAGCCTCTGAATTAGAACATGCTATTAGGGAATACATTATAAAGCACTATGAGGAAGATCCTGAACTATACGAAAGATTTTCCGATGTGCTTAAAAGAATACTTGAAGATTACAAGGAAAATTGGGAATTACAGGCACAAGAGCTTGAAAAGCTAAGAGAGAATACAATTCAAGGAAGAAAATTAGAAGAAAATTATGGCTTGGATCCTGAAAAAGAAAAGCCATTTTTTGGAGTTCTTAAACAGGTATTATTTGTTAATACCCCTGAAGAAAATATTGATAAGGAGAATATAGATCTACTTGTTGGAATTACCAAGGATGTAATAGAAATAATAACAAGGGAAATAAAAACAGTAGATTTTTGGGAAAATTATACAAAGCAAAAAAGGTTGAAATCCTATATAATTTCTCATATTCTTTTACCCAGAAAAGGTAAGAACAATTCATTCTTTGAAAAAAGAAATGAAATAGCTCAAAAATTTTTAGAACTTGCATACCATATTTATGGGAAGATAACTAATGAAAATTGATAAAATTATAAGATCGGATAGAAAAACAATAGCAATACAGATTAAAGACGATGCTACTTTAATTGTGAAAGCTCCTTTTGGAGTAAGCGAAGATATTATACAAAAAGTTGTCATCAAACATAAAAATTGGATAGAAAGAAGAATAAAAGAAATTCTTGAAAGAGATCCAAAAACTCTTAATAAAGAATTTGTAAATGGTGAAGGATTTCTCTATCTTGGAAGATATTATAAACTTTATATAGTAGATAAACAAGATATATCTTTAGTTTTTAATAATGGCTTTTACCTTTCTAAAGATTATCTTCCTAAGGCACGAGAAATTTTTATTAATTGGTATAAGAAAAAAGCATTTGATAAAATTTCCGAAAGAGTAGAAATATATGCTAAAAAGAGAGGCTTTATTTATAGTAAGATCAGAATTTCAGATGCTAAAACAAGATGGGCATCATGCTCTTCTAAAGGAACTTTAAGCTTTTCTTGGCGTTTAATAATGGCACCACTTTCTGTAATTGATTATGTTGTTATACATGAACTTGTACATCTTGAAGAGAAAAATCATAAAAGAAATTTCTGGATTAAAGTTAAAATGCTAATGCCAGACTATGAAAAATATAAAGATTGGCTAAAACAAAATGGCTATCTCTTAAAACTCTAAAATTACTTTTTAATCTTCCGTTTTTATATCATCTTCAACTACTAAAACATCATTTCCACTAATCACATCGTCCAATTCCTCAATTTCAACATGATCATATTTTCTATATATTGCTTTTCCCTTTATTTTTAGATTTCTTTCTTTGATACCTTCTAAAGTTAGTATCAACATTTTTGTTCCTTCGTATAATGCTAAATCTTCAGGTTTATCAATTTTTATAATTTGTCCTTTTTGTTCAGCCTCCTCTAAAGGCTTTATCCAATCACAACTCTTTTTAAATTGCAACTCTTTAAATCTACTAAAATGACTATATAGGTAAGTCTCATAATTTATAAAAAGCCAATCATCAGTCATACCAGAAATATAATCAGCAATAACTAAAGCCTTTTTCTCTTTGGAAATATTTCCTATTAATTTTCTCCTCTCACGAGTTTCTTTTGGTAGTTTATCAGGATTTTTCATAAAGAAATTAAATACTTCCCCTATTATTCTTTTAGCCTCCTCATTGGCATCCATGATGTGTTGAGAATACAACTTTTAGACAATGGCGCAGATCTTTCCACAGTTACTTCAAAAGAACAAATAGATGAAATCATCTGGGCTTTGAACTGTCCAGAATTGACGGCTCAGTAGAATCAAAATGATGAATATGGCAGGTGATTTCGTTGAATGAGAATATTTTGAAAATTTCCGGTTTAAAGGCTTTTTTCAGAATAATAGGTTTTGGTTTAATAGGCTTTGTAGCCTTCTCAAAGCCAATAAAAGACATAAATCTTTTGAACACACTGTTCAGTGTGACGATGGGTCTTTTCTTTGGAGGTCTTTACAAATCATTTTAGTCTGGTTTTCAAAACCATTCAATGGAGATTTGAAGGAAAAATACGGGAAAAAGGCTGTGAAAAAAGCTCTGGAAAATGGATTTGTATACGTATTCCCATTCTCAGTGATTGCATTCTTTTCAAGATTTTTCTTTGGGATATCACTCACAACACCTTTGCTTTCAAGTGCTTTGGTGATAAGTGCTCTTTCTGGAGCAACTTCAATAAACTCATTGAAGGAAAAACCACGTGCCGCAAATATCGTCGTTGCTTTTATAATCAGTTCTATTTTTGCAACATTGTGGATTTATTATTCAGCTTTCGCTGCAAGATTTCCAGTATATGCAGAGAGTGGAATAAAACTTCTGTATCTTTTTTTGACGGGTGCCTTCAGAATATAGTGTATAATCTTTTTAACTTGGCAAGGGGGTGAGAAGAATTACATTAACAAAATTGAGCGGTCGCTGATTGTGGAATTTTCTCCTATCCCTCTCAGGTTTCCCTCCGTTCAATTCTAACTTTTTCCTTTAATCCCCCAAACTTTTACAGAGGAGGTCTTTTTGTGAAAAAGTGGCTATTTCTTTTGGTACTACCGTTAGTCTTTTTGTTGTTCAACTGTGCCGCACCGGTTGTACCAGTAACGTATGACATTCAGGGTACAGTAAAATTATGGGACGGCACACCTTTATCTAATGTTACTGTTAAGGCAGGCACTCAGCAAGCAACGACCGACTCAAATGGAAACTGGTCTATCACTGGTTTGAGTGTTGCGGTAACGGTGTCTGCCGAACTGGATGACTATTACATAGTAGTCTCTGGTACAGTTAGCCCGACAAAACAGGTATCGAGTACTTCAACGATAAACTTTACAGCGTACTCTGAAACTCAAGATTTTGCTGGAGGAAACGGGACGCAGAACGATCCATATATCATCGTGACAGCCCAGCAATTGAATAATATCAGAAATAACCTTGACAAACATTTCAAGCAGATCAAGAATATAGATTTAAATGATTTGAAAAACAAGTTAGACCCACTTGTTTCAAATTGGGAACCAGTTGGCCATGATTTTCCAGTTAGTCCGGGACCGTTTACGGGCAGCTATGATGGCATGGGATTTGAGATTCAAAACATGGTTGTTTTGAGCGATGTAGATGATTATTCTGGCTTTTTTGGTGTTGTGTCTGAGGCGAATATAAGAAATATTGTGTTTACCAATGCGCATGTCGAATATGATGCATTTTATTCAGGTATATTTGCTGGATATATATCCGACAGTCTGATCGACAAGGTAATCATCCAAGGTTCATTTATATCAAAATCTACCCACGTCGGAGGTTTTGCTGGTTTTACCAGTAGTTCGACTATCACAGACTGTGAAGTGAAAAACACACAAATAAATGCTTCTGGCGATTCAAGCAACTACTTGGGTGGATTTGTTGCAGATGCTAATGCTACATGGTTTGAAAATTGCTCGGTGAATGATGTTGATATCATTGGTCCAAATAGTATTGAAGAAGTCGGAGGCTTTGCCAGTTCATCCAATATAAGTGGTTTTAAAAACTGTTCCTTTAATGGAACAATCGATGCGACGGGTACATACATAGGCGGTTTTGCCGGTTATATTGAATGGTACGAAAGTGAGATAGGACAGATGAATTTTGATTCTTTCGAAGATTGTTCAGTATCAGGCCAGATCTTTGCAAGGAGAAATCCATCAGAAATGAGTGGCTATGTTGGAGGTTTTGCAGGTTCAACTATTTCTTCATTAAATTTTATAAACTGTACTGTTGAAATGGATATTCAAGTGAATTTTCAAAGTACAAAAATTGGAGGTTTTGTCGCAGGGATTTCGGGAGAAGGTGAGAAGTTTCTAAGATGTTCCTTTGAAGGTTCTATCACTGCGAACGATGAATTTATGGATATCTTTGGCTTTGGCTTCACGGGTACAAAGGCATCGTTTGAAGAATGTTTCACAAGATTTGATATTCAAGCATTAAACAGTGCTGAAATATCTGGTTTCTTAGGAATGACCGATGGCACAGATATCTCTATGAAAAACTGTTATGCGAAAGGAACGGTAAGTTCAGGAGATGGTTCAACAACTGTAGGATTTATTGTAATGAATACAATTGGAGAACATCCATCTGTTGAAAACTGTTATTCTGCAGTTGAAGATATCGATTATGGTTTTGTCCGGAATTTTTCAGGTACCGTTGTAGATACCACAAATTGCTTTTTTGACTCAAGTATCTCTGGTCATACAAATGATTTTTCAGATGCTTTAGAAAAAACGACAACTCAAATGAAATCTCAAAACACCTACACAAATTGGGATTTTGATAATGTCTGGACAATAAATTCGGCAATTAACGATGGTTACCCACATCTACAGTGGGAAAATTAAAGCATTAAAACCAATCGGGGCGGTGTGAAAGCACCGTCCTTTTTTGAATAATAGTATAATGATTCTGGTGATGTGATGAGTGATTTTAGAGAACTTCGACGTAAGGATAGAGCGATAGACTCTTCTTGGGCGATATCGATACTGAAAAAAGCCGATTTTGGTATTCTTTGTACCCATGATGGATCTTATCCCTATGGTGTTCCTGTCAATTATTTTTATGAAGATGGAGTAATCTACATACATTCTGCAAAAGAGGGACATAAGATAGATAACATAAAGGCCAACAACAAGGTGTGCTTTGTGGTCGTTGGAAGTTGTCAAGTTATTCCGCATGAGTTTTCCACAAAGTACGAGAGTGTGGTTGTCTTTGGGAAGGCTGAACTTCTGCAGGATAAAGATGTTATTGAGCCATTGAGAAAGATCGTACAAAAGTACAGTTCACGTTATGCAGAACAGGCAGAAAAGGTTATAGAACAATATTTGAAAGCCACATACATAATCAAGATCAACATAGAACACATCCAAGGTAAGGCAAGAAATTAATCAAAAAGCACTCTGCGAATCATTGGATCGTTTATGCTGTAGATCTTCTTTCCATCTTTGTAATTAACTTCTAAAAACCCCATTTTTTGAAGTGAAGCGAGGTTGTTACTGAGTGTCTGGTCCGTCATGGGACCAAAACGCGCTTCGACAAAGTTCTTCACTTGGCTGAATGTTTCTGCTCCAAAGCCAATGGCTTTCAGAACAAATATATAATTTTCAGATCTCAATCGAAGAGCTTCGAGCTCTTTTTTGACTATCTTTATGGCGGATTTTTCTGTTTCCTGCAAAGCATTTTCCCAGTCCTTAGTTGTATATACTGTATAACCGTATATAGAAAGATATCCAGTTATGCCATCTAATAAATCAACTGCTTTTTCGATCTTTTCGATCGATGGTTCTATACCGATTTGCTTGAAACCCTCGATGAGAAATTCAATCGATTCAGACCTTTGAAATCTCTCAAGCAATAACTTGTGGACATATCTTCCAAAGAGTGGTGAATTTGCATCTTCTAAATTCAAAAAATCATGTAATACACCTAATTCGGAACCCGTTAATACAACGACTATGTTTTCAAGATTGTCGTATACATGTGCCATGAGATTCAACAGGTCCTTTCCTCCTCTGCCGTAGAATCTCAAAACTTGAGCTTCGTCGAAGGCAATGAACAACTTTGAATCTTTCTTTTTCAAGGCTTTGTTGATCAACTCAAGATAGTCCTGTAAGTTTCGATCTTTCTGAAGTTTTTCAAAATTTATTTCAACACCAGCTACATTTATCTTTGCAAGCATTTTGAAAATTCCTTTGTTTTTTTGAACGATATTCTCAAATTCAGTCACAAGCTTCTTTTCAAATGAAATCCTGTCAAATTTGTTTATTTTTTCATATATTCTGCAATCTACAAAAACTGTCGAATGACCTTGATTTTTCATCTGTTCAAGAAACACCTTCAGTACAGATGTTTTACCTACTCTTCTTATACCAGTTATGAGAATGATTCTTGCTGTCTTTGAATATTCATTCAGTTTTGATAGCTCTTTCTGACGATTGTACAAATTTTCTTTCGAACTCTTCGGTGTCAATGAAAAGTACATAACTCAACCCCCCTTGAGTAACTCAACCCCATTTGAGTAAATATATTATACTACTTTCCTTTAGGAGTACTTACTCATTGTGCAGAAAAATTTTTCAGGAGGGTAGTATTTGGCAGAAAAGCAAAAAAAGAAGGGCAGACTAAAGGCCTTTCTTAAAATAATTATCATAGCCATTTTTATAAGCTTTACTGTGCTTGTATATGGATATTTTGTTTTCGAATACAATAGAATAAAAGGCCTTTCCATGAACCCAATCGAGGACTGGAAAAGTTATTTTGCCTTTCTCCTTTCGAAAATTCCTTATGTCAACAAATACGTTAAGTACGAGCCACTTCAAATACTCTCTCCTGCAGAATACTTTCAGGATATTTCAAAGGCGGCTTCACAAAGAGCACAGCAAATACTTGAAGAGGCAAAAAAGACAAAGACTCAAGCCGAGGAACAATTGAAACTCGTTGAAGCAGAAAGAAAGATTGTCATTGAGATGAGAAAAAACTGGGAAGACAGATTACTTCAAGTCGAAGCAGCTATAAAAAAACTTCAGAATCCAGAAGATATAAAGAAGATCAGTGAAACAATCTCTAATGCAGATCCAGCGGCTATCGCTCCAGTTCTTGCCAGCGATGCTTATACAATCGATTCCATAGCTGCCGCTTTGACGGGGCTTTCATCTGACCTGAGAGCCGATGTGCTGACTGAACTTGGAAGACTAAACCCGGCGAAAGCGGCTCAGGTGATGAACAAAATAGCATCGGTTGAAGGTATACTCAGAGATTTGGAAGAAAGGCAAAAACAACTCGAACAAAGGCAAAAACAGATCACAGAGGAATTATCTTCGTTGATCGATGCAAAAGTGGTGAAAGATCTGTCGATAGAATTTTTGAACCAGTTCACAGATGAACAGATATTGCAAATGATTGATTCTCTTTCATTGGATGAAAATTCCGTGACGGTGATACTCTCAATTCTAAAACAAGAAAGATCCAAAGAGATACTTAAAAAACTCAAAGATCAAAAACCAGAACTCTTCCAAAAACTGGTACTAAAGGGGGTGAACCTATAACAACCCAACCTATTTCAAACAACGAATTCCCAGAACAAAAACCGGTGAAATCATCGACTTCAGCCTCCTTTGCTGCTATCTTGCAGTTAGTCAAGACCAAGGTGCAGCAGGGACAGATAACTGTGCCAGATTTTATCAAAGTGGTTGACAAGCAGCAAAAGGATGAAACTACTACTACTACAAACCAAAAAGATCTCAAAGCTTCCACTCAACTGACCGAGATCATTAAACAAATTCAGTCAAAGATACCCGCTGAAATCCCAAACGAGTCAGAAGTCTCATCAGACAAAGGAGAAAAAATTCATTCACAAGAACAAGAACAAACGAAAATACTATCCCAATTTGTTACAAAATCTGAAGATAAAAAACCATCTAATCAAGAACAGATAAAAAATCTCTCTTCACAAAAAAATGAATCACCTGGTCCCGATAACTCGAAAACAGAGCAAATCAAAACAACTCAGACTAATAATTCTGAGCAGAATATCAAGACCATGCCGGATATCCAAAAATCTGTAGCTAAAACTCATCAAGACAATCAGCAAAGCCAACAGATAACAAAGAAACAGGAAAATATTCAGGCTAATCAACAAAATCCCACTCAACAACTTATCAAAAAGACAAATGAGTCAACTCAGAAAGATCGACTAACCAACGAATCTCTTCAAATAATTGATCAAAAAAATATCAAAGATAGTACATCAATCCAAAAACAACTGAACGATATATCCAGCTCGAATATACAAAAACAAAACAATTCACAGATGACTCTGAACAACAAAGATAATCAGAATGTTTTCAACACAATTATAGATCAGAATAATACCCAACGACAAACAAACAAAACTGTATCAGTAAACGACAAAACAATCGTGAATATCGAACAGGTAAATCTACCATCACAGACAAATCACACAAGTTTTGTCATGCCACAAACCAAGACACAATCCAACTCACAAAAGATCAATACAGTACAAGAAAATTCAGAGATCAGAATCATAGATGATAAACTACACAAAAACATTCTAAATGAAGTCACAAAAAAACAAACAGACACAGATCTCAAATCACAGTCATTTTCTACAAATACTCAAGAGCAGAACATAGGATCTTCGAAGATGTCGGTAAATATGATTCAATCTTCGAAAGATACAGATACCAAACTCAATAAAACAAATCTCAAGTCAGACCAAGCGATCGCTCAAAGCCAACAGAAGATGGCACTTTCCAGAGATATCGTTGATTATCTTGTCAATCAATCTCAAGTAGATACTCAAAATGTATCTGAAAACCTTGAAAAAATAAAAGATAAACCTGTAAAAAAGATCAACCAACAAACCGTAATACTGGCTGAGAACATAGTATCAAACAAAACCTCTGAACAATCTTCTACACAAGCAACTACTGTAACGTTCAAACAAGCACAGGTCATCATAAGAAATGCCCTTGTTCAAATTCAAGACAGTACAAGTGAATTTACGCAATTCAAACAAATCAAGAGGGAGTTGCCAGACCAACTGAAAACTTCACAGCCTATAAAGATAGAAAACTTCAAACTCGAAATAGCAAGGGATTTGAAAAAAGAATCACCTCAAATTACTCAGCAACCACAAATGGAGAAGTTGGAACAAACCGAACAAGTAAAAGAGCTCTTGAACACCAAACTCGCTCGAAAGACATATGAAAATGAACAACCAGTTCAAAGTCATCAAGAATATCAGAAAAATATTGACTCTGTAATAGTTCGTGTGGAACAAGAACAAAGAAGTTCGAACATTCAAACCATCGTTGATACGATAAAACAAATGCAAGATAGTTTCACAGAAAAAGCGACAGTAGATCTCTCTCCACCAAATCTTGGAAAGGTTGAAATCGAGATCATTAAACAACAAGACAAACTCTTGATCACTCTAAAGGTTGCAACAGATGAAACAAAAGAAATACTCGAAAAAAGTTCCAAAGATCTTGTTTCAAGGTTGAATACACTTGGTTTTAAGGTTGAGCAAGTAGAGGTGAAGACACCACAAAAATTGGAAGAAGATCAGTTGACTAAGGATCAAGGACAAGACCATCATCAAAATGAAAAAAGGCACAAAAAACAACAAGAGGAGGTGAATGAAGATGATCAACGCGATTGATTATTCATACTCAACCTATACAACAACCCAGAGAACGGCGAGTAATACCCTTGACAAAGAAGCCTTTCTTCTATTGTTGATTACTGAATTGAAAAATCAAAATCCACTCGATCCAATGGACAACAAAGACTTTATCGCTCAACTGACACAGTTTTCGACACTTGAGCAGATAACCAATATGACCGAATCGATTCAAAATTTCCTGACGCTTCAAGAGGGAGCATTTCAGGCACAAGCGGCATCGTTGATAGGAAAATACGCAGTTGTTCAAACAGATCAGATAGCTGTAAGCGATGGCACAGCAGAGAGTATTGTTTTTGAGTTGGATGAAGCAGCCCCTGTGGTCATACGCATCTACGATTCAAACGGAAATCTTGTGAAGGAAGCCACCTCGAGCTCTCTTGACGCAGGAACACATGCCTATGTTTGGGATGCGAGAGATAGCAGTGGTTTGACCGTGTCAGATGGTACGTATACTTACACCGTTTCAAAAATCAACTCAGACGGCAGCGAGACAGAAATCGGCGGAGTTGAAGGTGGCAAGATCGAATCGGTGAAGTTCAGAAATAATCAGATATACGTGTACATCGGTGGAAAAGAGTATCCTCTTGCTTCAATCGTTGAGATAATGGAGGAGGGTGATAACACATGATGCGCTCAATGTTCAGTGGCGTTGCTGGAATGAAAAACTTCCAGTATTCAATCGACGTAGTTGGTAATAATATTGCAAATGTGAACACAGTGGGTTTCAAGGGTTCCCGTGTGACTTTTCAAACGGCACTTTTACAAACAATGAAAGCGGCAAGAAGCCCACAAAACAACATTGGTGGAACCAATCCTATTCAAATCGGTCTTGGTTCACAACTTGCAACCGTTGATAAGATAATGACCCAAGGTTCATTCGAAAATACTGGTAATGGGACAGATCTCGCTATAGAAGGGGATGGATTCTTCGTTTTGAGTAATGGCAGCCAATATTACTATACAAGAGCCGGTGCCATGACCGTTGATTCGAATGGCACACTCATACAAAGCTCTACTGGTCTTAAGGTTCAAGGTTGGAGCGCAATACAAGATCCAACTACCGGTATAAGGTATGTTGACACCAATAGACCCATCGGTGATATTACAATAAGTGCTGGTATGACTATGCCAGCGAATGCGACAACTAATGCAACGATCGCAGGAAATTTAAACTCAAGAGTCGGACCAATACCTTTTTCAATGACAGTAACTGACACGACAAACAACACCGACTACACCGTTAGATTTGTCTTCTCAAGAACAAGTGCAGATTTTGTTAGACAAACCGATCCTTTCAGTAAATCTCAGAGCTACACATGGGACCTTTATGGTGAAGATGGGAAGGTAAAAGCCGTAGGGTTTATGGTACTCAATGAATTTGGTAGGGTTGAAAGTTCTGGTACGGCTTATCAAGCAACTGCATCAGCTGATGGTCGATTGACAAACACAGATTTCGGTGGGAATATACCAAGCGATGGAATATATTACACAGTTGTCAAAGACGAAAATGGACAAATAATCTACGAGGGTAATGTGAATATTACTGGTAGTAATTTTACCATACCTGACATAGTTAATGGGGGAAGATACTTCGTAATCTTTGGAAACGCGAGTGCCGGCGATGAAGTCACACTTGGTGGCGATGCCACTATTTCAATTCCCACTGCTGGTGAAGCAAGATTTTATGAATCAGACAATCCTTCAAATTTCTCAACGCTTCAGTATGAAAGTCCAAAATATGTCACAGCAGTTCAAATGTATGACTCACTCGGGAATCCTTACTCTGTATATCTTGAGTTCACAAGAATAGGTCAATTCGGTAATATGCAAAATGCTTGGCTTTGGAGGGCTTATACGGCGAGTGGCGAACCAATCAGTTATGTCGATGCAAATGGACAGACTACAGTTGGAATAAACAATTACGTTGGAGGCATTGTAAATTTCAACGAATCTGGAAGAATCAGTGGAATGTATGGTATTACGTGGGATGGAACGACGCTCAATGTGAGTAATACTGAATTGAGAACGATAGAATTTGATGCAGCGCATATGGGTGATAGTACAGTAAAGGCTACGATCGATTTCACATCTCTGACTCAATTTTCCGGAAGCAATTCTGCTGCTTTCACTTACCAGAATGGTAATGCCCTTGGAACATTGCAGTCCTTTGCCATAAACGAAAATGGTGAAATAATAGGTACCTTCAGTAATGGTCTGACAGATATTCTTGGTCAAATAGCGCTTGCCGTTTTCAACAACCCGTCAGGTCTCACAGAAATAGGAAATTCATTGTATGTTGTATCTGCAAATAGTGGTCTTGCACAGATAGGAACCGCTGGAAGTGGCGGAAGAGGCACACTGATCCCGGGAGCCCTTGAGATGTCCAATGTCGATCTTGCAGAGGAATTTACGAAAATGATCATAGCTCAGCGTGGTTTTCAAGCAAATGCAAGAGTCATAACGACAGCAGACACGATTTTAGGTGAACTCGTCGCACTGAGGAGATAAAGGTGAATTTTGATGATATGGCTTACACATTTGCGGGGTAAACAATTTGTTTTAAATGCCGAAATGATCGAATCGATTGAAGCACTGCCAGATACAACTATTACATTGTTCAATGGCAGAAAATATATAGTTCAAGAAAGAGTCGAGGAAGTCGTCTCAAAAGTGATAGAATACAAAAAGCAAGCATATCCAGTACTTGATATTCTAAAATACTTACCTCGGCAGTAGGTAGGTGATTAGATGGATATTTCGACGATTCTCGGTATAGGTCTGGCTTTTGGAATGATTGCCTTTGGAATTATCTCAAACCAGTCTTCTTTGATGACCTATTACAACTTGCCATCGCTCTTCATAACGGTTGGTGGGGCATTGGCTTCCACTATTGCCTCACATCCGAAGGAGAAAAGTTTCAGGATTATCCAGGTCATGTTGTCTACTATTAAAGAACCGAAGGTTGATAACATAGGGCTTGTTAGAACACTCGTATCTTTCTCTGAAAAGGCAAGGCGAGAAGGACTGTTGTCTTTGGAAGAGAACCTGAACGAAATAGAAGATCCTTTTATGAAAAAGGCAGTCCAACTCGTCATAGATGGAACCGATCCAGATCTTCTAAGGAGCATGATGGAAACGGAGATGGATTTGATCGAAGAAGATTTTGCATCTGAAAAAGCATTGATGGATTCTGCTGGAGCTTTTGCACCGGCTTATGGAATGATAGGAACACTCATAGGTCTCATAGCGATGCTCAAGACTCTGAATAATCCTGAAACACTTGGGCCTGGAATGTCTGTGGCGTTGATAACAACTTTCTACGGCTCCATTCTTTCAAACAGTGTCTTCTTACCGATGGGAGAAAAGATAGGACGTAGAGCTACTAAGATTTTGAGACAAAAACAGATGATCTTGGAAGGGGTCCTTTCAATTCAAGCTGGAGAAAATCCAAGAGTTTTGGAAGAAAAACTCAAATCGTTCTTGAATATCCAGGAAAAAACCGCTTACGAAGCAGCAACCCAGGAGGCAACTGCGTAATGCCAAGAAAAAAGAAACAGCCTGAAGCGCCGAAAGGTAGCTGGCTCACCACATACGGTGACATGGTAACTTTATTGTTGACGTTTTTTGTTCTCTTGTTTGCCATGTCTACCATAAGCCCTGGAAAATTTCAACAGGTTGTGGTTGGAATAAGATCGGCTCTGACCGGTATGCCTCCGAGTGTTCTAACCGGTGGGAAGAGTTTATCGGAAGAGCCGTTGATAACTTCGCAAAGAGGAGTTTATCAAGAACTAATAAGAATTGCTGAAGAGTACAAAGGCAAGATAACTATCCAAGAGAGAGATGAAGGAACGATCATAATCATTCAAGACATGGCATTCTTCGCACCGGGGACGGCGAAATTAACTGTAGAAGCAAAAGAATTATTGGGAAGAATCGGTTCGATCATCATAGAACACACAACGAATGTGCTTCAAGTTTTCGGTTATGCCGATGATCAACCCGTACCAGAAGATTCCATTTATGCATCTAATTGGCACTTGAGTGCCGCGAGGGCATCAAGTGTTGTACAGTTCTTCACAGAGGAATTGAAAAAACGAAGGTCAATAGAGAGATTAGCCGATATCAGAGCAGGCAGATTTGATCCAGAATATTTTTATGATCAACAGAGGTTCTATCCTATAGGAATGGGAGATTGGTCGATAAGAAAAGAGATAGAAGCTTTGCAAAAGAATATAGACAATGAAAAACAACTCGCCGCAATGAAATACCAACAAAATCAAATCGACCAGAGGACATATAATCAAACCATCGCAGAATTGAACAATCAATATTCATCACAGTTAATAAAGCTCAGAAACGAATACAGAAGAATTGATATACTTATAAAGAGAGAAAGGGCAAAGTAGGTGGTTGTATGGCAGATGAAGAAAAAAAGAAAAAAGGTCTGAGCGGTCTGTTAATGATGATACTTATTCCAGCAGTTGTTGCTGTAGGCGCAACAGTAGCAACGATAATGCTTTTGGGCACGAACTTGACCCCCAGGGAACAACAAACTACCACTGTGACCACCCCAACGGAAATAAAGGCAGTTGTCATACAATCTGGAACATACACCACATTCATGCTCAAAGGTGGTAAAGAGGTAGCGGTGATAGATTCACTGAGCTTTACAGTTGCAAGTGATTCGTGTAGAGCTGCTATAGCAGGCAAAAACGATGAAATAATGGATGGGCTAATGTTGATTTTCCTCAGCAAAGAAAAATCTGAACTTAACACAGCTGCCGGGATTGAGCTTTTGAAAAAACAAATAAGGGCTATGGTAAACGAAATCACAGGTTTTACCGGAGAAAGAGAAAGACTCGGTGTTGTGGGAGTTTATCTTTATATCAAAGCCATCAGTTCTGTTGAGTGAGAGGTGATGGCGTGACTGACGTTCTCAGTCAAGAAGAAATAGACAGGCTTTTGCAGGCAGTGAGTTCTGGTGAAGTATCGATAGAAGAGATCAAAAAAGAAGAAGAAAAGAAAATAAAACCCTACGATTTTAGAAGGCCGAGCAAGTTTTCTAAGGAACATATCAGGGTCTTTGATATGATTCACGAAAATTTCGCAAGGTCTGTTTCTACATATCTTTCGGGAAGGGTTCGGACTTTCACAAATATCAACCTCGCGAGTATAGATCAAATATCGTATGAAGAATTCATAAGATCTCTTCCAACACCATCCTTCATAGTGGTATTCACAGCACCAGAATTTGTTGGCAACGCCATTATCGAGATGAACCTTGAAGTGTTCTATACCATATTGGATCTGATTCTCGGTGGTCCTGGTATTCCACATGTAAAACGTACACCATCAGATATAGAAATTTCGATAATGAGGAAAGAGATCATCAATATATTGACGAATCTCGCACAAGCCTGGAGCGAAGTTTATCATTTCGTTCCAAGTATAGAGAGTATTGAAAACAATCCACAATTTGTGCAAATAGCTCCACCAAACGAGATGGTACTCTTGGTATCTTTGTTTGTTAACATAGGTAAGACTGAAGGATTTTTGAATGTGTGTTGGCCTTCTTCATTAACGGAACCGTTCATGGATAGATTGACTTCACGAAGCTGGTTCATCACAAAACGTGAACAAGTCTCCGAAAGGATGCTTGAAGATTTGAAACAGAATATCAAAACGATGAATATTGGTTTGTCTGCGATCCTCGGTGAGACTACACTGACTGTGAAGGAAATACTGGATCTTGAAGTGGGTGATGTGATAAGGTTGAGAACTCATAAAGACGATGAGATCACAGTTGAAGTCCATGGGAAGACGAAGTTTATGGCTCAACCCGGTGTCTTCAAAGGCCATAAGGCTGTGAAGATCACCAGGATCTTGAAGCCGGAGGTGGAAGAAGATGAACAGTGATTTTCTTACACAAGATGAATTGAATGAGCTTTTAAAAGGTTTGAGTGAAGATCTAAACGACGAAGATAAGAAAATAATAACTGAAATCTCTGATATGATAATGAATTCATCTACTGTAGCACTTGGAATAGTAATCGGGAGAGAGGTGAAGATTTCTTTAAAAGAGATATCGAGTAGAGCTTTGAAAGACTTGCTCGATTCAATGGAAGAAGATATGGTTAGTGCTGAAGTAGAATTTGCAGATGGAATAAAAGGCGATATCTTGTTTTTATTTCCACAATCATTAGGAGCTCGCATTGCGGATATGATGATGGGTGGTTCGGGTGAACCTGAGAGTTTTGAGCTTGATGAAGTCAGGATTAGCGCGATAACTGAAACAATGAATCAAATGATGGGAGCTGCTACCACCTCACTCTCCGAGAAAACCAAAAAGAAGATATCAATTGCCAATATGAAAGTCAATCTTCTGAAGAAAGGTTCTCAGGCGTCTTTAGTCTTCAACCCCGTGCAGATATTGGTGTGTGTCACTTACAACCTTGATCTTGAAAATGGTAAATCTTCGACGATGGCAATTCTCTCACCAATTTTATTTTTCAAAGATATCTACAACGTTATACATCCTCAAAAAAGTGAACCAACCAAGGCAAAGAAAGAAGAGACCAAGGTTAAAGTACAACCAGTTCAGTTTCAGGAGTTCGCAAAGCAGGAGGGGACCACTGTGACACCCCCATCGGAATTTTCAGGAAAATTAGAGTTACTCTTAGACGTGCCACTAAAGGTTGTGGTTGAACTTGGACGTGCCAAGATGACACTAAAACAAATTCTCGAGATGAATATCGGATCACTCATAGAACTTGATAAACTCACCGGTGAGCCGGTTGATATACTGGTTAATGGTAGACTCATAGCGAGAGGAGAAGTAGTAGTAGTTGATGAGAATTTCGGTGTTAGAATAACAGAGATAGTCAGTCCAAAACAGAGAATATATTCCATAAGGGAGACGAATGGTGTTTGATGAGAAAAGCAATTATATTTTCGATACTGCTTTTTACGTTTTTAGCTTTAGCGAATCCAATCTTAGATCTTGTAGAAAACATAGCTGGTGCCAGGGACATTTTTATTGAATTCGAACTTGTCATGCATGTGAAAAACCAAGAACAGTTCCAAGAGTCTTCGATTTGTGGGGATCTTGCCATAAGAAATCTCGAGGATTTTTATCTATTGATAAGAGAACCATCGGTCATTTCTCAATTGTCTTTCGCGTATATCTCCAGAACTAAGCGACTTTACTCTTCATTTCCAGGCTATCTGGACATGGAGAATATTGAAATGTCTATCACCGATTTTATGGGAATTTTTCAAAGTATCCTGAGGATAATACAAACTCCCATTGTAATAACGAAATTTGAAGGCGATACTGTGACGATTAATCCATCCACCCTCATCACCGGCAAGTCTACCGATCCTGTTGTCTTCAAGATAAAAATAAAAGACGGTCTAATCCAGGAACTCATATTGACCAATAGGAATGAGAGTGAGTATATAAAGATAAAAATTAACAAAATATCTCTTAACGCTGATGTAGATAAATACTTTCATTTTGTCCGCTGAAACATCAAATTTTCAAGTCCCCAAGAAAACAGCTCCGGAAATCCCCGTGTTGAGAAGTTCTCGTCTGACAATATCTCTGCGTAAGTAATAGTGCCATCAAGAAGGCGTTGAATCTTTGTGAGATATCTCTTCATTTGATCCAAACAGCCTTTGTCCATGAATTCACCATGACCAGGTATGATCCAATCTGCTCTGTATTTTTTCAAATTCTCCAAGGCATTTAACCATTCTTCTAAATCGCTGTCTTGAACGATTTCAGCATGAAAGCCGTTGAAAACAAGATCTCCAGTTATCAGGATCTTCTCTTGCTCAAGGTATACCACCGAGGAATCTGGAGTATGACCACCAACTCGTTTGATCAGAACCTGATTTTGCCAGTATTCATTTTCAAAGGTGATCGAGGCTGGTACCAATTTACTCAGTGTTGGAAGATTTTTCAAGTATTGCTCATCCATCAACATCATCTTTTCACGTGTGAGATTTGAAGAGATTATTTGCATATCTTCAAAAATAAAGTTGCCAAAGGTGTGATCTGGATGATAATGTGTGTTCACCAAAAAGAGAATGTCTTTTTTCAGCGCTTTTTCCACAAATTCACGAATTTTTTGTGCCTTCTCTGGAAATAACGATGTATCAACTATGATTGCACCCTTGGACTGTAGTACTATAACAACATTTGCAGATCCTTCACTCCCTATGACAAAAACCCTATCATTAATCTTCTGAATCATCCAAATCCTCCCATTTGGTATAATTTCAATGTATCATTCTTTGGAGAGGGATGTTTTTCCTTGAAAAATGCCTTAGTTTTTGGATACTATGGATACGACAATCTTGGAGATGAACTGCTTTGTCAGGCAACGATTGATTTACTCAAAAGAGCTCGTTTTGACAAAGTTTATCTCCTTGTTCCTAAGCACAAGATAGAGGATTACAAGCAAAAATATGTCTGTCCTATAAACAGGTTTGATCCAATTTCTATTATAAATGCCATCTTACATTCAAATTGTGTAATATGTGGCGGAGGCGGAATATTTCAAGATCAAACGAGTTTGCGGAGTTTCATCTATTATTCTTCAATAGTGATATTATCGATATTTTTTAGAAGACCTGTGATATTACTCGCAAACAGTCTTGGTCCTGTCAAGAGAAGGTTTTCAAGAAAAGTACTCAGATATATTCTCTCGCGCAAGAAGGTTTTTCTCATAGCCAGAGATGGTATTAGCGCAAGATATGCTAAAAGATTCAGCAAAAATGTTTATGAAGGAACAGATTTGGCTATAATGACACTTGAAAAGATTTCACAAGATCGTCAAAAAAAATTACAGGCAACTTTTTGTTTAAAAGCACCAATAAAATTCCCTGAGATACTGAATTTTCTCAAATACATGGGGTTTGAAAAATTCATTCTGGCACCACTCAGCCCACAAGATCAGAAGATATCCCAGAGCTTGTTGAGAGAATATCCTGAACTTGAATTATCTACCAATCCAATCAACGACATAGCATCTTCTTCAATAGTGATCTCGCAGAGAATGCATGGCTGCCTTATTTCAGCGTACTTTGGAGTACCATTTGTCGCCGTGAACAACTCAAAAGCAACAAGATTCATGAGAAAGTATTTACCGAGTTACGCCGGATACACCAATGAAGATCCAAGTGATATAATCATGGCTATCACAAAATTGGCTGGAAAATCTTTGAACATCAAAGAAAGATTACTATCTGACTCGCGAAAGATGGAAGAGGATTTTATGAAATTGTTAAAACCTCTTTGTCGTTAATTGGGTACTTGAAAAATACAGATTGGTATGCTATCATCAAAATGCACTGTCGTCTGGACGACCCGCTAGCTCAGCCGGAAGAGCACCTGACTTTTAATCAGGGGGTCCCGGGTTCGAGTCCCGGGCGGGTCACCAGAGCGAGAGTGGCGGAACTGGCAGACGCGCTGGACTTAGAATCCAGTGAACGATGAGTTCGTGTGGGTTCAAGTCCCACCTCTCGCACCAGATTGCGGGCGTAGCTCAGCGGTAGAGCGTCTGCTTGCCAAGCAGAAGGTCGCGGGTTCGAAACCCGTCGCCCGCTCCAAAAGATATCCCCCCAAGCTTTGGGGGGTTTTTTCTCAGTGAGGTGTAATATGTTAGATTCTATAAAAGTCAAAGGGGCACGTGTACATAATCTGAAGAATATCTCCGTCGAAATCCCAAAAAACAAGATAACGGTCGTTACTGGCTTGTCTGGTTCTGGAAAATCAACTCTTGCGATGGACACAATCTATGCCGAAGGTCAAAGGAGATACCTTGAATCTTTATCGACTTATGCACGACAATTTCTCGGGGAATTGAAAAAACCAGACGTTGATTATATTGAGGGGCTCTCTCCCGCAATTGCAATCGATCAAAAAAGTGTCTCGCATAATCCACGTTCCACCGTTGGTACAACTACTGAAATCTATGATTATCTGAGAGTGCTTTTTTCAAAAATAGGAGAACCACATTGTCCATCGTGTGGCAGACACGTAGAAAAAAAGGATGTAGATCAGATTGTAAAAGATCTGTTTACAAAATTCCAACCTTCAGCGAGGTTGTATATACTCTCTCCTGTGATCACAGACAAAAAAGGTACCTTCAAAAAAGAGTTTTCTGCTTATCTCTCAAAGGGTTTTGTGAGAGCTGAGGTTGATGGCCAGATTGTGAGATTGGAAGAAATAGAAGAACTCGATAAAAATAAGAGGCATACCATAAAATTGGTTATCGATAGACTTGAATTGAATGAAAATGAAAGACACAGGATCGCTGATGATATTGAAATAGCCTTCAGAGAGAGTTCTGGTTTTGTTCAAATAAGAAATATCGACTCTAACGAAGAACTAACCTTCAGTCAGCATATGATGTGCCCAGTTTGCAACATAGGTCTTCCTGAGATAAATCCAAAGCTCTTTTCCTTCAACAATCCATACGGGGCATGTCCAAACTGTCATGGGCTTGGTTATAATCTTCAAGTCGATCCACAGTTGGTTATTGATGAAAGATTGAGTATCGATCAAGGTGCGATTGTGCCATATCACAGCGATGGATATTATCTCTCGTACATAAAACGTTTAGTACATGCCCTTGGTGGTTCTACAGATACACCTTTTGCCGAACTACCACAACATATTCAAGAAGCCATTTTATATGGTTATGGTGACTTCGAAGGGATTATAAACAACTTAGAGCGAAGATACAGAGAAACAGAATCAGAAGAGATAAAAGAATGGATCGAGCGAAAATTCATTGTACAAAGGACATGTCCAGTTTGTGGTGGAAAGAAACTCAAACCTGAAGCCTTGGCAGTCACAATAAAAGGTATGAACATAATCGATTTTACACAAATGACGATAGAAAAGGCACACGAATTCATCTTAAATCTTCAAGCATCCTTCACCGATAGAGAACAGAAGATCGTGGGAGAATTAGTGGAAGAGATTAAAAAGCGTTTTAGATTTATGCTGGATGTTGGACTTGGCTATCTGACACTTTCAAGGACTGTAAATACCCTTTCAGGTGGCGAGGCGCAGAGGATCAGGCTTGCCACACAGATAGGTTCCGGTCTCACAGGAGTAACTTATGTACTTGATGAACCAACTATTGGCTTGCATCAAAGGGATAATATCAGACTGATAAACACACTGAAAAAACTGAGAGATTTGGGTAATACCGTTATCGTGGTTGAGCATGATGAAGAAGTTATAAAGAGTGCCGATTACATAGTGGATCTTGGACCTTTGGGTGGCGAAAATGGTGGCCAAGTTGTCTATTCGGGACCAACAGGTAGGCTGATAAATAACCCTAATGGTTCTCTAACAGGGCAGTATTTGGCTGGTTTGAAAAAAATAGATTATCCAAGATCACGTCGTGTAGGAAACGGCAAGAAACTCACAATCGTTGGTGCGAAACACAACAACTTGAAGGATATAACTGTGAAGATTCCACTTGGCACGTTTGTGTGCGTAACAGGTGTTTCCGGTTCGGGAAAATCGTCACTGATAATTGACACGCTCTATCCAGTGTTAATGAATGAAATTTATAAAACGAGATTACCAGTCGGTGCACATGAAAAGATCGAGGGCATAGAAAATGTTGACAAAGTGATTGCTATAGATCAATCGCCAATAGGACGAACGCCAAGAAGTAATCCAGCAACGTATACAAAGGTTTTTGACGATATTAGAGAGCTCTTTGCCATGACTGCCGAAGCAAAAGCAAGAGGTTATGATAAAAGCAGATTCAGTTTCAATTTAAAAGGTGGAAGATGTGAAGCCTGTCAAGGTCATGGATTTGTGAAAATCGAGATGCTATTTCTACCAGATGTATATGTTGAATGCGAGGTTTGCAAAGGTAGGAGATACAACGAAGAAACACTGCAAGTGAGATATAAGGGGAAGAATATACACGAAGTCCTTGAGATGTCTGTCGATGAAGCTTTAGAATTCTTCAAGAATGTTCCACATGTTTTTCGTACCTTGAGTTTACTCTCAGAGGTGGGGCTTGGTTATATAAAACTCGGCCAACCAGCCACAACACTTTCCGGTGGAGAATCTCAAAGGGTGAAACTTGCTTCGGAATTGAAGAAAATCGCCACAGGTAAAACGTTGTATATTCTCGATGAACCCACAGTGGGATTACATTTTGAAGATGTCAGGAAATTGATTGGTGTACTTCACAGATTAGTCGATAAAGGAAACACCGTTATAGTTATCGAGCACAATTTGGACGTCATAAAAAATGCCGATTATGTTATCGATCTTGGTCCAGAAGGTGGAGATGAAGGTGGTTACATAGTCGCTTGTGGAACACCAGAAGAAGTAGCAATGGTAGAATCTTCTCATACAGGTAGGTTTCTTGCCAAAGTTTTAGAGTGACGAGGTGGAAAGATGAGAAAATCACTCACAATTCTTTTTTTGTTCAGTTGTTTAGCAGTTTTTTCGTACAACTTTTATTTTGCCAATATCCACGCACATACAAATTTTTCAGATGGTCAGGGTACACCGACTCAGGCATATGAATATGCCAAAGATTATGTCGATGTTCAAGGTGTTACAGACCATGCTTATTACTTCAGACAGACTATCAATGGGATGGACAAATTACTCTTGACTGAATCGATAGCACGACAAAGTACAAAAGACGGGGAATTCGTAGCACTGTGGGGTTTTGAGTGGACGGGTGGCGTTGGGCATATAAATGTCTATGGAACGAGAAATTGGACAGATCGAAATGAATCTGATTT
This sequence comes from Thermotoga profunda AZM34c06, assembly GCF_000828675.1. Classification (NCBI taxonomy): domain Bacteria; kingdom Thermotogati; phylum Thermotogota; class Thermotogae; order Thermotogales; family Thermotogaceae; genus Pseudothermotoga; species Pseudothermotoga profunda. Next base: position 1,202,289 of record NZ_AP014510.1, on the reverse strand, counting down.
GAAGAATCTTTACAAATGGATTGTTCAAAATAAAGCACTTGCACAATTCAATCATCCCGGTGTGACATATGGTAATTTTTACGATTTTGATTATGACCTTGAAGCAGATCAATACATAAATCTCATTGAAGTAGGTAATGGTAATACCACTAACAGAACAATAACCAAAGAGATGTATTTGAATTATAAACTGGCACTTGATAAAGGCTGGCATGTGGGAGCCACAGCCAATCAGGATAATCATCGACCAAACTGGGGCTCTGCGAACGATACCAGGACTGTCATCCTTGCAGATTCACTCACATATGAATCAATCATGGATGCTCTGAAGAATAGACGAGTATATGCCAGTGAAGACAAAGATGCAAAAGTGATCTTCAAATGCAATGATCAATGGATGGGATCTATTCTCAAAGATGCAACTCAATTACTTTTCGAGATTCAATTGCAAGACGATGAACCCTTTTATGAAGTAACATTGGTCTCGCAGAGCGGAGATGTAAAAACCTGGAGAATAAATTCAAATGAATTCAAAATGCAGTATACCTGTGAACCTTCAGATGGTTATGAATGGTATTTCTTGTACGTGATTCAGAGAGATTGGGATGAAATCATCACCGCTCCAATTTGGATTCAACGTGGCGATGTCTACGTAGTAAACCTCAGGGCAAATCCACAGCAAAATGGAGTTGAAGTTTATTTTGATCTGATAAACAGTTCCTACGAATCCACCCAATGTGATCTACAAGTTTATGTGGCAAATCAGTCTCAAACTTTGCAGGTTTCTACAGACCCACGGACGAAGAAGGAACTCAGGTTTTCGTTTAAAGATATACCTGTTGGAGTTCAAAACATAACAATTACACTGAATGGACACAAAGCACAGACAGCCTTGGTAGAGATCAAAGAGAATTTCATAACAATAGACCAGTCTCATGAAAACAAATATCAAGATTTCTGGAAATCTGTAGAAGAATATCTCAAAGAAAATGGTTTTCAAGTTAGATATAGTTCGACATACTTGAAGAAAGTTCCAATCACACCTTGTCTTTTCTTGGCTCTACCCAAAAAAGGTGGTTTTCCTGAATCAATGGCTTTGAATGATTTTGAGATCGATAATCTTGTTTTGTACTATCAAAGTGGTGGTAAGATAGTTTTTGTTGCTTTACCCGATTCGATAGTTGAAGAAAGTTACAACAGACTCTTAGAAAAGCTTTTGAGTGGAGCTAAGTTCGTACAAAAAGACAGGATTCTACTCCAGGTGAATGATCTACTTTTTGACAGATATATCAAAGATTCAATCTTTTTCATATCTTGTGAGAATCCAGATGAGTTGTTGAAATTTGTTGGAGGAAGGTTATGAAGATATTTGCGCTTGATAGTTCGTCAGAAAAATTGGTGATGTGCTACGCTGATGATCAAGATATTTTCACTCTTACTTACAAAGGCACAGAAAGACATGCGAGTAAACTCGCACCTGTTGTGAAAAGTTTTCTTGATTGTGTGAATAAATCTATTGAAAACATAGATTATTTCGGATGCGGCGTAGGACCAGGAAGTTTAACTGGTTTGAGGATAGGAATAGCGTTTATTCAAGGTATGGCTTGCTCTCTTTCAAAGTTTGTTATTCCAGTTGTTTCATTGGAGCTCATTGCGAGTAATTTTTGTTATCATCGTGGCGAAATAGTCATCGTCAAAAGAGCAAGAGAAGGTTATGTGTACCTTGCATGTTACAAAAAAGATGAACAAATACTAAGCCCCACGGTTATGGAAATCCAAACCGTAAAGGAATTTCTCAGAAATCTCAGAGATCCCATTATCGCTGGTGATGCAAAACACTACTTTGAAGATTTCGGGGTTGTTTGTTCTGATGAACTTGAAGATATAAAAGGAGAAATTCTTGCCGCGAAGGTTCTGACAAAGGCAAGAGAAAAAATGATTATTCAACCGCATGAACTTGAGCCGTTGTATCTGCAAAAATCCATAGCTGAGATGAATTTTGAGAAAAGACAAAGTTGAATGTTATTTCTTTTTCCTCTTTTTTCTTTGAAGATTTTTGCCTTCAGCTAATTCTTTGGCTTTTTTCAAAGCTTTGATAACTTGATCATTTACAGAACCACGTTGATAGGTACCAGAACGAGTCATCTTGCCAGCTTTCTTATCGGTTAAGATCTCAATGGCTTCGTCTATATATTCAATTGCCCAGATATGGAACAATCCCTTTTGTATATCGTTCAGAACATCTTCTTTTAGTATTAGGTTCTTTAAATTCGCCTTCGGTATAATTACTCCCTGATTTCCCGTTAAACCTCTCAATTTGCAAGCTCTATGGAAACCCTCCACTTTTTCAGTGACACCACCAACTGGCTGCACTTCTCCATGCTGGTTCATAGAGCCAGTTACAGCGATTTCCTGATTGACCGGTATCTTGGCTATGGCACTTATGAGCGCGACAACTTCGGCTACAGATGCGCTATCTCCCTCAACTACGCCGTACACTTGCTCAAAACTCAGCGAAGCACTTATAGACAGAGGAACATATTGAGCATAACGTTCACCAAAAAAGCCTTCTATTGTCAAAACAGCCTTACTGTGAACCTTACCACTCAAATCGGCCTCTCTTTGTATATCAACGATACCTGGCTTACCGAGATGAACTTTAGCTGTTATCTTCGCAGGTATTCCAAAACTATGATCTGCAAGATCGAGAACCGTTAATCCGTTGACTTGTCCAATCTTTCTCCCAGTCGTCTCGATCATGAGATCGTATGATTTTATTTGAGAATCGTACTTGATCTGCATCAGATTGACTCTTTCTTCCATTTGCTCTATAGCCTTTTTCACATCTTCTTCGCGAACGACTTTTTCATTACGCTGAGATGCTATATTGCATGATTCTCTTATTAAACCACTTATTTCTCCAAAACGTACTGAAAGCTTTCTTCTGTCTGATGCAAGCCTTGAAGAATACCAGAGAACTCTTTCAACAGCCTTCCTGTCCAGATGTGACAGCTGATATCTGCAACAAGTTGACGATATAAAACCAAGATATTTCTTTATATTCTCTTCATTGGCATCGAGTTCCCAATCGAACTCGCTTTTTACTCTGAACAATTTTCTTACGTCTTCATCGTAGGTATACATCAAATAATAAAGTCTTGGAGAAGCAATCAGAAAGATTTTAATATTCAATGGTATTGGTTGTGGTCTGAGAGAAACTATATTCGAAAATCCAAGGGCGCTTTCCAGATTCTCAATGCTGATCTCTTCTGAAAGTAACGCCCTTTTGAGGTACTCCCATGCGTACGGGCTTCTGAGCAGACTTTCTGCCTCGAGTATCAAAAAACCCCCATTTGCCTTATGTAACGCACCTGCCTTTATAAATGTGAAATCCGTGAACAACATTCCACCTCTACTGTAATATTCAACCTTTCCAGCCAAATTGGAATAGGTCGGATTTCTTTCATAAACCACCGGTGCGCCAACTGTGTGTGAATTATCTACTATCAAATTCACTGAATATCTCTTTTTATAAAGCTGCCTCAATTCACTTTCTTCACTTCTCAGATCGCTTAAGTTGCTCAGTATATCATTTTCAACATCTGTTAAGTATTGGACCACATCGTAATTCGATTCGTACTGCTTTCTCATTTCATCAAAGAGTGCTCCGATTGTAAAAAGAGCGGCATATTTGTCCAGTTCTTTGAGTTTTTCTTTATATTCTCTGTCGAGTTTTCTCGACTTGTACAGAGTACCCTCGATGATGTGCTTGATCTTCCTACTATTTTCGTTGAAGGTTTGTTTTACATCTTCTGGCAGAGACTCAAACATCTCCTGCGTGACGGGTTTGCCATCATAAATGGGGACACTCATGACACCAGTTGGGGTGAGTTGAACTGAAAATCCAAGTTCTTTGGCTTTCTGTTGCAATTCTTCCCAAAGTTGAGTTTTTCTGCTCATATATTCGTCTTCCAATTCTGATTTCTTAGCTGCATAGTCTTCACTCTCAAATATTTTTTCAATAGATTCGATCACTTCCTCAGATAATTTTTGCATGTCTGATTTGAATTGTGAACCTTTTCCAGGATCAAGCGAGATCGCCTTTGGTTCCGAGGGATTTGAAAAATTGTAAACATATACCCAATCCTTTGGCACAGGCATTTTCATGGCTTCTTTCTCAAGGAACGAAGTTACAAAACTCCTTCTACCTGTTCCAGGTATACCAACTACGAAGACATTGAATCCCTTTTCATTTATTTTCAAAGCCTCTTCGACAGCCTTTTTTGCCTTCTCTTGGCCTATGAAACCTTCTGTGGGTTCAAGTTCAGCACTTGTGGAAAAATCTGGCAGGTATGGACACTTATAAATAAGATCCTTATAACCCACCTTCATCTTTTTCACTCCTAACTATCAAATATTAAGATGAACATCCACTGCAACCCGAACAACTACCTGATGAACATGAAGAACCTGTATTGCTCTTTATCTGTATCCTTGGCAATTGTTTCACCATTTTCTTTCCACATTCGGGACATTTTGGGTCTTCATCCTTCATGCTCATGAGCATCTTGTACTCTTTTTTGCATTCTTCACAGTAATAACGATAAATCGGCATAGTTCACCTCCTCAGTCGACCGTTATTGTTTTTGACAAATTCCTTGGAAGATCTGGATTTTTCCCATTTTTGACCGAAAGATGATAAGCAAGAAGCTGTAATGGAACCACAGCCAAAAAAGGCGATAGATACCAAGGACAATCTGGGTATTCAATTACTCTTGTCGCGTTTGAAAAAATTTCCTCAGATTTGTTACTCAAAACTATTGCAGATCCTTTTCGGCAAGTCACCTCGTTTATGTGAGATATGATCATGCTTGCTTGTGAACTATGCGTGATGAAAAATACTGGATAATTTTCACAAACCGACGATAGTGAACCATGTTTGAACTCCGATGAGAAAAGTCCTTCTACGTGATTATACAAAACTTCTTTGATCTTCAAGGCGCCCTCAAGTGCGATCCCATGTGTTATGCCATATCCAAGCATATAAGAGCTCGCGAAATCTATTTCTGAATTGATCAAATCCTGTATCTGAGTCTCGCTCACTTGCAAAGTTTTTTTCACAAGATCTGGGAGTACTTTCACGTCTCTCAGATATTGATCGTCAAAGCTCATCTTAGCAGCAAGATAGTAGAAAGTCACGAGTTGGTTCATAAAGGTCTTAGTTGCAGGAACGGAAATCTCGAGTTCGCAACATAAAGGTATATTCAAAAGACTTCTCATCATGACTGTCGAACCCATAACATTTACGATCGACAAAATAGTAGTTCTTCCTTCAATATTGTTGAGCACATTGATCACATCTTTCGTCTCGCCACTTTGTGAAACGAGTATGACAACGTCTTCTTGCTTGACAGAATCTGCGTAATTCTCAATGAACCTTCCAGCTTCACACGGTATTGCGACTTTCTTTGCCAATTTATTGAATAGATAACTCCCAACAAGTGCTGCGTGATATGAACTACCGGCTCCCACTAAGAATATGTGTCTTGCCCTTACCAAAAGATTGACATATCGAGTCAGATCCATATCGAATTTTAAAAATTCAAGTAGTGCGGAAATTCTTTCTGGTTGTTCATAGATTTCTTTCAACATATAATGTTCATAACCAAGTTTTGAGGTTGCTTCAGACGATATATCCATTATCTGTGGTTCTCTTTCTATCAATTCTCCTGTTTTGATGCTTCGAATGCTGAAGTTGTTCCATGTGAATTCAACATATTCGCCATCTCTTAAAGGAACTATTCTCCTTGTTAGAGGAATAATCGAAGGTAGATCTGATGAAATACATATAAAATCCTTACCAACTCCTAAATACAATGATGACCCACGTTTGATACAGTACATCTTGTCGTCATCGGTGCGCGTAAAGACACAAGCAAAATCGCCTTTTAGTAGTTCTGATGCTTTTTGAATCGCTATGTTCATTTCTTTGTATTGATCATGGAACTTCTCTATCGCATGGACGACTATCTCACCATCGTTCTCGCTCCTTATCGTGTGTCCTTCTTCGATGAACATCTTTCTAAGCTGAACGGTGTTCACTATATTGCCATTGTGAGCTCCTACCATGTCTTTGTCACAATCATAATGAGGTTGTGCGTTTTTTTGAGAAGGTACGCCAAAGGTGGCCCATCTCAACTGAGCTATACCTTTGAATCCCTTCAACTCTTTGAAATTCAGCCTTTCACTTACCTCATCTACTATACCAACGTCTTTGCGAAGTTCTATTTCTCCTTCTTTGGTAATTGCAGAGACTCCCACAGAGTCATAACCTCTATAGATCAATCTTCGTGCGGCATCGGTGAGTATTTCACCAAGATCTTTTCTTTGCTCTTTGTAAATGATTCCAAAGACTCCACACACATTTTTCCCTCCATACACAATAGCGTTCACAAAATATAGTATACTGTTTTTTGTCAATTTTTCGGAGGTCATTATGAGCAAAAAAAGCGTCGGGTTTGGAAAAGTTTTGAGAAAGTATTTCAACAAACCAATATTTGTGAAGTTTTTATTGAAAGCAGGACTTAGTTTGGAACTCTCAAGAAGAAAGATGGTCGCCTTTGTAAGGAATGATTTCACGACCTGGATGGATTATTTTGCACTGGACGGCGTCTGTAGAGCTGTGAATGGTAATAAGACAGCCTGGGTGAACATGTTTTTCCCGGTGGAAATTGTGTTTGCTTTCGGTTTGAACTGTGTCTCGGCTGAAGGACTTTCTGGTATGTTTGCTTCCATGTTTTTGGAAGATTTAGCCATTCAAAAAGCCGAGTCATTTGGAATTTCAAGAAATTTGTGTACTTTTCATAGGACAGGTATTGGTATATCTATGCTTGAGATCTTACCTAAACCAGTCTTTGTTGGAACAACAAATGTCTTGTGTGATGGAAACATTCCGACCTTCACAACTTATTCTTCTGTGAATTCAGTTCCACTGTACGTAATTGATGTACCAAGAGAAGACAATCAAGAAAACCAATCATATTTAACTGAGCAGCTTGAAGCTCTCATCTATAAACTCGAAAATCAACTAAAAAAGAAATTTAACTACTCAGCACTCCAAGAGATTCTCAGGAAAGAAAAACAATCACTCGATATAATTAGAGAAGCCTACTTAGAGTTGTGCGAAAATCCTATCTCTATGGAACTCTATCAACATGTGAATGTTCTGTATGCTTTTCATCTAAGACCGAATCAATTGCTGAAGGCGGCAAAAACTCTGTCAAAGCAGAGAAAATCTTTCGAAGATGACAAAAAAACAAGATTGCTATGGCTTCATTTAGTCCCTTATTATGACAATGAACTGTACAATATTTTTGGAAAAAATTCCAAATTCATGATCGTCACAAGTGAATTCGAATGGGACTGGCTTTATTGGAATCCAGATCCACAAAAACCTTTGGAGTCTTTATCGCAAAAACTCCTGAAAAATCCTGAGATAGGTGATCTTTCAAAAAGAACAAATTTCGTTACAAAATTGGCAAGAGACTTCAAGGTCCAAGGTGTAATTCATTTTAACCATTGGGGATGCAAACAATCATCGGGATCAGTTATCCTACTCAAGGAAAAATTTGAACAACTCGGTATACCATTTCTATCATTGGATGGTGATTGTGTTGATCATACCAATCAGTCTGCCGCTCAGTATAAAACACGAATAGAAGCGTTTTTGGAGATGATAAAATGATCGTATACAACTGCCCGATGGTTCCTTTCGAGTTCTTCAAAGCACTTGGTGTACCGTTTAAGAGAATCAAGAATCTTGGTTGCGAATTCAACGAGCTCAATTCCAACATCTGTTCCTTTTGTAGAAAATCTGTTCTTTCAGTTGACAAAGACGACATCGTCGTTTGGATTGACTCATGCGATTCGGCGAGAAGAACCGCAGACTTCCTAAAACAGACTAACAAGGTTTTTGAATTGCATATTCCCACCGTTTCAGATCAGCAGGCAGTTTTGAGATTATCGAAAGACTTGAAGGCATTGTGGCAATCTTTAAAATCTATTTTTGGTGACGTGAGCGATGAGAGACTTTTTCGAGCACAAAAAAATTTTGAAGAACAGATGAAGCTACTTGAAAGGGCTCTATCAGGTGATTCAAAAGAGATTAAGGAACTTTACGAAAAGATGACTGGCGAGAGATGGATAGGTTCCACACAATCCAAAGGTAAGTCGATTCTGGTTTTGGGCGCACCCATAGATCAAAATCTGGTCCAGATAATCGAAGAAAATGGTGGTAATGTGATCAATGCAACCTGTTCGGGGGTTTATTCAATAATTTCAAATACCTTGAACAGTGATGATGTTTTTAGAAATATCGCATATCGAATTTTAAATAGAAAAATAATGTGCATGAGATCTGCTCCCCAAAGAGATCTTTCAGATCTAATAGATAAAATAAAACCATCTGCTATAGTCCTTCATACGATCAAATTCTGTGATTTCTACAACTTTGACGAGAGAGAGATACGAAAGACTAAGATACCTTTTGTCGTCATAGAGAATGATTTAACAGCTCTCTCAAACGCTCAAATTAAAACAAGAATCCAGGCACTGATGGAACTTTTGACACACAGGGAGAATGCTTTCAAGAGAGAATTCGATTTATTTGTTGGTATCGACAGTGGTTCAACCACTACTAAAATTTCTGTCATAAACACAGAGGAAAAGTTATTGTACAAGAATATTGTTAAAACAGGGGCTTATCCTGTTGCCACAGCAAAAAAGTTATTCGAAGAAGTTATTGAAAAATTCAAGGTACCTCGTGAGAAGATCTACCTTGTTTGTACTGGTTATGGTAGGGCAACACTTGATTTTGCACACGAACAGATAACCGAAATCACCTGTCATGCAAGAGGTGTTCATTTTCTCATACCCGAGGTTAGAACGATAATAGATATAGGAGGACAGGATAGTAAAGTTATAAAAGTCGAAAATGGTCAAGTCGTTGAGTTTGTCATGAATGACAAATGCGCTGCAGGTACTGGCAGATTTCTTGAAGTCATGGCAAATGTCCTTGATGTACCTCTGCAGAAGATAGGAAAGTTGTCACTGGAATACACTAAAGAAATCGATATCAGCAGTGTTTGTACTGTATTTGCAGAATCAGAAGTGGTCTCGCTCAGAGCATCTGGACATAAAAGAGAGGATATACTCTATGCAATTCACAAAGCAATTGCCAGGAGAATAAGCGCCATGTATGAAAGAGTGAAAGGCACTCAGCCGGTGATCTTGACTGGCGGTGTAGCACTGAACGAAGGAGTGAAAAAAGCCCTTGAGAGAATTCTTGGTATTCAAATTCAGATTCCACCAGAACCAGTCTTAACAGGTGCATTGGGAGCGGCAGTCATTGGACATCAGAAAAATTCGCAATGAATTTGTACTTTCCTTCTTTGAAGTGAACACCAAAAACACAAGAACCTGTACCCGACATCATCGCGGTTATCGGATTTTGTTTCCAAGCCAAATCGATATTTTTTTTCACTTCTGAATATTCGGCACAAACAATATCTTGAAAGACGTTGTAAGAATAAAACCGTATTGTTTCCACATCCATAGACCTGTAAGCTTCATACAATTTTTCAACTGGTTTTGGTCCCTTATCAAACATATCTTTGGTGATTTTTTGATACATCGCTTTTGTTGAAATACTAATCTCAGGACAGTAAAGGTTTACCGTGTAATTTGTTATAGGTTCAAGAGGTGTTATCTTTTCTCCCTTTCCTTCGACAATAGCTGTGCCACCTTCTAAAAAGAATGGTACATCAGATCCAACTTTCGTAGCGATTTGAAAGATCATATCTTTTGGTATATCGAGTACTTTTGAGAGAAATCTGAGAGTCGCAGCAGCGTCTGAGCTGCCACCTCCAAGGCCCGAACCGATCGGTATGTTTTTGAACAATTTTACTTCAAGACCAAAATCTATTTTGTAGTATTGACAAACTATTTTGAAAGCCTTCTCAATTAAATTTGTATCTTCGATTTTCACATTAGAATATATCCTGATTTGACTTGGTTCATCTACTATGCGAAATTCGATCAAATCAAACAAACCTATCGTTTGAAACAATCCCACTATGTCATGATAGCCATCGGCTCTTTTTGAAAGTATATCCAGGTAAAGATTCACTTTTGCATAAGCTCTTTCAGTTTCAATATAGTTAAGTATGACCATCCCTCCAAATTTTTCTCGATCCCGGTGAATTCATCGAGTGATTTCCAGGTATAGTCAAACATGTCTGGTTCATTCAATCCTTCGAAAAGTACCTGAGCAGTGTAGAGAAGACCAACATGAACACGACTGACCGATGAGGCAACATCGTTTATCAATCCGATATAATGAAGATCTATTATCCGAACCTTGACTTCTTCATTTATCTCCCTTTGCATACCGTTCATGAAGGCTTGCCAGGGTTGTAATCCATCCTCAAATCTTACATGACCTCCAACACCGACTGAGTATTTATTGTGAAGTCTTTTCTCACCTTGTCTCTCCGTTCTGCGTAAGAGTAATATTTTTTCGTCATTTTTCATGACTACGTATGGTATCACTTGTCTGAAACTTTCATCGTATTCTGCAAAATCTCTTAAGATGAACCTACCTTTGCTTTCGATTATCTCTCTAATCTTCTCTAAGCTTACTTCAATCACACCAGTCTGTTTGTCAACCAGTTTATCAATTTCGTAGGTTGGAACGACTAAAACTCTTTCATGCAAAGTAAATCCCCCTTTATACATTTTTAGAAGCATTGAGTTTGTTGTAGCAATCTCTACAGACTGCGATGTACTTTTCTTTTCCTCCAACATCGATTTCCGCATCGTCTTGAACTAATTTATAGGTCAAGGTTGCATTGTATTCACCACACACATTACAAACAGCTCTTTTTTTGATGATTTCATTTGCAAGAGCCATTAAAAGCGTGGTTGTCTCGAAAGGGTTTTGTTTAAAAGTCATATCCAAACCTGCACAGAACACGTTAATATTTTTATCGAGAAACTCTCGCACAACCTTGACAAGATCTTTGTCGAAAAATTGTACTTCATCGACGAAAACAGCATCAACGGGATATTCTACATACTTGGGCATATCCTGAGCCCTTTCAAGAGCAACAGCCTCCACCTCAAGTCCCGCATGAGTTTTCACAACACTTATTCCGTATCTGCTGTCAAGTGATGGTTTGAAAACAACTGTCTTTTTCTTGCCAAGTCTGTAGATTTCTACATAAGATAAAAGCTCTGTGGTTTTTCCCGAATACATAGGACCAACTATTAAGGTGAGTTTCCCCGCCATGATCAACCCTCCTGCAGAAGTTTGTTAACTGCGTCAATTTTCTCTTGATCAAAGACATGGAGATAAACACTCGTTGTTGACAAGTTCGAATGACCCAATAGATCTTGAACGACCCTGATATTAACCCCACGTTGAAGAAGATGTGTTGCAAAAGAATGTCTAAGGGTATGCGGGTGTATTTTCTTGTTTATACCACACTGTTTGGCATACTTTTTTATTATCCTAAAGACAGTACTTGGATGTATCTTGACCTTCTCACCAAACAGGTAATCTGTCAAAGATTTCCCGTTTTTTTGAACATAACTTTCGATCTTCAGGATCAGTTGGTTGTTCAACGGTACGATTCTATCCTTCTTCCCTTTACCCATGTTAATCCTCAAACAAGCAGGTGAAAAAGATATATCTTCTAATCTAAGGTTACACAATTCGCTGACTCTAAGCCCACAAAAATAAAGCAACGACAGAATAAGATGATCTCGTTCATTTTTTGCGGAGCTTTCGAGTAATTTTTGTACATCGTTTGACGTTAAAAAATCTGGTAACCTTCTGTGTGTTTTTGGATTTCTTATACCCTGCCATGGATTAGCACTACAGATACCTCTTATCACAAGATAATTGAAAAAACTTCTCAAAGAACAGATTTTTCTTGCCAAAGAACTCGAAGCCAATTTTTTGTTTACAGACTTTGAAAGGACTTTTATGTATTCCTCAGCGACTTCCCTTGACAGGTCTTTCAAATTTAGACCTCTTTGAGCAAGAAAATCTATGAACTGTTTTGCGTCCCCCAAATAAGCTGTGACGGTATGGTCAGATAATCTTCTTATATGTGAAAGATAATCTGAAAATTCTCTGAGAATTTGTTGCACCATTTCACCAACTTATGTAATACATCAAGATCACGTATAAGTTTACCAGAGAGAGTATTAGTAGAGTCATTGGCATTGTCTTTCTGACAAAATAACCAAAAGACACTACATTGTTACTGTATTTCTTGAGTAGTGCAATTCCCACTATGTTCACCGCAGCTCCAATTGTCGTACCATTCGCACCAAGAGAAACGCCCAGAGAAAGTGCCCACCACACAGTCGGGCTGACACCCATCTGAACCAAAGATTGAACAACAGGTATCATTACCGTAGTAGTAGGAACCGCACTGAGAAACATCGAAGCAAAACCAGAAAGCCATATCAGAACTGTGAGAAGTAGATAAGGTGAATGAACGGCAGCCACAACTTTTGTTATGTAATCTATAATTCCAGTTTCTTTCATTGCATAGGTTATCATGAACAATCCTATCAAGAAGAACAGGGTGTCCCATTCTATTTCCTTAGTAGCCTCTTCAAATGATTTTCCGAATATCAAAAGAGAAACTGTAGCACCTGCCATAGATATCAATGCCATCTCGTAATCGAGAAATTTATGGAGGGAAAAGCCAACTATTACAGCAAGAAAAACGCACAAAAGTGCCACAGCTCTTTTTTTATCGATGATAGCCGCTTTTGGATCTGTTGCCGCAAGTTGTTTCAGTTTGTCTTCCATACCTTTGTCGGCTGGGACTTTTCTGAACCATAGCATTATCAACAAAATGAGTATGAGAACACATATAGGTGCCAGATGAACAATGAAGCTGGTAAAACTCAACTTACTTGCCGAACCGATTATTATGTTTGGAGGATCACCAATCATCGTGGCAGCCCCACCAATGTTCGATGCAACAATTGCGCTGATCATCAAATAAGTCGCATCGATGCCGACGGCATCTGATATAAAAAACAATATAGGGGCAAAAATCAAGACGGTTGTTACATTATCCAGAAAAGCTGAAAGTAGTGCCACAGTGATGACAATTATTGACAGAGTCTTTCTTATATTTCCATTGCCCCACTTCACTGCCATTACAGCAACAAATTGGAAAAAACCAGCAGCCTTCAAAAGACCAACTATTATCATCATTCCTGCGAGTAATCCTATTGTATTGAAGTCGATAAACTTTGGAAGATTCTCGATAGTCATACTATCTACGATCTTTGTAAAACTCACGGATAATCCCATGAGAAAGACCATGACAGAGGTCTTGAACTTGTTACTGAGTATGAAATAATAAGTCAAGCAAAAAACCGCGAGCATGAATATTTGATTGAACACAGAGATCACCCTTTCAGAACATGTAGAATTCAGCGAATTGACCTGCGTAGATTCCTTCAACCTGTGAAGGAACTCTCACGACACCATCAGCGATAGATATGTTTGAAACGTGTCCAGTTTCGCTGAAGATTGGCTCTGCTGAAATATTGCCATTTTCAAATCTCAATTTCACTCTTACAAAATGCTCACGTCCTTGTATAGAAGGTACATTCTTGGTTAACTTTACTAACCCGACGGGTTTAGGTATGAATTCTTCTTCACCTTCAATTTTTCTCAAAACAGGTAACAGAAAAAATCTGCTACTCACAAAAAACGAAACAGGATTTCCCGGTAGCCCCAAAACAGGTTTTTGTCCAACCAATGCCAAGATAGTTGGCTTACCTGGTTGAACCATGACACCATGATAGATAACCCCGGGCTTGCCAAGTTTTTCAATTGCTTTCGCAGTGTGATCACGAGTACCTATGGAACTACCACCGGCTATTACGATAACATCATAGTCATCAAGACAATCTCTGAGCATATCGTACAAACTATCTTCATCATCTCTCACATGCCCTATCCTTTCACTGATGAATCCCAAAGTCTTTAACCATGAAACGAGCGTATATGTATTACTGTCTCTAACTTGCGCAAAAGAAGGTGTTTCCCATGGTTCTATTATTTCATCTCCTGTAGATATCACTGCGACCTTCGCACGTTCATAAACATCGATTTGTGTAATTCCAAGTTGTAGGAGTAACTGTACATCGTTTATTCGTATTCTTTTATTTTTCTTCAATATTACCTCACCGATCTTTACATCCTCATCGTGCCTTATTAAATTTTCACCGGTGGCAACTGGTTTCATGACTTCAATTAAATCATCAAAGATTTGAGTGTGTTCGACCATCACAACAGCGTCTGCACCCTTAGGCAGAGCACCTCCAGTTGGTATCCAGGCTGCTTCACCAGGTTTTAACGTATTTCTTGGTATCTCACCGATTCTGATCTCAAATGCTACTTTTAATAAAACAGGTAAGTTCATAGATGCCCCTTTTGTATCCGATGATCTTATGGCATAACCATCAACCAATGATTTGTCAAAACCTGGAAGGTTTTCCGGTGAAATGATATCTCTTGCACATACATATCCTGGGGCATTAACTGTCTTGATAACTTCAATTCTGTTTATGGGTTCGATCTTCAAAATATAATTTTCATAGACTTCTTGAATTGTGGCAAATCTGAGAAATTCAATGTTCATGATTTTTCACCATTCTCCTGTTTCGCACAATCGATTGTTGATCCTTTTATTTTTTCTATGGCATGAGGTATCGCGGGTAAAATTACATTTAGATTCTCCTGTACGGCCTTTGGGCTACCTGGGAGATTGATTATCAGTGTCCGACCTTTCACGCCAGCAACGGCTCGTGACAACATTCCAAAAGGCGTGTATTTCAAAGACTCGTTCATCATCGCCATCTCTATTCCATACAATCTTTTTTCTACAACCGATAAAGTTGCATCTGGTGTAACGTCTCTTGGTGAGACACCTGTTCCACCGGTCGTGATTATAAGATCAAAATTTCTTTCACATAGATCTATAAGCTTATTTCTTATCGTTTCAAACTCATCGGGTAAGATTTCATAGTGTTCAACAACCGCATTTATATTTTGAAGGATTTCGATGACCTTCTTGCCACTCTGATCTTCTCTTTGGCCAGCGAATCCTTTATCACTCAGAGTTATTACAGCCGCTCGGATCAAAGTCATCACCTCTGATAATTTTACCTACATTTGAAAAATCATACCCCTGCCATGTCAACGCATTGTTGCGAAAATCTTCTGAAAGTATCAAATTCATTATTAATTCAAATCGGCTATCTTGGGTAAACTGGGGTAAAATTAACAAATCATATTCTTCCCAAAACAATGGAATGAAGTCTAAATCCATGATCTGTGCAGCAGATGCTACACCAAGCCCAACATCTGCCAGACCTTTTTTTATCTTCAATGAAAGATTTATGTGTGTGAACTCTTCATCATCGTATCCGTTTATTTGTGATCCATCTATGCCAAGTTTTGAAAGATGATAATCAAGCAAGATTCTGGTGCCAGAAGCCTTTTGCCTGTTGACAAATCTCACATCTTTTCGTGTTAAATCTGTGAGATCTCTTATTCGTTTTGGGTTTGATTTTTGTACAATCAAGCCTTGATTGCGTTTTATGAATTTCACCAACACAAAATCTTTCAAATATTTTTTCAAATATGGAAGGTTGTATTCACCAGAGTCAAGATCCAAAAGATGTATTCCACCAATATGGGCATAGCTTTTGGCTATTGCCATCAAGCCACCCATGCTACCAACATTTGTTATACTCAGGTTCAATCTGAAATCTTTCTCTTTGATCAAGTCTGCCAGAATAGATATGAGTGGATCGTTACTTCCTATAAAAAGTATGTTTCTGTCGACTTCTTCAATAGATTTACAGGTTTTCACAAATATCTTTTGACCCTCGTCTAATACCTCTATTCCTTTCGGTATAACAATCGTTCCGTCCATTTTTGCGAGTGATTCCATCGTTGCAGCTCCTCTTTTGAGTGGAACAAATACATATCTGTCTTTTACTTTTGAAAGATTGACTCTTATGACTTCATCTTCGGAAATAGAGGAAAAAAGTCTACGAGTTGAGATAGCTTCTACAAAAGTTTCATTACTCGGCATAGTTCTGTATTTTTCGAGAATTATGGGCTTGACGATTTCCTCAAGAACCACGAAACAAGAACCAGGATACCCAGGAAGTCCAACAACAGGTTTTCCATCCACTATTGCCAAAATCGTTGGTTTTCCTGGTCTTATATTCAATCCATGTGCTACGACTTCACCCAAATTATTCAAAACATGATAAGAGTAATCAAAACTACCTGCCGAAGAGCCGGCATTTATCAAGACCATGTCGTAAGACAAGCACACTTGCGAAAGGATTGATAATATCGATTCATATTTGTCCTCTACTATCTTGTGTACTTCTACAGTCACATCCAATTCTTTCAAATAATTTGCTATGAGTGTTGAATTTGTCTCTGGAATGAGCCCTTCATAAATTGCATCTTCCGGTGGGACTATTTCATTTCCTGTCGGAATGATTATCAATTTCATTTTCTTTATGACTTCTACTTCAAAGACACCTGCAGCCAATAACAAGGAGAGATCATAAGCTTTAAGTCGATGATAACGTGTGAAAATCATATCTTTTTCGCACAGGTCTTCTCCCACCAAGCGTATGTTGTGAAATGGTGGTACAGGCTCAAAGATCTGGACATGGTCATCATCAATTATGTGAATATTCTCGATCATTATCACCGCATCAAAAGGTGGTTCAAGGAGATTGCCAGTGTTCACAAATTTGAATTGGCCCTTTGAAAGCGTCTTTGGATTAGTTTTAGTGGCTCCAACTGTATCTTGGCTCTGTACAAATATCCCATCCATGGCAGCACTGTTATAGATTGGCACACTTCTGTTTGCATAAACTGGTTTTGCAAGAACCCTACCAAGCGCTTCAATCGTTGGCAAAATTTCTGTTTTCGGGATGAAAAATCCCTTCTCGTAAAGTTTTTCCTTGTATTGTTTGAGTGCCTCAGTTACATCGAGTTTTTTTAGGTATATTTTTCTTTCCAAAACCATGTACCCCCATGCATCAATTCTACACTAAAACAAGATTCCTTGTGACAAGGGGGGTACAGGAAGATATTCTTAAAAAAGTAAGACATCCGTCCTACTTTAATCTTCTCTTGTTCTTGCAGATTCAAGAGCCCTCTCAACTGCCTTGGCCCATTGGTTGGAACTCACTGTTGCGCCTGTGTAAGCGTCAATTTGATAGCTTTGTTTTTCCACGATTCTCTTGGCAAATTCTTGTTTGGCTTCGTGGTATGGAAAATATGGATAGTCAGATGTTTTAAGTGTGAACATTTGCCTGTTGGCTTCATCATAAACTGGTTTTCCATCTTTTAACTGTGGAGTGACTTCTTCAAGAATCACATTGACTATTTTGTCGTTTTCTATAGTTACCCAGGCTAACCCCCAACCGTAATTTGTCGAATCTGATTTCCCCATAAAAGTACCATCGAAATATCTTGATGAGGCAGATTCATTCTTTGCCCTTTCAAGTGCGAATTTGACTGCTTCTATTATTTTTTTCGATGAACTGGTTGCACCGGTAAAAACGTCAACTTCCCAGGAATTCTTTTCCACGAAATTTTTTGCCATCTGTTTGTGCATCTCTTCAAGCATAGGAAATCTCAAACCATAAACGTTATAAAGTTTCTCTACACCAAGACCATCGAATTCTTTGATTTTAACATCAACTATCTTCCCATCTTTCAGAGTAACCAAAACCCACGCATAACCATAACGATCTGCTTGAGAAGCTGCTTGAAATGTTCCATCTCTGTAGATTTTCGGTGTGCTATTGGCAGCAATCAGAAAAAGAGCGCCAACGACAACGATACCATAAATGGTATAAATGAACAACTTCTTAAACACTGAATCCACCTCCAAAACAATGGAATTGTCTTACATAACTTCACATTACAAGTAGTCCTCTCATTTTTTATTTTCACGTGATTCAGCTTGTATGTCAAGTTAAAATTTGAATTTGCTTTTATAATTCTTTATTATGGAAAAAATATATAATAATATCTGATGAAAATCATGAAGCCGGCATATCTTCAATTGGGTTCTGAAGAGCTTAAGAAGCGCGTGGATATATTGTACAAAAAGATGAAGAGTTGTGATATATGTCCAAGAAAATGTCGCGTGAACAGACTAAGTGGTCAAATTGGTGCCTGTAGGGTTACCAATCTGCCTTCAGTTGCAAGTTATGGTCCTCATTTTGGTGAAGAAAGTTTTCTCGTTGGCCAGAATGGTTCTGGCACAATCTTTTTCAATGGATGTAACTTATCGTGTATCTACTGCCAGAATTGGACAATAAGCCAAGTTCATACTGATGAAGAAATAACAATAGAACAACTTGCTAATATCATGCTAAAGATTCAAACTATTGGTTGTCATAATTTGAATTTGGTGACTCCAACTCACCAAATTGCGATGATAATTCATGCATTATCAATTGCGATCAAAGATGGGTTAAACATACCAATTGTCTACAACTGTGGTGGATATGAATCAGTTGAAACTTTGCAGCTTTTAAATGGAGTAGTAGATATCTATATGCCTGATTTCAAATATGGAGATGATGCCTTGGCTCTGAAATACTCTGGTGTTCACGATTATGTCAAGATAGCAACAGATGCACTAAAGGAAATGTACAAACAAGTTGGCGGATTGAAAATAGAAAACACAATAACAATGCGTGGTGTTTTTGTAAGGCATCTTGTTCTACCAAACGACATATCAAGAACCGAGAAGGTATTTGAGATAATCTCATCTATAAGCACAGAAATACCAGTCAACGTGATGAATCAATATCACCCGACCTATAAAGCATATAATTGTCCCGAGTTATCAAGAAGGATTTCTCAAGCTGAATATATGAAAGCAATTGAGATGGCAAAAAGATATGGATTGACAATTATCAACTGAAAAATTAACGAAAAACGCCGGCATCAGCCGGCGTACTCGAGGGGGTGGGGGGTTACTGGAGGTATGCTCTTAACGTTTCTTCAAAATCATCGTCCAAGATTATACCGAGTCTAAAACCTGTACCTTGTGCACGATCAAAAAACCTGTTCATCTTCTCTTGCATAGGCATCTGTTGATAAAATCTTCCTGGAATCTGATCTTTCCAAGGTCTTGCAGGTATTTGTTGTAACTGTTTCTGCTGAGATTGACCTGCATAGTCCTTCATTTTGTTGAAGTAATAATTTCTCAGATTTTCGAGTTGTGATACCTTTAAAATATCTGCAATCTTTTCTTCTGCATCTTGAAGTATCTGTGCATGTTTTTGATTAAGTGCTCGTCTTTGATCGGCAAGTTCGTTGAGTGTCATGTCTTTAGATTTTTCAAGTAGAGCTTTGTATTCTTGTTCAAGGTTGCTGAGTTGTTGTTTTGTTTCTGTAATTACATCCAACAACTGTTTTGCTTGCTCTTTCGAAAGATTGAGTACTTTGATGAGCTCAGTGTAGGCAAGTTGCTTGTTGATCTGCCTCATATTTCCATAACCTTTGCCGAAAACTCCTGCAAAACTCAGTGCTGCTACCAAGACTAAACCCAGAACTAATACTGCCACTTTCTTCACTCGAATCACCTCCGTGATTTTTCCTTTCACTATAATTGTCTGATTTTGAAAAATATATGTTCTACTTTTTAAGAAAACTCTAATAAAACTCCATTTTGCAAATAAGAACTGAACAGGGATTAAAATCTTCTCAAGGAGGTATACAGATGATCAAAGAGTATGAAGTATTCGAAACCATGAGATTCATATCATCTTTTCACAGAGCAAGGGGGAGTGAAGAATACAAAAGTCTCGTGCACAAGATAGTAGAAATGTTGATCCAATGGGGTATTGATAGAAAAAACATCGATGTACTTGAATACCCCACAGGTGGTGTGAAGTATGGTAATTTTGAATCAACGATGGTTTGGGATTTAAAAGATGCTGAATTGTGGCTTGAAAATCCCAGGATTTTTATAAATTCTTTCAAGGCTTGTAAAACCTGCGTTCTCTTTGGGAGTAATTCAACAAATGGTTGGCTATCGCTGAAATTGGTCGATGAAAACTATCAAGGAGATCTATCAAATAAAGCCGTGCTCATCAGTGAAAACCCTTCAAAGGCTTTCAAAAAATATGTCAAGACACTGGGAGCAAAGTGCCTTCTTGTCTATTACATGAGATCTCAAGATGAATCGATAGGTAGAATACCTGAAAAAATGCCCAATACTGTGAATTATCTTTCTTTGCCCCATACTTTTGAAGATAGCAAATATGGAGCCTTTGGTTTTTCACTTACCTTTAATCAATTCAAACTACTCAAGGAATTTGCCAACAAAGGATATACAGTTAGAATGTTCATAGATAGCGAATTGAAAACAGGCACATTACAAGTCCTTCGTGTGAGATTTTCCAAAAACACCAAAAAGAAGATCGGTATAGTGGCACATCTATGCCATCCGAATCCTGGAGCGAATGATAATGCATCAGGGTCGGCTTTGGCGCTGCATCTTTGTAAAGAATTGAATAATTTGCAACTCGATGTTGATGTAGACGTGTTGCTTTTACCAGAATTCTATGGAAGCCTTCCATATGCAGTTCAAAATAACTACGATTGCGTTATAAATTTGGATATGGTTGGAGAAGATCAACTAAAAACCGGAGCTACTTTGTTACTTCATGAGACTCCTTTTCTATTGCCCGGCTATTATGATGAGCTTTTATACGAATCTTTAATGATGTGCGCCCCAATTAGCTCAGAATCTTACAACAAGAGATTCTTCAGAATTAAATTTAAAAGTGGATCAGACCATGTCGTCTTCGAGAATTTTGGTGCTCCATCACCATTCATTGGTCAATGGCCTGATAGATATTATCACACCAGCGAAGACACGCCAGATAAGTGTGATCCAGGTATGTTCAAATGGATCGGTGAAGCTGTGCTACGCACCTTAAAACTCTCGCACGATATACCAAAACATATAAAAGAATTGTCTGATTCCAAAGTAAGGGCCTTCCTATTGAATGTAGAAAATCGTCCCGGAGCAGGTTTGATCAAAGCAATGATCGAAAGAAAGAATCACATCTCCTTGGTTGAACCCAAAAAGAAAATACAACCCACTAAAGAGGGACCACTTGGTTATGAATGGCTGGATAAAATTGGTGATCTTTCTGACAAAAGATACATAATTGATTTAGGAGAAATATTAAATATTGGTGCAAGATATTTGAATGACTATGATG
The DNA here is from genome assembly GCF_000828675.1 of Thermotoga profunda AZM34c06. Lineage (NCBI taxonomy): Bacteria > Thermotogati > Thermotogota > Thermotogae > Thermotogales > Thermotogaceae > Pseudothermotoga > Pseudothermotoga profunda. The sequence goes on along the minus strand of NZ_AP014510.1, from coordinate 1,180,899 downwards.
CGTGCGTAACATTCGCTTCAAATTATTTGTGCATTGATGAAAAAGAAGTAGCAGATGTACTTGATCTACTGATAAAAAATGATTTCATAGAACATGATACTTGAAGATCAGTTTTATCTTCTTGTCAGTACAATATATATTTTTAGCCTTTAGTATGAACACTTGACTATCCAAGTGAATTTATGTTAAAGTTTATTTGGTATTGTTGAAAAAACGTGAACAAATCATACTTAAGGGGGTGTGTCTATGAGAAAATTTCTGTTGATTTTCGCGTTACTCGTAACAACGGTTTTTGTTTTCGCACAGACTCCGAAAAAAGGTGGCGTGTTGTACGATTACTGGACGGCAGATCGTATGATCTTTGATCCACAGGAAGATACCTACCTGCAAACATATGCGATGGCTCGCTTACTCTTCAGTACGTTGGTCAGGTACAAGGGTGAAACACTTGAACTTGAACCAGAGTTGCTTGTAAAGATGCCAGAGGTTTCACAAGATGGTCTTGTCTACACATTTGAATTGAAAAAAGGAATCAAATTTCACGATGGAAAGACCGAACTCACAAGCGATGACGTCAAATTCACAATCGAGAGGATGCTCAGTCCAAAAGGTAGAGGCGCAAGTAAATGGCTCTTTGAACCAATACTTGGTGCTGCTGCATTTATGAAAGGTGAATCGACATCTCTTGAAGGTTTTAAGAAAATCGATAACTACAAATTTCAAATCATACTTGAAAAACCTTATGCCCCATTTTTACAGAATCTTGCCGTTCCAGCGGCGAGCATATTCTCTGAAAAACTTGTAATGGCTGCAGGGGACAGTTGGAAACTTAAACCAGTTGGAACAGGACCATTCAGATTGAAATCGCACACTCCTAATACAGAGATTGTCTTTGAAAGAAATCCATATTATTTTGAAGCAGGTTTACCTTACTTAGACGGTGTAGTTTACAGAATCATACCAGATTCAACGGTAGCACTGATGGAATTTGAAGCAGGTACCTTGGATGTTGTAACTATACCTGTACTCGAGTATGAAAGGATAAAGAAAACCGGAAAATACAACATCATCGAAAAAGAAGCCCTCAATACTTATTACTTTATTATGAATCTGAGCGATCCAAAGTGGTCAAATCCATTACTTAGAAAAGCAATGGCACTTGCAATTAACAAACAAGAAATGGCTCAATCGCTCTATGGGCCACGCGCAACCGTTGCAAAGAGTTTTGTTACACCCGGTATACCTGGAGCGTATCAACTTGGAGAAGGACCTGCGTATGATTACAATCCTGAAGAGGCCAAAAAAATCGTTGCACAGCTCGGAAATATAGGCAAGGTAACGGCGTGGCAATCTGGTGGAGATACATTGAGTGATGCCAACATAATCATTCAAGCAATGGCAAAGGAAGTTGGAATCGATCTTGAAATAATACCTGTAGAAAGAGCTGCTTATCGCCAAGCAAGGAATGAAGGAAAGATACCGGCAACATATGCCAACTGGTGGGCTGATATTCCAGATCCAGATAATTACATAGGAGTTTTCTTTGGAAAGGGTAATCAAATGTCTTCTGGTTATAACAATAAAGAAATTCAAGAGATGATAGAAAAGGCACGCATAGAAGTAGATCCTCAAAAAAGAGAACAGATGTACAAACAAATTGAATACAAAATAATCAGAGAAGATATTGCTGTGATACCTCTGTTCCATTTGAAGTACTTACTCGCCACACAGAAAAATGTACATGGGGTCATTGCTCATCCAACTGGTATAACTCTGTATTTATATGCTTATAAACAATGAAAAATAGGTGGGGACATTCCCCCACCTTTTATAACAGGAGGCTACAAGGTGATTCAGTACATAGTTAGGCGCCTTATTTTCTCGATTCCAGTAGTCATTGGAGTTACTTTGATAACCTTTATACTTTTGAATGTCGTTCCTGGTGATCCTGTACTTGAAATGGTAGGCAAATATGCAGATCCCCAGACTGTGAATCAGATAAGAGAGCAATTGGGATTGAATGACCCGTTAGTGATCCAATACTTGAGATTTGTATTCAATGCCGCTCGTGGAGATCTTGGAAAATCTTTTAAAACGGGATTACCTGTTTCAAAAATGATCGCCGATGCATTCCCCACCACCCTCAAACTTGCACTTTCTGCATACCTTGTGGCGATTATCCTTGGAGTTTCAGTTGGTATCATCTCGGCTGTTAAGCAATATTCGTTTTTCGATCACTCTATGATGATAGTTGCACTCGCTGGCATAAGTGCGCCTGTTTTCTGGGTAGCAGTTATTGCGCAGTTGATCTTTGGTCTCAAATTAGGTTGGTTCCCCATATCTGGTTATTACAGTGTGAAACACATGATATTGCCTGCTATTGTTCTTGGGACAAGGTTCGCGGCATCAATTGCACGCTATACAAGAAGTGCCCTATTAGATGTTATTCGGCAAGATTATATCAGAACTGCTCGAGCAAAGGGGTTGAGCGAAAGAGCGGTGATATTCATTCATGCTCTGAAAAACGCGATGATACCGGTTGTTACAATACTTGGTATGCAATTGAGTGGTTTATTGACAGGATCCATACTCACCGAAAGTGTCTTTGCGATACCTGGTCTTGGAAGGCTTTCTGTTTGGGCTTTGTCGGAAAGGGATTATCCACTTGTGCAAGGAGTAGTGTTGTTCACGGCAGTTATTTATATACTTGGCAATCTCATTGTCGATATCTCCTATGCATTCTTGAATCCAAGGATTCGCCTACAGTAGGGGGTAATAGGAGTGGCTGAAAAGAAATCCGTCTCGATATACAAAGATGCATATAAAAGATTGAAAAGGAACAAGCCAGCGATCTTTGGCCTTGTGTTTATAATAATAATTGTGTTTGTCGCTATCTTTGCACCACTTCTTGCTCCTGCTGACCCAAACAAAATAGATCTACAGAACCGTTTAAAACCAAGTGGTTCACCTTCGAGAATATGTAAGAATGGGGTTTACTTGCTTGGCTCAGATGAATATGGAAGAGATATTCTCTCACGATTGTTGTATGGTGCCAGAGTATCTTTAATGATAGGTGTTGTCACACAATTGATTACAACTATCATAGGTGTTATCATAGGTGCCTTGGCTGGTTATTATGGTGGGGCAATCGATATGATTATGATGAGAGTTGCTGATATGTTGTTCGCCTTCCCAGATTTGTTGTTCTACATAGGCATGATGTTCGCTCTTGGACCTGGTATCGTGAACATGTTTATTGCCCTATCGGTAATAGGCTGGGCCGGAAAGGCTCGATTGGTTAGGAGTCAAGTAATTGCTCTGAAAGAAACTGAGTTTGTCGAAGCAGCAAAGGCTCAAGGGTTATCGGATTTTAGAATTATCACCAAGCATATCCTTCCCAACTGCATGGGGCCGATTATAGTTTCTGTCTCTATAGGTATCCCTGGTTCTATCTTGGCAGAAGCAGGTCTTTCATTTTTGGGGCTTGGGATACTTCCACCAACGGCAAGTTGGGGTAACATGATAAGATCTGCGAGTTCTTATTTGAGAATCCAACCATGGTACGCTGTTTGGCCTGGTCTTGTGCTCATGCTGACAACCTTTGCTTTTAATCTTTTGGGCGATGGTCTACGCGATGCACTTGATCCCAGACTCAAACAGTAAGTTTGGGGTGGATGAAGATGATTAAAAAATCAATTCTCTTGTTTTTATTCACAGCAATATTCGTTTTTGGGAGTGATGGAACAATGGAGTTATTAGAAAGGGCAAATCAAGCAATATCAAATTTCAAAACTGTAGAAAAAATTGACACACGAGAAACAGTTTTTGCTATTCGAGTTGATATTTTAGATTCAAAAATAACCTTGATTGGTGAAATGAGCGATATCGATTTGAAAGATAAACTCATTTCAGAACTGAATGGTATTCTGAAAGTACCCATAGAAGACAGAATAACAATTCTCCCACAAAGTTCTCTTGGCGAGAAAATCTTTGCCGTGGTGAAAATTCCAGTGGCAAATCTGATGGATGGTCCAAGAAAGACATCGCAAAAGAATGCCGTAACACAAGCGAGAATGGGTGAAATAGTAAAGCTTTTAAAGCAAAATGGCGATTGGTATCTTGTTCAAATGGAAGATTCATATCTTGGTTGGATCGATGGTCAAAACTTGTGGATTATAGACAGTGCAGCTTTAAGTGAGTATCTTTCTAACAGATTTGCTCTGGTGATAAGCAAATTCGCCAACATCTACAGTGAAATGAACAAGACACAGTTACAGGGGAAGATTGTACAAGGCACGGCTCTACCATGTTTGAAAATCGATGACCAATGGGCGCTGGTGCAATTGCCTGGGAGAGAAAGGGTTTATATAGAAACTTCAGATCTTGAAGTTTTCAATTCGCGCAAAGAAGTTTTCTCATCTAAGAAAGACGCTGACTACATTATAAGTGTTGCTAAACAACATCTTGGTTTACCCTATCTGTGGGCTGGTACTACGTCTCTTGGTTTTGATTGTTCGGGCTTTACCCAGTTTTGTTTCAAGATGGCTGGATATTTTTTGAGAAGGGACGCAGACATGCAATTTGAACAAGGTGAAGTAGTTGAAAACAGAAATGACTTGCAGCCAGGAGATCTGGTGTTCTTTCAGACATATAAACCAGGCCCATCGCACGTGGGCATATACATAGGTGATATGAAATACATACATTCAGGAAGCAACGGCGTGGCGATCAACAGTTTTGATCCAGCCAGTCCTGATTACTCACAGAGCCTTGATCAAAAATACATAGGTGCTCGAAGAATACTCTCGCGGTGGTGAGTAAATGAATCAAAAGATTCTTGAGATTGAAGATCTTTCTGTAAAATTTTTTACGAGTGATGGAATAGTCAATGCAGTTGATCACGTGACTTTTTCGATAGAAAAAGAAGAAGTTCTTGGTTTGGTTGGTGAATCTGGTTGTGGTAAATCCGTAACGTCACTTGCAATTATGAGATTGTTGCCCATACCACCGGCTAAGATCACATCTGGCAAGATCATTTTCAATGGAGAGAATTTACTCGAAAAATCAGAGTCTGAGATGAGACAAATTAGGGGTAATGTGGTATCGATGATCTTTCAAGAACCAATGACATCGCTCAATCCAGTTATAACGATCGGAAAACAAATAGCCGAGGCAATTGTCGTGCATCAAAATATCAGTAGAGAAGAAGCAAAGAAAAGAGCCATTGAAATGCTTAAAGTAGTTGGTATCCCAAACCCAGAGAAGCGCTACGACGATTATCCACATCAAATGTCTGGTGGAATGCGCCAAAGAGTTATGATTGCAATGGCTCTGTCGTGCAATCCAAAGTTGTTGATAGCAGATGAACCCACAACAGCCCTTGATGTAACAGTACAAGCACAGATATTGGATCTGATGACTCAATTGAAAGAAAAGTTCGGAATGAGTCTTCTTTTGATCACTCATGATCTTGGTGTAATTGCCGAGATGTGTGACAGAGTTCTTGTGATGTATGCAGGTCAAATAGTTGAAGAAGCTTCCTGTATGGATCTCTTTGACAATCCATTGCACCCATATACAGTAGGCTTACTCAAATCTATACCGAGGCTTGAACCAGGAAAGCAACCACTTCACACCATAGAAGGTAATGTACCCAATGCAATAGAACTCCCTTCTGGATGTAGATTTCATCCAAGATGTAGTGAAGCTATAGAAATCTGTACTCAAAAAACACCAGCGTTGATAACTATTAATTCGAACAGGAAAGTCAGATGCTTTCTAAGAGGTTCCACTTTAGAGGAGTGAAAGGATGAACGTTGAGATAGTTGAAGTAAAAGATCTTATTAAGTATTTTCCAATAAAAGGTGGAATTTTTCAAAAAACTATCGCAAATGTAAAGGCGGTTGATGGAGTTAGTTTTTATATAGAAAAAGGTGAAACCTTTGGGCTTGTTGGAGAAAGTGGTTGTGGTAAAACCACTGTGGGTAGATGTATCTTGAGGTTGATAGAACCAACAAGCGGTAAGGTCATTTTCAATGGAGTAGACATCACAAATATGAGTGAAAGAGAATTGAGAAAACTTCGTCCAAAGATGCAAATTGTCTTTCAAGATCCATATAGTTCACTGAATCCAAGACTGACAATAAAAGATATCATAGGTGAAGCAATGGTTTATCATAATATCATCAATTCAAAGGGTCTTGAAAAAAGAGTGAAAGAATTGCTCGATATGGTTGGATTATCACCAGAGCACATCAATAGATATCCACATGAGTTTTCTGGGGGACAAAGGCAGAGAATCTGTATTGCGAGAGCTCTCTCGACTCAACCCGACCTGATAGTTTGTGATGAAGCAGTTTCGGCATTGGATGTTTCGATACAAAGTCAAATACTGAAGTTGCTCGAAAATCTGCAGCAAAAACTCAATGTAGCATACCTGTTTATATCTCATGCACTCAATGTTGTCAAATACATATCTCACAGAATCGGTGTCATGTATCTTGGAAAAATAGTTGAATTGGCTGAAAGTGAAGAACTCTATTCCAATCCATTGCATCCGTACACAAAAGCATTGATCTCGGCTGTACCTGTGCCCGATCCAAAGGTTAAACGACAAAAGATCGTTCTAAGAGGAGATGTGCCAAGTCCCATAAACCCACCACAAGGTTGCAGATTTGTAGCAAGATGTCCATATGCTATGGATATATGTGCTCAGGCAGAACCAAAGCTCAAAGAGGTGGCACCAAAACACTTTGTAGCTTGCCATCTTTATGAGAAACGATGAAAACATCTAAAGAAATTATTCCAAAAATCAAAATAACTGTTCAAAAGCCATTGACAGTAAACTCTCAAAAGTTAGTCTCAACAAAGTTCTGTTACAGCGATGAATAGTGAAACAAAATGAGTTTTCTATACCAAAGTATCATCAGAAAGGCAAAAACAAGAAATTGTTACAAACAAAAAATCGTATACTATATAATGGAAGGCGCCAACCAGGATCCTGGGAAAATACCCCCATCGTATATTGGGATAGGTCTAATCTCTTGGGTCTGAATTTTGCTGGTATAACATAAGGATTTCTAATTGTTTATGGTTGAAGTATTATAGAAAGGCTTTTTCAATCTAAATGTTCATCATGATCTTAAATGAGATTTTGATAAAGATAAAAACCTACCTGTTAAGTGATCTTTTGTCTTTCTTTTTGCAATATACATCTATTCACAGTCTCATCCTTATTCAAAAAGTACTTGACTTTGTTTTATCTTGGGTGTAATATAACAGGCAAAGAGGTGTAATACTTTGAGAAGATTTTCTATTAGCTCTGTAGTTAATGAAGTTGTCAATAATCAATGGTGGTGGTACTGCCCCAATTCGGTGGGGTAGTACCACTTTTGTTTTATTACACCGAATTGGGGCTCTCTTAACAAAGAGAGCCCCTTTTTTATTTGAAACCATCAGGAGGTGGATTTTATGAGAATCAGGGTGGATTTGAAAGTTGACCAGATTCCAAGGCATTGGTATAATGTGTTGGCTGATTTACCTTTTAAACTCGATCCTCCCTTGGATCCGAGAACAAAACAACCTATGTCACCAGATGCACTTTCTGCAATTTTTCCAATGCCATTGATCGAGCAAGAAGTTACTGACAAACGTGAAATTCCAATTCCAGAACCAGTTCTTGAAGAATATGCCGTCTTTAGACCAACACCTTTGTTCAGAGCGACTTACCTTGAAGAATTTCTACAGACCCCAGCGAGAATTTATTACAAGTATGAAGGTGCGAGTCCCACAGGTAGCCATAAAACAAATACAGCTCTTGCTCAGGCTTATTACAACAAAATCTCTGGGACAGAAAGGCTTGTCACCGAAACTGGAGCAGGTCAATGGGGAAGTGCATTGTGTTATTCTGGTGCCAAATTTGGTTTGACAGTAAATGTTTTCATGGTGAAGATCAGTTATGAACAAAAGCCCATGCGTAAATATTTGATGAAGCTTTTTGGTGGGGATGTCGTACCAAGCCCGAGTGATCGTACAAATTTTGGTAAGTCCTTGCTTGAAAAGAACGGTGATATGCCAGGGAGCCTTGGTATAGCAATTAGCGAAGCTATTGAAGTCGCATTATCCGATGCAAAAACAAAATATTCGCTTGGAAGTGTTCTAAACCACGTTCTTTTGCACCAAACGGTTATAGGTTTGGAAATTAAAAAGCAATTGGCGATCTTGAATGAAAAACCAGATGTGGTTATTGGTTGCCATGGTGGTGGTTCAAATTTTGGTGGCACAGTTTTGCCATTTGTGCCGGATAAACTTTCTGGAAAAGATATCAAACTCTTGGCATGTGAACCAACGGCATGTCCATCTTTGACTCAAGGTCGTTACGAATATGACTATGGAGATACTGCTGGTATGACACCACTCTTAAAGATGTACACACTTGGAAAAGATTTCATTCCACCAAAAATTCACGCAGGTGGTCTTCGATACCATGGAGCAGCACCGATAGTCTCCAGATTGGTGAAAGAAAATCTTGTTGAAGCGATTGCATTAGATCAAGAAGAAGTTTTCAAAGCGGCAAAACTTTTTGCAAAATTAGAGGGTATTGTTCCCGCGCCAGAAAGTTCTTATGCAATAGCCGGTGCGATCAGAGAAGCACAAAGAGCAAAACAAGAAAAATCACAAAAGGTTATAGTTTTTAACCTCAGTGGTCATGGATTATTCGACCTGACTGCCTACGTATAATTCCCTCCTTTCGGGGTGAGTTTTGCTCACCCCTTTTCGTTCTTTCAGCATATTTTTAGCATATTTTTAGCATATTATCAGGGGTTTATCAATATTTTTTCAACGCTCTTGATAGATTTGTACTCAGGAGGTTGTGGGGGTGGATAAATTTCTAAGTAAATTCACTGTGGAAATATTAGTAATGTTACTCCTAACTCTCATAACCACCATTGGACTTTCCTATATTCCAAAAGTTTATAAATACGATCCAGTTACAGGTCTTTGGCAAAGAGTGAATAAAGACGTATCTGAGGTGGTTATCCTGCCCGGTATACAGAATGGCTCGTCCAATACTTCTACATCGATAGGGATAAATGGGGTCATTATCGTGGAACCAGCCACTGATACCTTAAAACAAATGTCGGAATCTTCCGTATTGAAAGGTCAGTGGTACTACTACATAGAATACACAATCAAGAACAATACGCAAAATAGCTATTATGGGATCATAGCTGGTCAAAATCAAAACATAGGTATAGCGACCGTATGGAACGATGATGATTATATTTATGTCAAATTTGAACTGCTTTACGGATGGCTTGCAAGCGAATCTCATTTGAAAATAAGTTACCAAAAGCCATCTGGCAATCAAAATCCCGGTCAATTCGCTTATAAAACAACACATGATCCCATGGTGACGACATATGAGTACAAAGTCGGATATCGCGACACAAAAGATGTTAAATGCGCTCCGGGATGCGAAGTTTACATTCTCCTTCACCTCTCAGTGAAGAAGAATAATCAGCAACAAACCGCCTGGGCTGGAGGAGAACCACCGTGTGGCATGTGTATAGAAGTTTCCAACACGGAGATGCTCTGGTACATAAGAAAACCCGGTAAATACGTCACAAATGCCTTCGAAATCAAAATCACAAGCACACATCCTGTGGTTATCAGTTTCAGCAACTTTGATCATCTTCAACCACAAGGGGGGATAGGGTTTGAAAGTATAAAGACTTCTTATGCGATTAGTGACGATCTCGTTAATAACCTCAATTGGATCAGTGCGCCTTTGTTGAACAATTACTCTGTAACACTTGGTTCTGGTTCATCGTCTTTGAATTTCTATCAACTTGTAGATTTGAAAACTCAGTCGTCGGGTATCTACAAAAATATAGGTACGATAACCTTTACACTTCAAAACACAAGGGTATACGTTGACAAAAAGTGATTCTGACATTTATATGACAGGGGTTGAAAGGAGGAAATTTTACATGAAAAGACTGATTTTGTTGATTGTATTTGTAGTAGCTTCAGCTTTCACAATTTATGGTGCATCACAGTTAACTGTATGGAAGCAAGTAAACGGGACATGGGTAGCATTGAGTATGACAGATCCGCGTGCAGAAGCAAGGGCATTTAAAACTGGTGCAACAAATGGCTCATGCAACAAACAAAACTGGTCATTTGATGTTGAAACAGAAGTTCAAGTTGCACAATGGATCAATTGGCAGGTCGATGGAACAAAGTGGCTGTGGTATGTCAGAAAACCTGGTAAGTATATAACTGACTGCATCAGTTTCTTTATTCAAAGCAACGGAGAGATTGTTATAAGCTTCAGTGGTTTTGAGAATCCAACATATGCCTCCTCACCATTGACAAGTGTAAATCCTGAGATTGCAGCATGGTATGGCTATGGATTAGGTAATTTGCCAGAAGAAATTGAACAAATGGTACCGGCAACTCTATTGAATGAATCCAGAGTTTTTATACCAGACAGTGCAGAGCTGCACGAAGGTATTTCAAGAAAACTGTGGAACATGATTGAAGTTGTGAACTGCAACTCTGCTAGCAACTATGTTGGAAGAGGTACTGTAACTATTACACTCCAAAGAATTAAACCTTGGATTAACCCAGAAACTGGTGAATTTAAATAAGACTGTGGAGCACCTGAGTGATTTGAATTTGCAGCATGCAGTAGGGGGTTATCCCCCTACTGTTTTTAAAAAGACAATAAGGGGTGAGTACCTTGAAAAAGATGGTAATAACTCTTTTGATTTTATTAGCAAACTTGGCATTTTTACAGGGAAATTTTAATTTAAGGCTCGATCCTATGGTTGTGACAAAAACAGTTTCGCAGGGTGATAAGTTCAGTTACAACATCTTTCTTGAGAATGCAGATGAATTCAATGCGGTTGGTATAGAGGTTTTAGTCGCTGATGTCATACAGGATATAGATGGAAATTACAGTGTCGTTCAGGCAGGGACAACTTCTTACTCTGCTGCAAAGTGGGTAAAGGTCACTCCCACCAATTTCACACTTCAACCCGCAGGCGGTCAAATAGTGACAGTAGATGTCAGTGTCCCAAGAGGCACGGTCGGAGGTAGGTATGCTGCCGTCGTCTTCAGAATAGTGCCTCCTTCACAAAAACCCGAAGTGATGTCAGATGCGATGGGGATTGCTGCGCAGTTCCAGTTTCAAATACCGAGTTTCCTTGAACTCTCCGTAGAAGCCGGTCGTAAAAAAATGGAAGCATATGCAACAGATATTGAGGTCCAAAAAATAGGTGAGATCCCATCACTGGCTGAGGTTAAACAAACGATAGGTGATGATGCCAATGTATTCAGTGTAACTGTTTGGAATAAGAGTAATATACACGTCGAGGTCACGGGTGAACTTACAATTAAGACAAAAGAGGGAAGAACGATTTCTAAAATGCCTCTTGGTACTGGTAGAGGAATTATTTTACCAGAAACAAAGGTAAAGATCAGAAGTATAACTCTAAAACAATTTCCCACTGGCACTTATCTTGCCAAAGGTGTAATTTACTATGGTGGTCATAGACCTGCGATCATAGAAACAGAATTCACTGTCGAAGAAGGTGGAACAAAGATCTCACAAACCAAATCAAGTGAAGCTCCCATGTTTTACGTAGAGCCTGGAAATATTGAGCTCAAGATATTACCAGGAACCTTCAGAAGTACGACCGTCGAAATCACAAACAGAGGTCAGCAAGTTGCAAATATAACTACTTTTATTTATCCTCTTGAATATGATGTATACGGTGAACTTGTTCCCACAGAAGAACGAACCAAAGCACCAGATTGGATTGAGATCAATCCAGGTTCATTTCAACTCAAACCGAATCAGAGTAGAAGAATTAGAATCGCAGCCAATCCACCAAAAGAAGCACTTGGAGGTTATTATTTTGACATAGCTTTCTCCTCTGCCACTGCAGATGTAAAAACTGAATTTGGTGCGAATCTATTGGTTTATGTTGGATCGGATGAAACTATTACCAAGAAAATTTTGGCTGATTTCCAGCTTGTCAAGTTGACCGAGAATGGTTTAGATATTGATTTACTCGTCAAGAACGAAGGTACCATACATCTTTTGCCTTCACTGACAATTGGTATAGAAAAGCGAATACCTTCGAGAGAAGAACAAAGTGGAATCATACTCCCAGCCACTACTCAAAGGATCGCCAGCGCTTCGTACACAGAGGAAACTCCTATTCTACCGAAAACCGATAGACTTTTTAGCGTTACAATACCAATTAAACTTGAACCTGGTGAGTATGATATAGTTGCAAGAATTGATTTTGGTGCATCTGAGCCATTATTACTCAAGAGCACAATTAAAATAGAAGGGGGAGAGGGGCAATGAGAAAATGGCTTGTAATAGCCGCTATTTTTATGATTTTCTTGGCTTTCGGGGAACAGGAACCACTTGTCTCCAATTTCTTTCAGGAAACTTATATTTTAGATGCACTTGCTGATATTGCGGCACAGACTGGTGTACCAATCATCGCAGACACTACGGTCAGCGGCTTTGTCACCATAGAACTGAATGAAGTTCCACTTGAAAAAGCTCTGAAAATGATTTTGATGCCAGGTGGGTATAGTTTTATAAAAGTCGATGGATTTTATTTCGTTGGTGCACCTGATCCAAAAAATCCTGCATTCAGATACCTTGCACAAACCAAGGCGATAAAACCAAAATATTTAAAGGTTGATTCGATCAAAAATCTTATACCATCGTTTTATGAACCCTTTTTGAAAATCGACACTCAAAACAACTTAATAACCATCACGGCACCAGAACAGATCATAGAGAGATTTGAAGAAGATCTACAAAAAATAGACCTTCCACCAAGGCAAGTAAAGATCAGTGTGGTGGTTACGGAAGTCTCAAAGGATGCAATGTCTGATCTTGGGCTTGATCAATTCGGTTATACTTTTGGAGCAAATCAACAGATCAAAGAAGATTGGACCACGATTCTTGGATTGGTGTCTGGTGTATTGTCTGTACAGACAGATGTTTTTGGGACAATCGTTGCCAGAATACAAGCTCTCGAAGAGCAACGAAAAGCGACCATAAAGGCAGATCCCTGGATCATAGTTCAGGAAAATAAACCTGCGAGACTTTTTGTAGGACAAAGAGAGATCATCATAATACAACCCGAAGAAGGGACGGCAACTACACAAACCGTGGATGTTGGTGTAGGACTTGACATTACAGCACGAGTGGTTGGAAATAATGAACTTGAGATAGCAGTTGCACCGAGTGTGAGTCATTTTACCACAGCGCAAGTGAGTAGTTCTCTCTCCACAAAGAGAAGTGAACTTTCTACAACTCTCTCGATTCAAAGTGGTCAAACAGTTGTAATAAGTGGTCTCACTGTGGAACAATCATCTGATTCTTATACTGGCTTCCCATTCTTTGGAAATATACCTATTTTGAGATACCTTTTTGGAGTGAAATCCGATAGTGAAAGCAAAAGAGAACTTGTAATCTTCCTCAGCGCAGAAGTGCTGTGAGGAAGTGTTAGCGATGAAGAGATTGAAACTGATTCTCACTGCGCTTTTATTTTGTTCTTTTCTCTTTGCTACTCAAGCTGTTGTGATATACCAACTTGAAATAGTTCAATTGAGTGACGAGACCATAAACAAATTCGATCTTAAAGAACTTCATGTGGACAAACCAGATCTATCTGCCTATGAATTCAGAATTCTTTACGATCCATCTATCATGGAACTTTTGGTGAAAATTCCTTTTGTCACTGCAACCTTCGAAGTTGGAACAAAACAAGAAAAGACAAAGATGTATTCCCGACCGTGGGTTTCCACACTCTTGGGTAAACCGGCGGTTTTGTTTGCAGGCGTTAGTGAATTATCTCTTAAAACTGGTACAACAACTGGTGCAGGGCTCAGAATAGAGCTTACTCCAGTGAATATCACCGAAGGAAAGGTAGATACAAAAATTGTGATTTCAGATCCATACAATCCTACCTTACTGGATAACGAACTATTTATAGGTTCAGAGTTTTCACCGATTTGCTTAGCAACTGTAAAGACACCGAATGGCATGAAGTATTTTGCAGTATATGTGAAATCATCTTTTCTAAATGAACCACCAAAAGAAAATATAGTGTTTGTTGGAGGAATGGATGAATTTGCCAATCTTTTTAGTTTTTCAAGCGTTGATCACGAAAGTGAAGTTTATGGATTTATCCGAACTGATTTTTCTCAATTCAGTGGTGAAGTAGGTACTTCAATTTGGATTATTGATTCATTAGTGCTTCAGTCAAGGTTTATCATTGTACCTTTCAGTATGATGGTAGGAATCGAGAGCGCTGTGGGTAAAGAAGGTTTGAGAGCCGGGGTGAGATTTGTCTACGATAATGGTTTTTACATCGCACTTGGCATATCTGACTATTCACAAATTTCCAATGTGCTTACATTGTTCGCAGAATTCTATCCATTCAAATTGTCTTTGACAGATCTGAAGTTCGTTGAACCTCTGTGGAAAGTTGGCGCTCAAATTGACTTTGAGAGTTTTTCCATTACACTCGGTGCCTATAACAGTTCAGATATCAATATCTGGCTTGACGGAAGGATAAAAATAACCAATGGGGTTTTCGTAATAATTGGGGGTGAATATTCATTGAATGGAAAGATATATCTCATAGCCGGATTCAACATTAGATTTTAACCCCTATAGCCAAGTTTGCTATATCCCACGCAGTTTTTACAACTGCGTGGTCTTTTTACATCGGCATCTCTCAAATTCATATTAATCTGAAATGCTTTTGAACATAATAAGGTGGAGAGATCCCCACCTTTTATTTGAAAATCTCGGTTGAATCAAAGACCGAAGATTTCTGCAGGAGTTTTTGCTTGAAAAATTCTATTATCAACTTGTATCTCTTCAACCTGTGTTTATAGCTACCTTGCACACTGTGACTGTGAGCACCTTTCTTGAAAATGGCTATATAAACCTCTTTACCAAGGTCTTTCAAGACAGTATAGTACATGAACGATTGATCCAGTGGACATCTGTAATCTTCCAAGCTGTGTATGAGCAAAAGAGGTGTTTTGACATTCTTAGCATGAAAGATAGGACTGAGTTTTCGATAGTTCTCACTGATCAGAGGATCTTCGCCAATCAGCGCTTTATCGAACCAGAATCCAATGTCTGAAAAAGCATAACTTGTGAACCAATAACTTATACCGTTCTCGCTCACTGCAGCTTTGAAGAAATCTGTTTGGGTAATCGCCCAGTTTGTCATGAACCCGCCATAACTTATTCCAGTGATACCTACATCGGTAATTAGTTCTTTCTTCATCAACCACTCAACACCCGCACCCGCTATTATGTCTTTGAAATCTTCTACACCGACCTTGCCTCTGACGGTAGCTGCAAAGTCATCGCTGTAATTGTCGCTTCCACGAGGATTGGTGTAAAGAACGTAGAAACCCTCTTGAGTCAATAACTGACCAAGAAAATACAAACACTCACCGTAAGCGCCTTTTGGACCTCCATGGACAAAGACCACCATTGGTGCAGGTACCTTGTCGGGTCTTAAGTACCAACCGTCGATAGATGTTTTGTCAAAGCTCTCATAGATGAAATGTTCTAAAGGTCTGACCTTCAACTGTGAGATCACAGCGTCGTTCAAAGATGTGACTTTTTGTAGTTGCCCAGATTTCAGCACGTACACTTCAGCAGGTGTGAGTGAGTCCAGATAGACAAAGGCAAGATCGCCTTTGGTATTGACATCAAAAGTCGTCACGACACCGTTTTTTGAAAACACAGTACTGATTTGTCCTGAGAAATCTGCCTTCTGTAGCAAAATCGTTCCGTGAAAACCACTCTTGAAGTAAATACCGTCTTCTGTGATCACAGGGTTGGCTTCGCCTTCAGCTGCCCATATCTCAGTTCCAACATGTCCAGAGTTGTTCAAACCATATTTTTCTGTAATTGGGTGCAATCGACCGTCGTACAGATAAACGTAGTCATGTTGAAAATGGGTTTTGTTCTCTCTACCAAGAAAAACGATCTTTCCATTCTTTGCCGAGGTTGGTATAAGCCCCTTCTTCTCTAACAAAGTCTTCTTTTCACCGTTCTTGTAAAGGAACACATCGAATTTGGTGAATGGTTCTTTCGAATCTGCTACAGCATACAGAACAGAATCTTCAAAGAAAAGTACACTGGCAAGATTTCTTTCTTCAAATTGATCGATTACTTGATTACTTTCGACATCGATGATCTGTATCAGCTCTTTTGTATTGTCCAAGAAACCTTTACCATCGAACCAGATTGGTAGTGTATCTTCAAAGAAGAGTTCTTCGTCCTTACGTTTTTTGGGTTGTACAACGATTATCTTCCTTGAATCCTGCGACCAAGTTAAGAAAGAAACACCTTCACAGCTCAGTATTTCTTTTGTCGAAAAATGATCCAGTTCAAGAAGGCATATACTCACCATGTCATCCTGCTTCTTCAAGAAAACCATCTGCCTACCATCGAAAGAAAACCTGGGCTTCGTGGTGTTTTCTGGAAGAAAAAATTTGCTCCTTGTTTGAAGGTTTTCAACAACGATCTGCCTAATTGTTTTGTTCTGTTCTGTCACAATTCTCTTGATTGTATACGCTATCCACTCACCAGTTGCATTGATCTTGACTTCCACGGGGATAACAAATTTTGCAAAAGTTCCAAGTTCCCACTTCAACACAATCCCTCCCTGAAAAGTTGAGATGTTCAATTAATAGAAAAAATCTTTGGACTTTTCTTCCTTGTCTTATTTCCAACCAAAATAATTTGACTCTTTCATATCTTGGTTGTATTTCTACAATTGTAACACTTCTGATTGGATAGCAAAAATGTGTTATCATAAAAATGATAATGATTATCATTATCATAAAGAAGGTGGTAAGATCATGAGAACGACCAGAAATAGAGATAACATATTTCAGATCATCGAAACCTCCTCAGTGCCATTGAGTGCCTACGACATAGAAAAGTTATCTAAAACCAGTCTCCCAACGGTTTACAGAGCTCTTGATTACTTGTTAAGAACAGGTCAGATAAAGTCATTCTCGCTTCATCAATGCAGCTATTATTATTCTTCATCTGAACACAAGCATTTTTTCATATGTTCAAAGTGCAACCATTTCTTCCCAATTTACGATTGTTTCATAGAAGAATACGAAAAACATCTTCAGAGGAAAATGAAAATTCAAATACAGGAACACTTCATTCTGTTCAAAGGTCTATGCCCAAAATGTTTGCAACAACAGGAGGTTGATAAAAGATGAAAGCTGTGGTTTTAATCCTCCTACTTGGCACAGTGGCGATCTTCGCATCTTCTTTGGAGGTGATTGCCACTATAAATCCTTACTATTTGATACTCAAAGAAATTGCGAACGACAAAATCAATCTGACTTTACTGATCAAACCTGGTAGCGATCCACATTCTTTCAGCCCTACGGTGAGTGATATGAAGAAACTTGCAAAAGCTGATTTAATAATCGCAAACGGTTTGGGGCTGGACGATGCATATTTGAAGAATTACAAAAATGTTCTGTATCTTACAAAGTATATACCGCAGGATCTAATTGCTTCAGACGAGATCCACAGAGAAAAAGATAACGAAAATCACGAAGAATTCAATCCACACATTTGGCTTTCACTAGATTTTTTGAGTGATTATATAATACCTTCCATAGCAGATGAACTTGTAAGGAAAGATCCAGCAAATGCCGCAGTTTACAGATCGCGTGCGAGTGTTCTTATAGAGTCTCTGAAAACTCTTTCAATTCGTTTTGACGAACTTTTCTCAAAGTACACAAATTCCGTCGTGATTCTTGATCATCCATCTTATCTTTATCTGTTCAGAAAATACGGTATAAAGATATTGTCTGTCGAAGAAGGTCATGGAAAACAGCCGACAATTTCGCACATAAAAGAAATATTAGAACAAGCCAGAAATTCCAAATTGTTAGGCATCTTTGTTGGCCCGCAATTTAATCCATCAGCAATAGATACTATATCAAAAGAGCTCAAGGTAGAATATCGAATTCTTGATCCATTAGGACTGAATGCAAAGAGTATAGTTGATCTGTTCGAAAACGCATATAAAACCATTAAGGGGGAGATCGATGGAAAATAACATCGCAATAGCTGTAAAAGGTTTATCTGTCAAATTCAACGATGTAGAAATATTGAAAAATATCTCATTCGAGATAAAGGTAGGTTCCTTCACTGGAATCATTGGTCCAAATGGTGCTGGCAAATCGACTTTAGTAAAAGCTATTTTGGGATTTATTGATCATACAGGTACTGTGATAATCAACGGCAAAATAGGTTATGTACCACAACTCTCTTCTTTCAACCGCGATTTTCCCATGAGAGTTTGTGATTTTGTGAGACTTCCAATCAGAAAGCAACCCGATTGGAAGGAAAAGGTTGAAGAAGTTTTAGAAGAAGTCGGACTAAGTGGTTTTGGTCAAAAGCTGATTGGTACTCTATCTGGTGGAGAATTTCAACGTGTTTCACTTGCCCGTGCATTAATTTTGAATCCAGAGATACTCATACTGGATGAACCAGAATCTGGAGTAGACGAAATGGGCAAGGCAAGATTCTATAACTTGCTCAACGATTTCAATCAGAGAAAAAAGATAACGATCCTCATGGTTAGTCATGATATAGGTTTGATATTCGAAAAATGTGAAAACATAATGTGTTTGAACAAAACACTTCACTGTCATGGCTCAACACAGAGTGTGAATTTGGAAGATGTCAAAAGGATGTTTGGTCAGTTCGATATCTGGATCAGAGGACACCAGCACTACGAAGTTGAACACAAAGGACGTGAAAGAAATGAGTATACTCAGTGACATCGTCAATTTTGAATTTTTGAGATATGCGTTCATAGCCACACTGATCGTTGCCATATCAACTGGTACTGCATCACCGATTATCGTCTACAGAGGCATGGAGTTCATAGGGGATGGCTTAGCCCATGCCATATTTGCCGGTGTTGCGCTGGCTGTGATTGCAAGATTCAACATCTTCTTAGGTGCAATGCTTGCAACCGTTGCTTTTGCTTATCTCACTTACAAATTGAACAGTACTCAAATCTTTCGTGAGAGTACGGCAATTGGGATCTTGCTACCTGTCTTTATGTCCATTGGTGTCATCATTTTTTCCAAGTCACCTCGCTATACAACAGATGTGACCTCTTATCTTTTTGGAAATATACTCATGGTTACAAAAGAAGATATCTATTTTCTGTCCATAGTCGCTGCGATAACAATCGTTGCAATCTTTACAAAGATCTACGAAATATCCTATTGGATCTTCGATGAAACCATGGCAAAATTCTATGGCGTGAATACCAGTGCAATTAAACTGTTGGTACTCTTTTTGACATCTTTTGTCGTGGTATCTGCTTTGAAAATAGCCGGCGTCATAGTTATGGGAGCATTCTTGGTCTTGCCTGGAGTGTTCGCAAAGGCATTTGCTCTGTCTTTGAAACAGGCGATCATAAAAGCTATTTCTTTCAATTTAGTAGCATCTTTCATTGGTTTTCTAATCGCCTATTATTTTGATCTCCCACCAGGTCCAGTACTGGTATTGTTGGGATTTTCTCTATTACTTGTCTTTCTTTCTCTGAAAAAATCCCCATTTGCATCACCGCGGAAGAGAGACAAAGTATCTTAACACTGAAGGTCCAAGAAAAACGCAGCTTTATGTTACAAAAATCAGCCAGAAAACACATTCCGATTGTGATAAAAGAAAGTCAAACAGAATCTTTTAGAGTTTTTTGAAGATCATAACCAAGCTTATTTGAGATTTCGTTGGCACAAGCCATCACCAACAGCGCATATTTCTTGATCAAATTCATAGTGAGTTTGGTTTTCGAACCTGTTATACTCACCGCACCAACTGGCTTACCTTCGTGATTCAGAATAACACAACCTATACACCTAACTCCATACTCATTTTCCTCATTATCGATGGCATAGCCCTGTTGTCTTACCTTTTTCAGATGTTCGATTAACCTTTGTCGATCGACAATGGTTTTATTAGTTCTTTTCACAAGTTCGACTCGTGCAAGGTATTGTTGTAGTTCTTCTTCTGTCAAGTAAGCCAATATGGCTTTGCCAAAGCTTGTACTGTAAAGTGGCATCTGCATGCCAATGCGAGACATCAGAGGCATACTATCAGCGCTTTCGATCTTTTCAACATAGACTGCCATATCACCATCACGCACAACCAAGTTAACAGTTTGATGAGTCTTTGCCACCAGGTCAAAGAGATAAGGTCTTGCTATATCTCTTAATGTTACTCTGCGCAATACTATGCTTCCAAAATCGACAAACTTGAAGCCTGGAACATACTTTTTTTCCTGATTCTTAACGACAAAACCATATTCTTCTAATAATTTCAGATACTTAAAGGCGTTGGAAATACTCATCGAAAAATTCTTTGCCACATCTGTCGTACTCACACTCGTAGGATTTCGAACAACATATTCCATGATTTCGAGTAATTTCTTGGGACTTCCCAGAAATTTCTTCTCTTCATTTAGCTCCTTAATATGTAAGGACAACCTTCAACGCCTGCCTTTCTTCGATCAGTCTAAGGGCTTCATTTGCCTGTTCTAAAGGTAATCTGTGTGTGATGAGTTTTTCAAAAATCTTCTCGTGTCGAATTACCAACTCAACTGCCTGAACCAAATGTCTTGCATCGCTGACCCATATACCTTTCAGATCGATGTTTTTTAGAACCAAATCGTGGTATACATCGACTGGTATAGCTTGCTGGGGTACAGCGACACCAGTCACAAGATATGTACCTCCACGTCTGAGTAATTTGAAACCTTCAATCAATGCATTGCTACTGCCACTTGCTTCTATTACCACATCTGCTCCATGTTTATGTGTGAGATTCTGCACAATTGCAATTCTTTCCTCTAAGGAGCTTTCGTGACGGTTTAGAACCAAATCTGCCCCTGCCTCCATTGCCAGATCGAGTCTTTGTTTGGTTCCGCTTATCATCACCACTGTAGAAGCACCCAACGATTTGGCAGCGACAACACAGAAGACACCTAAAGGTCCAGCGCCTTGTACGACTACAGTTTTACCTAATAATGGTTCTGTGAGCACATCAAAGCCATGCATTGAAGTTGCACCAGAACAACCAGCCATCACCAGATTGGCTGGATCGATCGATTTGGGAATTTTAACAAACTCTGTTTCTTTGAGCAGAACCATGTATTCACTGTATGCACCAAACAGATGTGGATATTCTTTGCATGAAAGATTTATGCCGTAGATCTTCCTGTTCGGACAAAGGTATGGTTGTTTTGCCACCTTGCACCAAAAGCATTCGTTACAGACTATCCCTCGATTCCAAATTACTCTATCGCCGGGATTGAGTTTTTCACCATTGAGATCCTTTTTCTCGCCATCCATCTGTACAATCTCTCCGACACCTTCATGTCCAAGGATTATCGGTAGCGGAGTTCGTGGGTCTTCACCTTTTGCCATGTGAAGATCACTGCCACAAACACCACTTGCCAACAGCTTCACAAGTACAGCACCTTCAGGCAATCTTGACAACTCAAACTCTTTCAAAACAAGTGGTTTGTTGAATTGTTCAAGTACCATCGCTTTTGATTTCATTCAATCACCTCTTGGTCTGACAGGAATTCTTATCTCATAACGGAGTCTCTGATCTTCGTCAAGCCAAAAAACGACATACTTGTTCCAATTATCTCTTCTTGGCAGAAAATTGATAACTGGTGGATCAAAATGAGAAAATCGCAAATGAGGTCCTCTGCTTTCATCCCTTAATAAAATTGATGTGAGAATCACCTTTGCAACGATAAGCATGTTCTTTGTCTCAAGTAAATGAGCTAAGCCGTTTTCATCTTTGCAGATACCCTGTTTTTCAATGGACTCAACGATGCTTAGAGCCTTTGTAATTTGCTGTTCCTGTCTGATTAAGAACGCAGATTGCGAAATAGCATCAATGATCATTTTCCGTGCCTTCAAAGAAGGTATTGCACCTTGTGAGAACTGACTCTCATCTGTATCTACATCAATTTGGGTTAAAGGAACTTGTCTTGCCTCGAGTGCTGCATTTTGTCCAGAGATTTTTCCAAAAACTTGTGTATCAAGTAAAGAGTTTCCACCCGGCCTGTTTGCACCATGTTGACCTCCTGCACATTCTCCAGCTGCATACAAGCCCTTCACCGATGTTCTCGCGTCTTTGTCTATTTTAATACCACCTTGAAAGTGCTGTAAGGCATTTTGCACCTGAATGGGTTCTTTCGAAAGATCTATATGTCTTTTTTTCAGCCATTCAACAACTGCTGGATTGATCTTTGCCAACCTTTCGTATGGAGTAGTATTCACAAACAACTCACTCGAGACCTTTTCGCTCCATTTGAGTATCTCCTGTGGTATCTTTTCTGCTGAAAAGTAAGTGGGATTTTTCGTGAAGTCCAGATACACCTTGTGTCCTTTCAAAGTATGCGCATAGACCGCAAGGTCTATCACCTTTGTTGGCGATTCATACGAGACTGGCCAGTGAGCACCTTTTTTGAATTCAAGAACGACGAGTTCTGCTCTATCTGATTCGTTGAGATAATCTTGTAGAAACTCCCTTTGGGTTTCGTCGACAATTCTCGGCAATGCCCTGAACATGCTTCCCGAGCTCGCAAAGAGCAGATGTGGATGACAGATACCGATCTGCATGAATTCCATATTGACAAGCTCGGCCCCTGCCTTGAGTGCAGCAGCATATCCGTCTCCTGTCATTTCATTTGGAAAAACATTCTGCAAATAAAGTGCTCCCGCACCACCTGTTGCCAAGACAAAGGTTTTCCCTTGAATAAGAACAAGCTCATCTGTTAGTAAGTTGATAGCCCTTGCTGCAACCACGCGATTATCTTTGACAACAAAGTCATAGACCATCAAATTTTCAATAACTCTTAAATTCGATCGATTGACCTCTCTTTGCAAGGCTTTTGCAATTTCTACAGCCGTCTCTGGTCCCACATAGCACGCACGCGGGTATATAGATCCGTCGGTGAGAAATTGATCGATCTTGCCATCAGGTGTCTTTGCAAAAGGTACACCTATACGCAACAGATATTCAAGTGCATGAGCACTTTCCTTTGCAAGGATTTCAGCCAAATCATAATCGGAAACCTCACCACCGATCTTGTATATATCCATAGCGTGCTCTTTGAAGTTATCATGAACTGGCAAAGTGTAAGGCAGTGTTGCGTGAAAAGCCATTCTATCAGAACAAGCAAGTGCAGTTGTTCCGCCTTTTCCTAAAGGTTTTTTACTGATCAATAGAACATCTAATTCAGGCGCGGTTTCTTTGGCAGCTAAGGCTGCTCTCATACCAGCTCCGCCGCCACCGACGACAACCACATCTGCAACAATTCTTTTCATCTTTTCTCCTCCCAATGTACCATGGTGATAGCCCTCGTTGGACAGAGTTTCACGCAAAGTCCGCAACCATCACACAGATCTGTTATGAAATATGCCTTTTCACCCTTTATCGGTGCATCGTAGATACAAACCTTTTGGCAAATTCCACAAGAGGTACACAATTGTGAGTCGATCACAGCCTTGAAAAGGTGCCTTCTGTCGATTTCCTCATTGCCCAAGATCGCCTTGCCACTTACCTTGCCTCTGAACTGTGAAAAATCATTGTAAGATTTTCTTTCCATGAATTGCCTTATCTGCTCGAGTAGAAGATCTATGGTATCATAACCCAAGAGGTATATCAAACTACACACTTCGACTACATCTGCACCAGCGTAGATGTATTTGATAATGTCCTCGCCACTTCCCACACCACCAGATGCGGCTATTGATAAAGACAAATGTGGGCTACTATTAGCAATCCATCTCAAAACATAATTGAAAGCCCATGGCCCACCATGTCCCGCGTAACCACCATGCATGATCGGCCGTTCTTTCTCAAGATCTATATCAAGGCCTGTCAGTCGATTGAACATGACAACACCGTTTATACCAATCCTTTCGAGCATTTTTGCCATAGAGAGTGGTGAGGAAAGTTGCATCGGAAGTTTGACGATCAGAGGAATTTTCACGCTATCTCGAACGATCTTTGCGACATTTAAAATTTTTTCCTCAACATCTCCACCTCTAAAAGAAATCGATCCATGTGGGCATGAAACATTCAATTCAAGTGCCGGGGCACCGATTTGTTCTGCCATCTTGGAATATTTTTTCCATCCTTCATCCGTGATGCAATTTATACTCGGTATAACTGGAATAGAAAGTGTATTGATTGCTTTTCTAACTTCTTCGAAATATTCATCTGCTTCATATGGACTTGCTTGTTCAAAAGAATAAAACGTATGTGATCTGAGTTTTCCCATCTTTCTTTCTATAATCTCAAATCTTGGCGTTGGGGAGATTCGACAAACCTTTTCCTCAAAAAAAGATTTGACTACTACACATGCTGCACCATGTTCTTCCGCCTTTTTCATGTTTTTTAAATTCTCTGCAAGACCCGATGATGCAACAATGATTGGATTTTTCAGCTTCAGCCCAACATATTCACAAGACAGATCCATTTTGTAAAACCTCCATTTTCATAGGTCTATTCTCAATCCTTTTTCCGCCGAGAGATATGCTGCGTATATGACCTTAGTTGTTTCTTTTGCAAGTTCAAAATCCGATTCAGGTTCTTTATCACCCAAAATTGCCATAGCGAAATCTCTCATTTCCTGGGGATAACCTCTTACCCAGTCTTCCTCAGGAGATGGGAAGGTCCAACCAGCCTTTGTCTCGATTTTTTCTGCAATGTATTCATTCCCCCATGTTTCTGAAGAAGGTGTATAGGCAACCATCATGTTGTTGGGTGTGATATTACAATAGATCATTCCATTTGCAGTATTGATTTGCACAAAATTCTTCACTCCACCAAGGCTTATATCATTTGAAATCACGATAGCTTTTGATTCGTCTTCGAAAGTCAAGATCGCACATGACCAATCTTCAACATCAAACCAATCAGTGACCATGTATACCTTTTCAAAGTTCTTGACACTCTGGATTTTTGTCAATTTTCCAATCTCTGCAAAGACAGATTTCACATGAACTGCTTTCCCATATTTCATCTTTCCCTCAAAATGCTTTAAATGTATTACTGCACCAATTGGGTGTGAACCCATCCTCAGTAGGCTTCCCCCGCCAGCTGTTTTCCATTTTCTTGAATAAGTGGCATGGGAACCTGAATGACTCTCCTCTGCTCTCAATTCAAGTATAGGTGCCTTTGAAACAGAGAGCATTCTCTTTGCTTTACTAATAGCAGGAGAATAAACAAAATTCTCTGCATACATGAATTTTGATCTACTTGATTTTAGTGCGTTTTCAATCTTCTGTATTTTTGTAAGAACTTTCTTGTACATGTGATCTTTGTCAACATCTCCAACTTTTTCAACATCAGGCATATCCTCGCCAAAATAACCTGTGAGTGGTTTTTCACATATCACATCTTTACCATTTTCAATGGCAGCTAAAATGACCTCTTCATGTACATTTGTTGGAACACAAACATCTATCACATCAATTTGATCACTTTTGATGAGTTGCTGATAATCTTTAAAAACTTTTGGAATATCATATTGCTTGGCAACTTTTTCAGCGTTTTCGATGTGAGAAGCACAGACTCCAACTATATCAAAGAATTCTTTATTTTCTCTATAGGCATTTATGTGAATATGTGAAACAAATCCCGCGCCAACTATTCCGACTCTTATCTTATTCATTTTTTGCACCTCGCTTTCTTGGTATGTACTTTGAGATCATCACAAGAACCATGGCAATCAAAAGTACCAAAGAAACTGGACGTGTTATAAATGGAAGTAGATCACCTTTTGCGAGCATGAGGGCACGCCTCATATTGGTATCAGCCATTGGTCCTAATATGAAACCAAGCACAAAAGGAGCTGCAGGAAAATCATTCAATCGCATAAAGTATCCTAATAAGCCAAACAATAGCATTATCCATACATCAAACATGCGCCCATTTAAAACATAGGTACCCACAACGCAGAGTACGAAGATTATCGGCATGAGAATTTCCGTTGGTACAAGAAGTATTTTAAGAAATAACCTTGTTATGATTAATCCAAAGATTACCATCAATAACGTCGCTATAGTAAACATTGCTGCGACATTACCGATCATTTCTGGATGTTCAATTGGCAAAAGTGGACCAGCCCTTACACCGTGAATCCACAAAGCTGCAAGTAAAACCGCTGCAGGTGCACTGCCAGGTACTGCAAGTGTCAGAACAGGTATTATCGCGCCTGCAACGCATGCATTATTTGCAGTTTCCGCGGCTGAAAGACCTTCAATAGAGCCATTACCAAATTTTTCGGGTTCTTTACTTGAACGTTTCGCTAAATCATAAGAAACCCATGATGCCACATCCTCACCTACGCCGGGTATAACGCCAATGAAAACGCCAACCACGCCAGATCTTATTATGTTAAGCCAGTTTTTGCCAATTGTTTTCCTGTAAGATAATTCTTTCTTTCCTTTTGAAAAATCCAAAGCCACTTCTGCTTTCGTTGTTCTTTTCAAACTCATGAGTATTTCTGGTATACCATATACCCCCACAAGAACAGGTAATAAAGCAATTCCTCCATAAAGTTGAATATTTCCAAAGGTATAACGCGGGTACGAAGTGATTTCATCTAACCCTATTTGTGAAATCATCAATCCAAGGAACCCAGCTATCCAACCTTTTAATGGATCCTTTGGTGCAGTCAGACTTCCTGCGATAATCGTACCAAAAATGGCAAGAACAGCAAACTCCCATGAACCAAATTGAAGTGCAAGTTTGCCCAACAATGGAGCCAGAGTAACTATGAAAAGAGCACCAATGATCGATCCAAGACCAGACATCATAGTGGCAACATTCAAGGCGAAGCCGGCATGACCAGAACGGGCAATGGGAAATCCATCAACTGTAGTCGCCGCATTCGCTGGAGTACCTGGTATATTTAAAACGATTGCCGTCCTACTTCCTCCATAAATTGCACCGATGTAGACACCTATCAGCATGGCTATGGCGGTTTTTGCAGGAAAACCAAAAGTCAATGTAGTCAATATAGCCACACCGAGAGTCGCAGTCAGACCAGGTAACACACCAACGAGAATACCAAGTAGTGTCGCCCAAGCCATGTTGAATAAAAGCAAAGGGTCGGTGATTATGTCAACAATATATCCAAAGTAACTCGAAAGTACATTCATGATCGGACACTCCCTTAAGGTAAAGGTAAGAGAAACAGTTTCTCAAATATGTAGTAAATGCCATAGGTGACAAGTACTGAAACAACTATTATCAAAACAGGTTTTTTTCTATAGAAAATGAGCGAAAGAGTCGCTACAAAGATACTCGTCAATATTATGAAATTCAGGTGTCCTAATAGAAAAACATAACCCAGACAGATTATGACAGAAATCAAAAGCCTTTTGTTTTCAGCAGAAATTCTCTGCCTGTCCTGATCGGTCTGAGATGGTACTTTTTTTTCTCTTTTGCGCAAAAACATAACCAAGTTGAGTAGGATCACGATTGTCGAGAAAACAATAGGTACTATTCCTGGGGCACCATATTTCCCATATTCAGTTGTAAAGGGCATAAAGAAAGCACCTATTAAAAAGAATAAAGCCAACAACATAAAAACAACGGCGGTTATTTTATCTTTCATGTCAAAGCCTCCTAAAATAGCGCCCACTAAAGTGGGCGCTATCGTGATTATTTACCAATTCTTGGGATGTTGTATTTCTCGGGAGATATTTTCAGAACTCCTCTGTCATACAAAAGCCATGTAACTCGTCTTGCAACTTGTTCTACTATCTCACTTGCTTGATCACCATAAATACACACAGAAACCAATCCTTGCTTCTCTGCCCAATCTTTCATGGCTTGCGAATTAGCTGCTTTTTCGAAAACTTGGCCGACTGTTTCTAAGACTTCAGCAGGGACATCTTTTGGAATTACCAATCCAAAGTAAGCACCAACATCTGGGAAATCTGGATACCATTGGCGAATAGATGGAATCGTGCCGTAGCCAGAAATCGTTAAAGGTTCTGCACTGAGGGTACATAGAGCTCTCAATTTACCAGCTCTGAGCATATCTGCTACTTCCATTGAAAATTGCATATTTCCAACGACTTCTCCTGATACTACGGCAACGGTTGCAGGATTTCCACCAGCATAAGGGGTATGTTTGTATTTCAAGCCGAAGTATTCAGCAAAGATTTCTGCCGCTACATGTCCACCACTGCCGGTACCCGCAGAGCTTATGGGAATTTCTGGATTAGCTTTCATTGCTTGAATTAATTCATCAATAGTTTTGTACGGTGTGTTAGGATTTACAACTACAACATTTGGTGCATAAATGCATAGGAAATATTTCCAATCTCTGTGGGTAAATGGTATTGTTTCTTCAAGTAGAGCATATTTTGTTAGATCTAAAACAGCGTTCGCTGTCCAGGTATAACCATCGTGTGCTGCATTCCATGTGTTCACTGTGCCGATCGAGCCACCGCCACCAGCTGTGTTAACAATCACAAACTTGCGACCGAGAAATGGCTCCATCTGGCTTGTGATCATTCTGGTGACCTGATCAGTTGAACCACCTGCTGACCATGGAACGATTACCGTAATGGATTTAGTTGGCTTCCACTCTGCGAAGATAAAAACCAATGATAAAACCACTACCAAGAGTGTCAGTACTCTTTTCATCTCAATCCCTCCCAACCTTAGGATAATGTATTTCATTAAGTGAAATACTCTTTCACAATAGTAAGCTATCTCTTGTAAAAGATCAAGTTGAAAATACAAATTTTATGTGCTATTATCATCGGAAAAGATTCGAAATATCCCTTATACTCCGTTTTATGAAAAAATTCTCCCTGTAGCTTGTAGTTATGTGGAAAGGAGAACCATGTATGATAGGAATTGTGGGTGTTGGAAATATTGGCTCTATCATCGCAAAGAGATTGGTTGAGTCAGGTTTGTACAAAGCTGACGAGATATTTCTTGCAAACAGATCTCAGCAAAAATTAATACCTTTCGTTGAAAAGGGATATAGATTGGCAACACCTGCTGAAATCTCTCGATTCTGCGATGTGATCTTTCTTTGCGTGAAACCTCAAGATAGTGAAGAGATGTTTTCACAGTTGGGTAAACTCAACGCATTAATTGTGAGCACTATGACTGCTGTAACGATTGAAAGGATTATTCTGAAGACGAATTGCGAAAAGGTGGTAAGAATCATGCCAAACGTTCCAGCGATGATCGGCAGGGGTGTGGTGGGTGTTAGTCGTTCCTCGCATGTTGGTGAAGATGATTGGAAAAGGTGTTGTAAGCTTTTGTCAGCTTTGGGGACTATCGTTGAAGTAGACGAAAAACACCTTGCTGCTGTCACAGCACTCAGTGGTAGCGCTCCTGCTTTCATCTTTGTTATAATTGAAGCATTGATAGACGCTGGGATTCGCGTAGGATTGTCGTATGAGACATCTCGCTTAATGGTGCTTGAGACATTAAGAGGCTCTTCGGAATTATTGCTGAGATTAGGTGATCATCCGGGTGAGTTCAGACACGTGGTTACCTCACCAGCAGGGACCACGATTGAAGGCATATACAGGATGGAAAGAGAAGGTATTAGAGGTGCTTTGATGAAGACTATTCAAGAAACATACCTCAAGGCAATTCAGCTTCAAAAAGAACTTAGTCAATAGGGAGGTGTTTTTAAGTGGGGAAAATCAGTATAGGGGCTGCATTAGTCGCTATCTTTTTAATTATCATTGGTCTTGTTTTGATTTTCAATCTGAATGCAAACTACATTTGGTCTGTGATACTAATTGTACTGGGAGTTGGCTTTGAAGTTGGTGCTTTTGGTAAACATGTCGGTAGATTCATACCAGGGGGGATTCTCACCACCATAGGAGTTCTTCTACTCTTTTGTACCATTAAGGGTTTCTCACACATGGCTTATCTATGGCCTGTTTTTGTCATGGCGCCCGCAATTGGTATGATTCAGACTTATTTTGCTAACCATTCGAAGGGTATTTTGATTGCTTCAACCATTCTTTTTGGAATTTCTGTAGCCTTATTTGGTATAAGTCTGTATCAGTGGACATTTGTGAGAATTGTTTTTGGAATACTTGTAATCGCATTTGGAGTGTTGATATTTGCAACTGCTAAGAAAAAATAATCATATTTATCGCCTTTGACCATAGTTTTTCCTGAGGAACTCAGCCGCTTCTTTTGCATGCTTCTCGTCAATTGTCTGGATCGGGAAGCCTGTTGACAATGCCGTGACATAAACCTGGGCTCCTCTTTCAACAGTTTCACACATATCAAAGGCCTCTTGAAGTGTTTTTGCTGCACAAACAAGGCCATGGTTCGCTATGATAACTGCCTTGCTTTTTTTCATACATTCAACGACGTTTTTTGCCAATTCTAACGATCCAGCATTTGCATATTCACTGACTGGTATCGGATCACCAATCGTCAGAAGTGTTTCATAGATTGCCGGTAATGGTTTATGAAGCACTGACAGAACTGTTGAATATATTGAATGTGTATGAATAACAGCGTTAACATCTTGAAAAGTTTTGTATATCATGGTGTGTAATTGATATTCTATCGATGGTTTTAGATCACCTTCAATCAAAAGACCTTGCAAGTCTATGATAGGTATGTCCCTCGTAGAAAGTTCATCATAAGCGACTCCACTCGGTGTGATTGCCAATAAATCATTGGATATCCTTAAACTTATGTTACCAGATGTACCACTCACATGATTGGATCTAAGGATTTTCAAACCAAATTGTACTATTAGGTTTTTGTATTCTTCGTACACTTTATCACCTCGAACTCTTTATTCTGAAGAAAACACATAACCAATTGCCATATCTTTCGCCTTATACATAGCTTTATCTGCGTTTCTGATTAATTCCTCTATCGTTTCGCCATCTTTTGGAAAAATCGATATGCCAGCACTCATTCCAAGGCAAAATTGTACACCATCAATTACAATTGGGCAAGAAATCCTCTCAGCTATTCTTTTAGTAACTTCTTCAGCTATTTTTCTATCTGAGTCTGATAGAAAAAACACAAACTCATCACCACCGAGTCTTGCTACCAGATCGCCTTTTCTCACCATTGATTTGATTCTTCTGCCTATTGTTTCCAATACCTGATCCCCAACATGATGGCCATAGCGATCATTGACGAATTTGAATTTGTTCAAGTCAATATATATAACAGCCGCCATTTTATCTCGCTCAGCCAGGGTTTTAAGAATCCTTCGTACATGGTTTAAAAATGCATGCCTGTTCATCAGTCCAGTTAATGAGTCGGAAAAAGCCAAATTGAACAACTGATCACCTAAAATATTTTTCGATAACAAAAACAAACTTGTTGCAATCATGGTAATACCAACTATTTCAAGAATTATCTCTATTTCAGAAAATTTCAAAGTAAAAGGCACGATACTGAATATTTTTGCATAAGCGAAGAGAAATCCTCCCAATCTCAAAAGGACATAAGAGTAGCTGAAAAGAATACACATTATAATGATTCGTGCTATAAGATCTAAAATCACAAGGTTGACAACGAGTTTGTGAGTATTTTGATCTTTCGAAAGTAAGACAAGAATAAATATAGTTGCAACAAAAACAAGCAAGGATCGAATGATCCCTTTTGATTTTCCTTTCTTTTCCACCCTTATCACTCTGAGACACTCCCCCAACTTATAAATTGTACACCCATGTCAGTGTTTTATTAATCATAATTTGTGATTCAGTGAACGAAGTGATAATATTAAACATGGAAGGATTTTTTAATCGAATTTTTGAGATTCATCAACTTCGATGATAAACGAGAGGAGGTAAGTTATGGCACCTGTTAAGATCAGCATTATCGGAGCGGGCAGTGCAGTATTTTCTATGAGATTGGTGAATGATTTGTGCAAGACAAAAGGTTTGGCAGGAAGCTTAGTATCGTTAATGGATATCGACGAAACAAGATTGAATGGTGTTTATGATCTTGCAACAAGGTATGTGAAGGAGCTCGGGGGGGATCTACGCTTTGAAAAGACCACGCGACTTGAAGATTCGCTGAGAGACGCAGATTTTGTGATAAACACTGCGATGGTTGGTGGACATACTTATCTTGAAAAAGCAAGACAAATTGGAGAAAAACACGGCTATTATCGTGGAATAGATACTCAGGAATTCAACATGGTTTCAGACTATTACACGCTCAGTAACTTCAATCAATTGAAATTCTTCGTAGATGTGGCAAGAAAGATGGAAGAACTCTGTCCAAATGCTTGGCTTTTGCAAACTGCAAATCCAGTTTTCGAAGGCACAAATTTGATCAAGAGATGTTCAAAGATCAAGGTTGTTGGATTTTGCCACGGACATTATGGGGTTCATGAAATGGCTGAAGCTCTTGAATTAGACATGAAGAAAGTGGATTGGCAAGTTGCAGGGTTCAACCACGCTATATGGCTTAACAGATTCTTTTACGATGGAGAAGATGGTTACAAATTCGTCGAAAAATGGATCGATGAAGACTCAAAAACATGGAAGCCAAAGACGCCATTTGATCTTCAACTAAGTCCTGCTTCTATCGATATGTACAAATTCTATGGTCAAATGCCTATAGGTGATACACCAAGAAATGGATCATGGAAGTATAACTACAACCTTGAGATAAAAAAGAAATGGTATGGTGAACCTTGGGGAGGTGCAGATTCAGAACTCGGTTGGAAATGGTATCAAGAGAGATTGAAAATGATAACAGATGCGATAAACTATCTCTCGACAAACAAATCCATTAAACTCCTTTCTCTGGAATCATATCTCAAATTTTTACCCAAAGGTTCTGTACCAGAAGAACTAAAACAAGAAATAAAGGTCTTCACTTCACCAACGGCTCTCAGTGGAGAACAACATATACCATTTATAGATGCAATTGTCAATAACAACATTCAGCGATTTGTCATAAATGTTCCAAACCAAGGATATATACCTCAGATACCAGATGGAGTTGTAGTTGAAGTACCGGCGACAGTTGACAGAAATGGTTGGCATGTAGAAAAGATCGATCCACCGTTGAGTGAAAAGGTCATAAAGATGTATTTATTGCCAAGAATGCTTAGAATGGAATGGGCACTGCATGCTATAATAAATGGAGACAAAGAAGCCTTGATAGAATTCTTGGTGAGAGACGTCAGAACCAAATCTTACGAACAAGCTGTGAAAGTTATCGAAGAGATTCTATCTTTGCCTGAGAATGAAAAAATGAGAAACCATTACAGCAACAAACAAAAATTGTGATATACTCTTTGGCAGAATCGTCAATTCTGAAGGGAGGAATTGTGAATGAAGAAAGTGTTGGTTTTACTTGCAGTCTTGGTTTCTGCTATCGCCTTGGCACAAGTTAATATCGATGTCTTTGGTTCTTATGATTTTGTGTTGTTTGCAACACCAACCACAGCATCTCCAACAGCTTATGTATCTTTCGGTGCCTTGGTGACATATGAAGTATCCGAAGGTGTAGAAATTGGCGGGGGAGTAGGATTAGCATGGTTCCTTGGTGATGCTACAAACGTCGCAAATTTCCTTGGAGTTAGTACTCAGTACGCACTTGATTTGCTTGTTGCCGCTAAGTACAATTTGCCGATCGATGACTTCTCATCTGTCACAATCAAGGGTTACGGTGGTTTGTCAATACCCGGTTTTACCAGTTTCACCAGCTTAGGTTATGTGGTCGGAATCAATGCTCTTTATACTTTTGATGTGGGTGAATTTGCCATCGGAGTTGGTGCAGGTATAGAGATGAGAACATACGGAACCAGCAATTGCACAGCTGTACCAGTTGGAGCCAATGTGAGCATAAAATTCTAAAGTACAATGAAAAAAATAAAAAGCCCCGCAAATGCGGGGCTTTAATTATGGTCAGGTTTTCGCCACTACCCAACAACTTTCACATGGGCTGCTTGAGGACCTTTTGGACCATCTTGGATTTCGAACTCAACCTCCTGACCTTCCTTGAGGGTTTTGAAGCCGTCCATTTCTAAAGCTGACCAGTGGACAAAAACATCTCCACCCTCCTTCTTGGTGATGAAACCATACCCCTTTTTGGGGTCAAACCACTTGACAGTACCTTTCATGGTAAAACTCCTCCCTACAAAAACGAAATAACCCCTTTCGGGCTTACAAAATTATACGCCCTTGGACAAAAAAAGTCAAAATCGTCCAACAACATCTTGTTCCTTAAATCTTAAACTTTCTAACTTGTTCAACAAGAGTTTCAGCGATAGAAGACAACTCTTCAGAAGCACTTGAAACACTTTGACTTGAATCAGCTTGTTGTTTTACTGCTTGAGTCATCTCTTCTATCTGTTGTGCTATGGATGTTATTGACTTTGTTGCACTGTCCATTGCACTACTCATCTCTTGTGCTGCTGCACTCTGTTCCTGTGCACTCGCTGCTAAACTCTCTATCTGACTACTTATCGTCTCTACTTGTTTTAGAATATTCATTAACCTTTCTCTTACTACCTCAGATTGTTCTGTTGCCTTCTCTACTACCTTCACCGTCTCAGTTGTAACTATACTCGCTTGTTGTGCTCCTTGTTGTATCTGATTCAATATCTGTCCTATCTTGTCTGTCGCTTTCTTACTCTCTTCTGCAAGTTTTCTTATCTCATCTGCTACTACTGCAAATCCCCTACCTGCTTCTCCTGCCCTCGCTGCTTCTATCGCTGCATTCAATGCCAATAAGTTTGTCTGTTCTGCTATTGAGTTTATTGTTTGTACTATCTCTTGTATGTTCTTTGCCCTTTCACTCAGTTCATTCACTGCCTTCTCTGTTTGTGTTGATTTCTCTTTGGTCTGGTTTATTATCTGTACTATACTCTGTACTGCTTTCTCTCCTTCTTTGGCTGCATTGTTCACCTCTGATGCTTTTTCTGTTAATCCTTGAGCTGATTTAGATACGTTCTGTGCACTGGCTGCTACTTCTTCTATACCACTTGTCACTTCTTGTATCGATGCACTTGCATTCTGTGCTGATTTGTTTACTTCTTCCATCTGTGATGATAACTCTTCACTGGTTGCACTCACTTCTTGAGCTGTACTTGCTAAATTCTCTGAAGATGCATGTATCTGGTTTGATCCTTCTTGGATTGTTCTCATAGATTCTTTCAATGATTCTGCCATTTGTTCTAAGGCTTGTGCCATCTGTGATACTTCATCTTTGCCTTTTGTTTCAAATTTCACTGTTAGATCCCCTTTACCAAATTCAGTTGCTTTATTCGCCAATACTTTAATGGGTTTTGATATCGACGTGGAAACAAAGAATATGACCACAGATACTATGGCAGCAAGAACAATGAACATAACAAGAACTATCATGAGTAATCTGTTCGCGTCCGCCATGATTTCTTTTTCGGGTATTGCCACACCAAGTGCCCAACCTTTGACAAATTCAATCGGCGCGTAGTAATTAACGTTAAATGAACCATCCGGCATTTTCAATCTGAAATAGCCACTCTCTCCAGCAAGGATCTTTGAAGCGGCTTTTTCAAGATCTGAAAGACCTACTTTGGAAGCTTCTTTTATGTTGAGTTTCATGGCATATTCTTTAGAGGTATCTGCGATTATCATCCCAGAGGAGTCACATACCCACCCGAGTGCGTTTTTTGTCAGTTTTACCTCTTCGAGTACTTTACTTACTGTATCAAGCAAAATCGTTGCTCCAAAAAGGCCTATTGTTTTTCCAGATTCATCTTTCACTGGAACGGCAATAGTAGAAATGTTCTTTCCAGTTGCTTTGGAAGTCAATGCGTCGCTTACAACAAGGCTTGCTCCTTGTCGCATGATTTTTATGAAGTAATCTCTGTCTGCCACATTTGCAACACTACCTAACGTATTTGGGGCATTGCCATCTGGATAAGCAATAAAAAACATCTCTAAATAAGGCCTTTCTTTCAATTTTGGCGCGAGATCTTTTTCCATCAAATCTTTCCACTCGCCAGTTTTGAGCGCATTTATTATCACGTTTCTTTCGGAAAAAACTTTCACTTCTTTCGCTATGCTATCAATCCATTCACTTATCACTTCAGCAGATTTATCAACCACTTTTCCTGCAGAATTTTCGACGATTTTTTCCATAGACTGGCTCATCTGAAAGTACAGGATCACAGCTACAATTGCAAGTAATGCCGTCACTGGAACAAGGATAGTTAACAACATTTTTCCTCTAAGAGTTTTCATAATTCTGCCTCCCTTTTTGATTAATTTTTTAACTAATGATTGTTATTGAAAAAGAGTTAGGTTGAATTGATGTGATTAAATGCTTGTTATCTCATCTTTAATCAATTACCCACCATAGTGATTTCAGATAATCTGTTATAATATAGGTTTGTGCGTCGTAGGAAAAATTTATTCTTGTTTTTCCTCTATATAACAATCATTAGTTGAAGTAGATAATACAAAACAAGGCATTAAAATTTGAAGTATAATCCCGAGGAATGATGCGGTTTTTAGCACTCACATAAATTTTATCAGGTATTTTTATAATTTGGTCAATAAAATTTGAAGACTTTATTGTATACTATAGGTACATGTCCCACCAAATTTTAATCACCTCTAAGAAGGAGTGATACGAAAATGACCCATGGCAGATTCTTTGGCACTTATTTTGTTTTAATTTGCCTCACGTTGATTTTTAGTGCAGATCAAATTCTGGCTGCTACGATTGGTCAAGATCAGATTATTAGAGTTATCAAAGAATTCACATTTGGCAAAGATATTCCAGACCAAGCTTATAAGATGGCACTTGATAGCTTGAAAGATACAAAAACACTTCGAAAATTGATCGAGATGACAGTCAAAGTGGATGGATTTGAAAAGTTGTGTAACACTCCTGTACCTAATGATTTTAACAACGTGAACGAATTCAGAGCGTTCAAGAAATTGATCAAAGACAAGTTAAACCCATTGAACTGGCTCGTGGATTTGGTAACTCCGAAGTGGGTCAGCTTTATCAACGATGCAAAAGAAGTTTTTTCTGCGGCAAGAATAGATATTCTTGAAAGAGCTTTGAAGGAATCTCAGTACCAAAATTATAAGACAAACCGTGATAGAGGAGATGACATGATCACTGCCTATGATATGAGTGCAAGCACAAAAGGTTTTTACATAATCCGCTCATCTGAACAGTACAAAAATTTATCAGATTCCCAAGTTCATGAAATGCTCAGAACAGGTATGGAAGAAAGGTATCAAGCAGAAAAGTATGCGCAATTCATCATGGAATTGAAGGCAAACAGACAAAAATACATCAAAGATATTCTTAGAAATTATAATGAGTATATATCAGACCTTGTAGAGAAAGCGAAAGAATTTGCACAAAAAACTATGATAAATCTCACTGGAACATGGGTAGTTCAAGACAGCGCCGGTAGATTCAATGGTACCATGACATTGAACCATATTGATTACACAACAGCCATTGGAACCATGCAGACACCTGGAGGAATAATAAATACCGATGCATACATTCACGAGAATCAAATTGAACTCAGGTTTCATTTCTATTCTTTCAATGTCATTGACCAGTATCTACATTATCCTGAACTCTCCCAGCATTTGGTCTCTAAGGGAGGAGTTTTAGCGACTGTGATTTTGGAGATCACCGGAAACGGAGATTATTACTCAGGCACACTCTATCCTTGGTTTGTCAGGTACAATGATTCAGAAGGTCTTGTTGTTAAAGAAATAGTTTATGGGACCGTTGGAGAGAGCGGAACACCAAGGTCAATTACGATATCAAGGCAAGGGAGATGATTTCATGAAAAAGGTATCCATTCTTTGGATAGTCGTTTTCGTTTTCGGTTCACTTTTCGCAACAGAGTATTTTGTTGATCCAAATAACGAATACATCTATGCTGTTCTGGATGGTTTCGAGACCAGTTATGATGAAAGCGATGCCAGTTTATCTGTTTTCAACGAACAATTGAACATAGTCATAAATATTATGAAACTCTCAGAACCTGCAGAAGGTTTAGAACTTTCAATGATCAGTGAAGAGATTGGCAAGAATCTTGAACAATCAGGCTTTCAGATAGTAGCTGTAAATGATAGGAATTTCCGAGAATATGTTTCTAAAACCTTTGAGTGTACCACAACGAGCGATGGTATATCAGTTCGGGTTGAATTCACTATCTTTGAAGTACCCGTGAAGGGATTTTATCTTATCATAGTGGCTGCACCAGATGAAACATACGACGAATTTAGAACACTGCTCCTAAATGCAAAACAGATGATCATGTTTATTGAGTGACACTTTATCTCTTCAAAAAACCCCCAGTATGCTGACAATTACTGGGGTTTTTTTCCAAAAATTGAGAAAATGAATAAATTAGCCAAAAGTACAAGAGATTTTTGCAAGTCATGCTAAAATGATTCTTAGTACGAATTTTTTATGAGGTGATCAAATGCAAAAAACCACAAAAGGTGTTGAAATGCTACTTGGAGATCCAAAAAAGGCCATAATAAAACTTGCCATTCCTATGATGATTGCCATGTTTGTTCAGACACTTTATAATCTTGCAGATGGAATATGGGTTGCTGGTCTGGGACCAGAAGCATTGGCAGCTATAGGCATGTTTTTTCCTATTTTCATGATAATAATCTCTTTTGCTGCTGGGATAGGGATAGGTGTGAATGCTGTTATCTCACAAAAAATCGGACAAGGAAATAAAAGAGCCGCAGATGAGACAGCTAAAACGGCAATCTATTTGGTTATAATTTTGAGTATAATTTTAACTGTCATTTCAATCTTATCCATTAAACCTGCTCTGAAATTAATGGGAGCAAAAGATGAGGTATTAAAGCTTTCCTTAGATTATTCTAACAACGTTCTTTACTTTATTATAGTCTTTATGTTTAGTAATGTTGGTAACGCAATTCTTCGAGGCGAAGGCGATGCAAAAAGGGCTATGTATGCGATATCTATTGGCTCGATCCTTAATATATTCCTTGATCCTTTATTTATATATACCTTTAAATTTGGTGTTAAAGGAGCTGCATATGCCACGGTGATCTCTGCTGCAGTTGGATGCTTTTTGATATATTACTGGTTTTTCATAAAAAAGAGTACCTATCTTTCCATTAATCTACTTGATTTCAGAATAGATTTTTCTGTGCTCAGAGACATATTGAAGATAGGTGTTCCGGCATCATTCGCTCAAATTTCTATGTCTGTAGCTATTTTTGTGTTAAATAGTTTTGCAACAAGAGCTGGTGGACAGCTTGGAGTTGCCATTTTCACAAGTGCGTGGCGGGTGATTAATTTAGGAACAATTCCAATGATAGGCGCTTCAACGGCCGTTACATCCGTTGTGGGTGCCGCATTCGGCGCAAAAGATGCGAAAAAACTTGAAACAGCTCATTTGTTTGCAATAAGATTTGGTGTTTTCATAGGAATTTGTATAATGGCAATAATACTTTTGTTTTCCAAACAAATAGCATTCATTTTCACTTATTCGGAAAGAGGAAAGATAATCTTCACAGATCTTGTAAAAGCGCTGATGATTCTAAGTTTGTTCTTGCCAGGTACACCGTTTGGCATGTTCACTTCTGCAATGTTTCAAGGAATTGGTCATGGTGGAAAAAGCCTTGCGATAACCATTTTCAGAACGATAATAATGCAGGTTTTCTTCTGCTGGTTGTTGGTGAATGTCTTTCAAATAGGTCTCAGTGGTGTGTGGTGGGGGATTGTTATAGGCAATTTGACTAACGCAGTTGTGGCATTTACGTGGAGCCGAGTCGTGATTCATAAACTCAAGATTCAATTTTCGCAGAATTCACCATAATTTTCACGGTGTCGAACCATAACTAATTCTTTTTACTATTTTCACAATGAGCATCACAATTAAACTGATAAGTGCAGTGAGTATTACTCCAAAAGTTGCACCACTTATATCTATGATTACATCATTTAATGAAGCACCCCTGTGAAAGTATTGCTGACTGTATTCATCAAGAGAGGCGATCAATGCTGGAAGCGATAGACCCAGCAAAATAGCCGCGAAGATTTTCTGTGTATAAAACAAGCCAAACAAAAAACACAGTGCCCCGAGAAAGAGATATAAACCAAAATGAGCACTTTTTCTGATAAATTCAATAGTCGTTGCTCTGCGATCTCCAAACCAGAGTTTATTCAACGTCGATCGCAACAGGACAAAAAAACGTGTGTCTGAGAAATCAAAGGTCTTGTCCAGTTTTTTCAGTAAATTATATGCAAAATTCGCTTGCTTTGCTGATTCAGCTGGAAATCTTGTGGAAAAATAAAATATCAATCCAATCCATAAAGTGAACAATACAAAAAAAGTTACCGATAGCCACTTTCTCAAATTCTCACTTCCATGAATATTATTTTGTCAAAGCATTCTCTAAAGCTTTGAGCAAAGCTTTAGTATTGACAGTAGCACCAGTTACCGCATCTACCTTTAAGGATTGGTTTTTCAAAACTCTGCTGATTACTTCATCATTTACCTGTTTATACATATTCATATCTATGAATCCAGATTTTTCATTGAGAATCTCTATGCTCTTTATTTTTCCGCCAGATACAATTACTCTAACCATGTATTGCCACCGTCCATTTGCATACTGTCCAAGATATTCTCCGTCTTTGATTTGGGATAGGTCTATATCTTTGATCTCTATCTTCTTGATTTGGTTCATACCCCTGTTGAAAATCAACATGAACAAAGTAGCAAAGACCAATATACAGATCATCACCACTATAAAGATTTTGAAAAAACGTTTCATAACTAAATCACCTCACAATGTGTGGTATCTCAAAAAGTAACTGACCAAAGCCGTTAAAAGAGCCATCAATAAAACTACATAGAAGGTTTTTGGCAAAACTTTCCTTTCCTCGCCGATCTTATCAATCGATGCCGCTGCATTTTGCAATTTAGAAGGCGATATCGCCGATGCCAAACCGCTTCCAAAAGCCACTGCTGCAGTCATGAAAATTGGCGAAAAATTGAGCAATCTGGATGTTTCCATAGTGTAATTTGCAAACATGGCAGTTGCAGATGTCTGTGTGCCAGTCACAAAACCACCCAGTACACCAAGAAACGGTGTGAACAACGGATAAAGATCTTTGAAAAGCTTTGCTGATGAAGCAGCCATTGCATGAATCATGTTGTTTTGAAAATTCAGAAGCTCAAAACCACTGTATGTTTTTTGATAACCAGAATGAAGCATTATATAGGCTATTAAGAAAAAGATCGTAGCAGACCAGAATGGTTTAACCACACGCGTTTTTGTTTTATGGAAAACCGTCTTTAATTGCTGCTTATTCAGTTTGTATATAAAGATAGATATCAAGCTACTGACAAAAATCCATGTATAAGCCTGCCAAAAAACTCTCAGATAAACAGGTTTGCCCCTTAGTAAGTCAATTGGCATCGAAAGAAATTCATAAAAAGCAAATCTCACAGGAGTACAGAGATTGACAAAAAGTATGAAGCCTATCAAGATCAACCACGGTGATATCGCTTTGATGACATTGATTTTTCTATCGACGCGAAAGGCATTTTCACCATTTCTCGGTTTGTACAAAGACATAATGGCGATTACCACCAAAACACCTACGATCAGTCCAGTGATGACTGGTACTCTCAATATTATGGAGAATTCCGAGCCAAGGAAAGCAATAATTCCAATTAATATAGACAACCAAAAGCCACGCTTCAAAAAATTCATACCACCAGCCATGTACAAAACAGCTAAAGAAATACTGAAAGAAACAACTGAAACAAACGGCAAAAAATATTTGGCGGCAGAAATTAAATCGATACCGATCATGTCTGAAAACACAACAAGTGGTACACCAAGTATCGTGTACGTACAAAGTGAGTCATAACCCAACGCCGCAAGAGAAATTGATTTTATTGACGAATAACCCATGGCAACAAGTACTGGTGTGATAACTGTTACGGGTACAGCACCTATCGAGGAAAGGATTGTACCAAATCCGACAACCAGAATAAGAGTTTGCAACATCTTGTCTTTTTCACACAAACCCTTTGAGAACAAAATGACAGTGTTCATAGCACCACCTGTTTCCATTATTGTCAACTGCAAAAGGGAGGCAACAACGATCATTGAGACAGGTAAAGATGCAAGAAAACCCGCAATTAAAGATCTTAAAAGTATTTCTATAGATGTCTGAAAATAAAAAACTGATAAGAAAAACGCAGCTGACAGGCCGAACAACCCTGCTAAACCAACAGAACTTCTGGTGAAAAGCAGTGCAAGCAATATTATCAAAACAGGTGAAAATGCAACCAGACCATCCAAGTAACACCCTCCTGATTGATATTAACATTTAAATTCATCAAACAACAATTTTTTGAGAATTCTTGTGAGGGTGTTTTTGGATTTGAATAAGTTGACATACGCTTGAATGGTAGCTTGCGAAGTTTCAATAAATTAAAATACTCTTCTGGCTCATAAATAAGAGCGGCACCAGTGGTGCCGCTAACTACCTAAAATTACACGATGTTATCCATCAGGGAACTTTTCTGATGACAAGAATCTGTGCACTGATGCCTTGTTCATCAAGTATTTTATTATCAGAAGTTCCGCCAACTATTATCGTATACAAGCCCTGTTTTACAACCCAGTCATGGACAGTTTCATCAAAATATGCCAAATCTCTCTTCGATATTGTGAATGTTACTTCTTCTTCTTCACCGGGGTTCAACAATTTTGTTTTTGCAAATCCCTTGAGTTCTTTGTATGGTCTTGGTATTGAGCTATCGTTTGCTCTGATGTAGAGCTGTATAACTTCCTTACCTGCGAAATTTCCTGTGTTTTTAACTTTGACAGTGACAAAAATCTTTTCATTTTCATTTGATAAGTTGAAAACTTGTTTGTCAAGTTTCAATGATGTGTATTCGAAGTTTGTATACGACAATCCATAACCGAATGGATATTTTACATACTCTGGATGAAGGTCATAGTAACGATAACCAACATAAATATCCTCTTCGTATTTCATTTCTGATGTATTCGCTTGGGGCATATTGCCAAAAGTAGGTGCGTATTCGTATTTAATGGGCCATGTATCAACCAACTTTCCAGACGGGCTCACTTTTCCAGTTAATATATCCGTAAGAGCACTTGCACCATATGTTCCGGGGAGCCCAATGTACAGAATTGCATCTACATAATCATCCCAATCATCAACTTCAATAGGTAATGCAACGTTCAAAAGGACTATCACTTTCTTGCCAAATTTGTGGTAAGCATCGGACAAATTCTTGATCATTTCAAATTCTTCTTGGCTAATTCTCATTGTCTCTGGCGTATTGTCTGTTCCCTCTGTACCTGGTCTGCCAATTAGAATCAAACCAATATCAGAGTTTTCCGCGACATGTAATGCATCCTCTGCACTCATACCTTCGCCCAGATATTCCCCGTTTGGTGCTTTTTGCAAAACAACGAATCCGCTCTCTGTCAAAGCATCAACTATAGTTACAACTTCGTTCATATCAACAACAACTGCTGCGCTTCCTCCTCCTTCAAAATACATGCCCTTCACTGGACTTCCCCACGTTGTCGGTAACTCTGTTTTATATGCAATTTTACCCACGACTGCTATTGTTTTAACATTGCGCAGAGGCAATGTGTTATTATTTTTCAGTAGAACCATGCCCTCGGCAGCTGCTTCTTTTGACAATTTTGAATGCATTGAAGCCATGACAGCATCAAGTTTCGTCCTGGAAGCAAATTCGCTTTTATCGTAAATCTGCCTTTTGAAAGTATCCGTTTTAATAACTATCTTTAGTATGGTAGCTATTGCACGATCAATATCTTCTTCTTTTATGGTTCCATCTTTTATAGCTTGCTTAAGACTATCTGGACCAGGCAGACGTGTTTCACCACCCGGTGTGTTTAAATCAAATCCAAATTTATATGCAATTGGGTTATGGTATGCACCCCAATCTGACATGAGAAGGCCTCCAAACCCAAATACATCTTTAAGAATTTTGATCAGATACTCATTTTCTGTGCAATAAGTGCCGTTAACTTTATTATATGCTCCCATTGCAGCCCATGGATTTGATTCTTTTATTGCTATTTCATATCCCAACAGATAAATTTCTCTCAATGCTCTTTCAGAAATTATTTCGTTGATATTCATTCTGTTATTTTCAGCATTATTTGCTGCATAATGTTTCATGGTAGCACCAACGTCATTTCTTTGCAAACCTCTTATCCATGCAGCTGCCATTTTCCCAGTAACATATGGATCCTCTGAATAATACTCGAAAACACGCCCACCAAGTGGATCTCTATGTATGTTCATTCCAGGGCCAAGCATAATATCTACTCCATAATATTTACATTCTTCAGCAATTGCAGCACCTATTCTTTCGACAATTTCTGTATTCCAGGTAGACGCAAGCATCATTGGATTTGGCCAGGCAGTTGCAATACGACCACCGCTGCTAAGACTTCCTAGACGTAAACCAGCTGGACCGTCAGCTAATTCCATACTTGTTATTCCAAGTCTTGGTATTGCATACGTATTGCCAGCTGCACCAAGCTGTGATGTTGCAGCTCCCCATACCATCCTTACTTTCTCGTCTATTGACATCTCTGAAATTACTTTTTCAATCACATAATTGCTATCTACACCTGGTTTAAGTACATCAGTTAACAAAACTATGTTTGGATTTTCTTTGTATTCAAATGTTGCAACATAACTATCTGGTGAACCGTCATCTTTTATGGC
The DNA here is from genome assembly GCF_000828675.1 of Thermotoga profunda AZM34c06. NCBI lineage: Bacteria > Thermotogati > Thermotogota > Thermotogae > Thermotogales > Thermotogaceae > Pseudothermotoga > Pseudothermotoga profunda. Next base: position 1,135,976 of record NZ_AP014510.1, on the reverse strand, counting down.
TATGGCTTTTATGATATTCGGTTGACCTTCTTTTAATACAATTGGTTCAGTATATTTTTTGCTTTGTCTTGATGGTTCGCTTCCGTCTGTTGTAAAATATATCGTCGCGCCAGGAGTAGCGCAAGATAACGTGATTTTCTCCGGAAGTTTTTTCCAATCTCCAGGACCAGGTGAAGCCTTGGGAGTGCTAACTCTTATAATGTACTGATATGTTACTACATCGCTAGATTCCATTCCATCTTTAACCGCTACTAACTTCAGAGTCATGCTAGTGTTAACACTGATGAACCAACGAACAACCCGCCTTGTTTGTGAAGAAAGAGGATCTGTACCATCGATGGTGTAGTAAATCTGTGCACCGGGAGTAGATGAGCTAACTGTTACCATCTGCGGTAGATCATACGTCCCAGATGGGACAGATGCAACTGGATTCTCTACTTTGTTCACGCTGAAAGCAGTAATACTTAGAAGGACAGAAAGTGCGATCAAAATCCAGATCTTGTTCCTGATTCCCATAACACCACCTCCCCTAAAGGATAGCAAAGTGAAATTATATTTTCGATTATTGATTTACGGTTTCGAATAAGCACTTTATATCTTTCTGAGAAAGATTTTAGCTTTCATCAGTATAAATATCATATACTACTTATGTATGCAATATTGAAAATTAGCTAAAAATAATTGATAGTTTTTGTTGTTGGCGATTATCTATTACAATTAAAGTTTTTCTCACTTTATCTTCAAAAATCTTTGCGTGATAAACCTGTGAATCAGAAATTCACTCAATGTTGAGTGTAGGCTTACTAAGTATCAACTTGGATAGATAGATAATCAGAGAAAAACATAGAAAAAACGAGAAAAAGTAAGATATTATGCACCAATTACTGTTATTTTCATAACTATTATGAATAAGTGATAACAAACGTTTTCTACTGTGATTGAATATAATTATTAAATCTGATTTACTATAAAGGTGAGAATCTTTTCAAGAAAGATATTTAAGAGGAGTGACAGAGTGAAAACGGTGAAAAAGATAGATCCAAAATCCATGAAAAAGATGAACAAGCAACTTGTCTTGAGATATCTTGTTGAACACGGTCCAAGTAGTAGAACAGAACTTGTCGCAAAGATAGGACTTGCTAACAGTGCTGTGTGGAGAATAATTGAAGAGCTGGTTGATCAAGGTTTCATAGAACAAAAAGAATATTTTATGAAAACCAATACAAAAAAAGCTGCTGTCTATGGAGTTGCAAGAAATTTCATGACATGTCTTATAGTTGATGTTCAGGTTTTGCAAACAACAGTTGCACTTGGATTCTTAGATGGAAGTTGGGAAGTTCTTGAGACATTCCAAACGGATAATTTCGAAGAATTTAAACATCGAATCAACGAATTTTTGTCAGAGAAAACCTTGAATCATTTATTGGGAAAAAGAAGAAAGAACAGGATTGTCTTTTCGGTACCTGGTATCGTTGATAGCCAAAAGAACAAGTTGCTATATGCACCGAATTTAAATTGGCACAATGTAGATTTCAAAGAATATTTCGGCAAGAAAAATTTCGAAATCATCGTTGATAATGATTCAAATCTTTCATTACTTGCTGAGTCATTTTTCTCAAGTGATATCAAAGATTCCAACAACGCTTTCTTCTTGTATCTTGGAGAAGGTGTTGGAGGAGCGATATTGATAAATGGAAAGATTGTCAAAGGTACAAATTTTGCTGCAGGAGAAATTGGGCACACGATTTTGCAAATCAAGGATAATGTCGTTGAGGTGGAGACTTTGCTGTCTATTTCGAAACTGGTTGAAAAATTTGAGAAATCTAAGATGAATATATCCAAAGGTAATTTAAAGGAGAGATTTGACCTTCTTGTAAAAGCTTGGCTTTCTGGAGACAAGGTTGCTAAACATTTAATAGGTACTTTTCTAAACAATCTTGCTCTCACATTGAGAAACATAGGTTATTTGATAAACCCACAAATAATTGTTTTTGGTGGTTCGGTAAACAATCTATGGGAGAACTTTGGGTCATTTATCCACAAGGAAATTACGAAAATCGATGACTATGGATTTCTCGGTGGCATAACATTTAGAGATACGATTTTCAAAAATGTTTCGCCATCTCTTCCCGGTTGCAATGTTGCAGCAATAAATAAGATCCTTGAGGATTCAAACCTCATGGGATAGTATTACAACTTCTCAAGGGGAGGTGTTTTTATGTGGCGTAATTTGGTTTTGTTTCTTGCAATGGCTCTCACTGTAGTTTCATTCGCAGCAAAAATTGAAATCTTCAGCTGGTGGACCGCTGGTGGGGAAGCAGAAGGGTTGCAAGAACTGTTCAACATCTTTAGTAAATCCAACCCAGGTGTGGAGATCATCAATGCGACAGTTGCTGGCGGCGCTGGTGCTCAAGCAAAGGCAGTGCTCAAAACCAGAATGCTCGGTGGAGATCCACCCGACACATTCCAAGTACATGCTGGGCACGAACTCATCGATACTTGGGTAAAAACAGGATTCATGGAACCTATAACTTTCCTGTACAAACAAGAAGGTTGGGACAAAACAATGCCCAAAGGAATTCTTGACATCGTTTCGTACAATGGTGAACTTTGGTCAGTCCCGGTCAACATCCACAGAGCAAATGTACTGTGGTACAACAAAGCGATCTTTGACAAATACGGTCTGAAACCACCAACAACCTTTGATGAGTTCTTCAAAGTAGCCGATACTCTCAAATCTTATGGAATCATTCCGTTTGCTCTTGGAACAAAAGACGGTTGGGAAGCCGCCCATGCATTCGAGACAGTTCTCATTGGAAAATTGGGAGCAGAAGGATACAAAGGTTTGTGGAATGGCAAAACAAAGTGGTCTGATCCTCGTGTGACAGATGCGCTTGAAACATTTGCTAAGATGCTCACATATGTAAATCCTGATCATGCCGCACGCACATGGGATGAGGCTTGTGCTCTTATTGTTGAAGGTAAAGCCGCAATGAATATCATGGGAGATTGGGCAGTTGGATATTTCTATGCAAAGAATTTCAAAGATTTTGGCTGGACCTTGGCACCAGGAAATGCAGGAATATTTGATGCCCTATCCGATAGTTTCGGCTTACCAAAAGGTGCAAAGAATAGAGAAACTGTCATCGCTTTCTTGAAAGTGCTTGGTTCAAAAGAAGGGCAAGTAGCATTTAACATCAAGAAAGGTTCAATTCCTGCAAGAACAGATGTCGACAAAAGTCTATTCCCAGAATACCAGAGATCTGCCATGGACGATTGGCTGAAACATGAGATTGTTCCCAGTGTGATGCACGGAGCGGCAGCTTCCGAAGGTTGGGTAACCGAATTCAAAGATGTGATATCTTTGTTTGTTGCCAGACCCGATGTGAAAGTAACACAAAAAGCCTTAGTAAACATAGCAATAGGACAAGGTGTGGCGCAGTAAAACGCTTCAGAGGGAAGGTTTTGTCGACCTTCCCTCTTTCTTCAAATGGAGGGCAGTGAATGAAAAAAGACAGATTGATATCTATCTTATTCATTCTTCCATCAATTATCTTAATAGCCATATTTGTTTATTTTTTTATAGGTTGGACCTCATGGGTTTCATTGGTGAACTGGAAGGATATTTTTCCTGATTTCACTTTTGTTGGCTTACGAAACTATATACGTTTGTTCCAAAATTACAGATTCACTATCTCTTTGCAAAATACCGTGGTTTTCACTGCATTATTTTTGATAGCAAGTATAACCATAGGACTTTTATTGGCGATACTCTTGGATAGAAAAGTACGCTTTGAAAGTGTATTTAGAACGATTTATCTTTTTCCAATGGCTGTGTCTTTTGTAGTTACTGGTGTTGTCTGGCGATGGATATTAAATCCCGGACCTGGCGGGGAAAGTGTTGGCATAAACTTGTTGTTCGAGAAAATTGGTCTGTCCTTTTTGAAAAGCGGTTGGTATACAGATCCAAATATAGGTATTAAAGCAGTTGTGATAGCAGCTGTTTGGCAAATGTCTGGTTATGTGATGGCGATGTATTTAGCTGGTATAAGGGGAATACCGACTGAACTCTACGAAGCAGCTCAACTTGATGGCGCAAATACGATGCAGGTGTATAGATACATAGTGATACCATTACTCAGACCGATCACCCTTGGGGCAGTGATAATTCTTGGACATATTTCATTGAAGATTTTTGATCTGGTTTTTGCAATGACCGGTAGCGGTATAGGTTTTTCATGTGATGTACCAGCGTTATTCATGTACGACACAACTTTCAGGGGTAACTACTTTTCTCAAGGCGCTGCTGTCGCAATAATGTTGCTTTTGTTTGTAGCCGTTTTGATCGTACCGTATTTGATCCACAGTATCAGAACGGAGGTAAGACGATGAAACCCAGAAGAATTGTTCTCTATGCTGTACTTGTTATTTTTGCAATATTCTATCTGATGCCGATATATGTTCTTTTTGTCACTGGTTTGAAAAGTTTTCAACAAGTCAGTTTGAGAGAGATGTGGAATTTGCCAAAATCTATTACATTCGAAAGCTTTGTACGTGCTTGGAAAGGTGATCCATCACGCGGTTTGAGAGGTCTCTCACAGAATTTCATGAATAGTGTTTATTTAGTAATACCAGCCACTTTGATTTCTGCAATGCTTGGGTCGATGAATGGTTATGTCCTGACAAAATGGAAGTTTAAAGGAGCAAATGCAGTATTTGCAATACTTCTATTTGGTATGTTCATACCATACCAGAGTATCTTGATACCACTTGTACAACTTCTTCAAAAAATAAAACTTTATGGTTCTATTCCCGGATTGATATTTGTACATTGTGTTTATGGTATACCCATAACCACTTTGATATTTAGAAATTATTATTCAACAATACCTACAGATATCGTTGAAGCATCAAAGATAGATGGAGCAAATTTTACAAAGATATACACGAAAATAATCCTGCCTGTCTCCATGCCTGCTTTTGCAGTAGTCATGATATGGCAATTCACATCTATTTGGAATGATTTTCTCTTTGGTCTTATTGTTGCACCAAATCCATCTGTTCAACCAATAACTGTTGCACTGAACAATCTCGCTGGAAGTTATTTTGTCGAATGGAATATACAAATGGCTGGTGCTCTAATCACTGCTTTGCCAACATTACTTGTTTATATCTTTCTTGGCAGATTTTTCATGAGAGGATTGTTAGCTGGAAGCCTTGCTGGAACGTAAGCGGGCAAATCACCCGCTACGTTTCAACAATCCTTTTCGTTTTGCGTATTTTTCGAACCAACCGAAGATCACTATACCCATTGGTAATAATATGATTCCAAGTACAAGCAATGGAAATATTTCTTCATATAACTGTCCGCTCCCGTATAGTATGGCTTTTCTCATCCCTCTAAGTGCATATGTTGCAGGAGAAAATGAGGCTATTTTTTGCATCCACACTGGTAAAATATCAATTTCATAATAAACGCCTGAAAACATCAAAAGTAATGCTTGAAAGATGTGTACAACCTGAACACCTTTTTCTGGAGAGATGAGCGGTAACACAGCACTCGCAACGCCAAGACCTATAAAAGATAATGACGCAACCAATAACACAAATCCTGCTCCTGCGAAATTGGCACCAACTAATCTAAGTTTGAATAGAAATGAGACAAATATGAGAATCAAACCGCTTCTGAGAATCCCATAGAGAACACTGAATAAGCAAACACTTATCAAATGAGTCGTCCTTTTAACTGGAGCCATGAAGGTGTATTCAATTGTATCTTCCCATCTCTCCCAAGCGACCGTCTCGGCAACGATCTCAAAGAGTACAGATAAATAACCCCATAGAATTGAACCTATGAGCATATACATGACCAAATAATTTACATCAATTGTTGCTCCAAAACTCACTGCACCTTTTCCTATGAAGCCCATAGTTGCAGTATTAGCTATCGTATAAGCCAAAAAAACCACTTCCCACTTCCAATATCTTTTAACAAGATTGAAATTTCTTTCAATGAATGCCCAGGCACCCCTGATTTCGCGTATAATACCTTGCATATCAGACCGCCTCTGTTTCTAATTCTTCATATGATTTACCTGTGTACTCCAGAAAAACTGTTTCCAGTGAGGCATCTGGGTATTTTTTCTTCAAATTCTCTACAAGCTGCTTCGGAACCCCAGTTATTACTACTTTACCTTCGTGGATTATCAAAATTTCATGACATAAATGGTATGCTTCGTTCATATCATGCGTCGACAAAAGTACTGTACTCCCGTTTTTGTTCGCTTCTATTATCAATTTCTGCACCTCAAGTTTTGCCCTCGGATCAAGTCCCGTTGTCGGTTCATCGAGAAGTAATAATTTTGGTTGAGTTAAAAAAGCTCTTGCTATAGAAATTTTTTGTTGCATTCCTCGAGAAAACTCTTCAATGGGATCTTTTAGTCTTTTTTTGTCAAATCCCATAGAATTCATCAGCTGATCTATGCGATCGGTTAAAAATCTTTTTGATAATCCATAAATCCCAGCAGAAAATGATAAATTCTCGTTTGCCGATAATTTTTTGAAGAAACTTGCTTCGACAGATACTCGATGAATCAAATTACGTACCTTGATTGGTTCAGTCTGTACATCATGACCAAACACTTTTATATTTCCCTCATCTGGAATCAAAAGAGTTGCTATCATTCTTATCAATGTTGATTTGCCAGAACCGTTTGGTCCAAGTATGCCAAAAATTTGCCCCTCCTGTACCTTGAAAGAAACATTATTGACTGCATATATGGACTCTTTTTTGCCCTTCTTAAAATACTTACTGACATTATTTACTTCCACGGCAAACATGGTATCACCTCGCTTCTCAAAAAGAAAAAGGGGTTGTGCCTTGCACAACCCCTTTGATCAACATCAATTCTATCTTACTGGCGTAACCAGAGGGTAAATGCAAGGCATTTCAACAGTTTGGCCATTGAAATTTGGCTTAAATAAATTATCTCTTTCACCTTGCATACCCCCTTTCACTGTATTTTCTGTTGCCAATTGTACTCTTTTTTATAGAGATTGTCAACTTTTGTGATATATGAATTAGATAAGACAGTCATGTGTGACGATATTTGTGACTCACATTTTGAACTGAACTTTTACTTTTGTGTTCATTCACTAATGTTATCATTAAATTTGGTGATGATCTTGAGGATATATCTTGTAAGACACGCAAAAACAGCTTGGAATGATAAAGGCATCTGGCAAGGAAATGTCGATATACCATTGAACAAAGAGGGATTTGAACAAGCTGAAAGACTTGCTCAAAGATTTTCTAACATGCCTATACAAGCGATATACACAAGCCCTCTGAAGCGAAGTTACCAAACAGCAGAGGTAATTGGAAAAAAACTTTCAATTTCACCAATCAAAGATTCTATGTTGCGCGAGTGCGAGATATCACTCTGGAATGGTTTGACAATGAAGGAAACTCTTGAAAAATTTGCTGATTTTTACAATGAATGGTCTACGAATCCAAGAGCTCAAATTCAGGGAGTCGAACCACTGGAACAGGTACAACAACGAATGGTTGAGGCATTCGAAAGAATTACTCAGAATTCTTTTGAAAATGTGATAATCGTTTCACATGCAATTGCAATCAGGATGCTCATTTGCTGGGTTTTGAAGCTTCCTATACCGCTTCACAAAACTTTCAAACTTGAAAATGCTTCTATAACTGCCATTGATGTCACAAGCCAGCCAAGAATACTTTATCTGAATGATATGTGTCATCTTGAAGGATGAGTATACTGATGTTGTATCATATAATTGGAGGCGATGAATTTGAAGACCGAATGGCTTGGTAAGATGAACTTTCTCGCTTACACAGATTCGAATAGACAAATTTTGATGGACGTTAAAAAAGAAAGTGGAGGCCTTGGTGCGGGACCAACTCCGATGGAATTAATTTTGGCTGGGCTGACTGGTTGCACAGGAATGGATGTTGTATCGATACTTGGCAAAATGAAGGTTTTGGACGAAATAGAAAGCTTCGAAATGGAAGTCAACGCGGAAAGATCTGAGGAACATCCAAGAGTGTACACAAAAATCCATTTGAAATATATATTCAAATTCAAAGATCAACCTCGAAAAGAACAGGTCGAAAAAGCCGTTCAACTGTCACAAGAAAAATATTGCAGTGTTGCTGGTATGCTCAAAAAAGCCGCGCAATTGACATACGAAATTGTCTATCTGTGAGGTGATTTTTTGGTTTTGGCAAGTTTCAAATTTAAAGATGCAGTTGTGGAGATAGTTCAAGATGATATAACACTGCAAGAAACCGAAGCCATTGTGAATGCGGCAAATTCGTATCTAAATCATGGCGGTGGAGTGGCGGCAGCAATAGTGAGAGCTGGCGGAGAGGATATTCAAAAAGAAAGTGATGAATACATCAAAAAACATGGACCAATTCCTGTATCTAATGTTGCAGTGACAAAAGCAGGAAAATTGAAGGCAAGATATATACTCCATGCCGTTGGTCCAGTTTGGGGCGAAGGAAATGAGCATGAAAAACTGTATAATTGCATTACCAATGTTTTAATGAAAGCCGATGAGTTGAAAGTCGAATCAATAAGTATCCCTGCTATTAGTAGCGGTATATTTGGTTTTCCTAAGAAAGATTGTGCTTTGGTTTTTCTAAGAGCTATCAAAGATTATCTTTCCTCCAGGTCGACAGGCTTAAAAACTATAAGGTTGTGCAATATAGACAAGCAGACAAGTGATATCTTTCTTGAAACCTTCACAAGTAACTGGAGGTGATTCTTATAGATCAAGAAAAAGAAATACCAAAATTGTCGATGCAAGATTTGATATTACTTTTTTTCAATACGATTGCTGCACGTTGTTGGGCAAGACTTGGATTGACAAAAGATGAATATGGTGAAATGCGTCAAGACTTGAACGAAGCAAGGCTTGGTATTGATGTTCTTGATTCTATTTTGAAAGCTCTTACAGCAGGTATTGATCAAGAACTCTATAAGGAGTTAGAGGGAGTCGTGGCAAATCTGAAATTGAATTATGTCAATCAATATAACAAGTCAAAAGAGGCGAAATAATGAAAAAAGCAGGAATTGTAGGGTTACCAAACAGTGGTAAGTCAACATTGTTTAACGCTTTGACGAACCAGAATGTACCAGCAGAAAAGTATCCATTTTGTACCATAGATCCAAATATCGGAGTCCTCATAGTGGAAGATGAAAGGTTGACAAAACTGGCTCAGATGGAAAAATCCGAGCAATTGGTTTATCCATTCGTTAATATAGTTGATATTGCTGGACTCGTTAAGGGCGCAAGCAAGGGTGAAGGATTGGGTAACCAATTTTTGGATCATATAAGTAAGGTTGACATGATCTTTCATGTTGTGAGATGTTTTAAAATAACCGATGTATCTCATCCGATGGGAAATATAGATCCACAAAGAGATATCGAAGTAGTAGAAATAGAATTGATCCTGAAAGATTTGGAAACCGTGCAAAAGAGAATAGAAAAAATATCAAAACAAGCCAAATCTGGTGATACAGAGGCAAGAAATGAACTCAGTTTACTCGAAAGATTAAAAACTCATCTCGAATTAGGGAACCTATCTTTGACACTGAGCAGAAACGAAAATGAACAGAAGATCATCGATACTCTGTTCTTGCTCACCGAGAAACCTGTTATATACGTTGCAAACGTCGATGAATGGGGTATGGAAGATCGTGTTTACGAACAGGTTGAAAAAATCGCGCAGAAAAGAAATGCTGGTTTTATCTTGGTCAATGCCGAGGTAGAGTACGAAGTAAAAGATATGACAAAGGAAGATGCTAAAGACTTTTTGATGGCTTATGGCTTTGAGAAATCTTTAAAAAATAGATTTTTCGATGAAATCAAAAAGACACTTTCATTGATATGTTTTCTCACGGCTACCAAAAATGAAGCTCGAAGTTGGGTAATTGAAGAAGGAACAAGTGCTTATGACGCTGCAGGAATGATACACAGCGATATTCAAAAGGGTTTCATCAAAGCAGAGGTAATTCCATTTGATGAGTTGATCAAATTTCCTTCGCTAAAAGATGCGAGAGAAGCTGGAGCTGTTAAAGCTCATGGAAAAGAATACATAATCAAGGAGGGAGATGTAGTTCATTTTTTATTCCATGGTTAACCTATTCAAAAATACAGCGATTGTATCTACCGTTTTGTCGTTCCTTGTTGCTCAGTTGATTAAAGTTTTCACATCTAAAAAGTTTTCAGCATTCAAAAAGTATGGTGGAATGCCAAGTGGACATTCAGCTGCGATGTCTGGACTCGCTTTTTCCTTAGCGAGATGCACAGGATATGACTCACCAGTCACAGCCATTGCTGTTGCGTTACTCATGGTTGTCGTAGCCGATGCAGTGAATTTGAGACCATATGTTCGTGAAGATCTTGGACACACTTGGACTCAGGCTTTTGCAGGAATTGGAGTGGGATTTGTGGTTGCTCACTTATTACCAGCGAGAATACCATTGTGGTGATTTCATGCCAGCAAAACTTTCATCAGTTACTGTTGTAGGGTTGAATGTCAATTTGATTACCGTCGAAGTTGACATTGATAGAAAGAGCGTGATTCACGACGTAGACATAGTTGGACTTGGTGATACAGCGGTCAAAGAGAGTAAGAAAAGAATCAAAAGTGCCTTGAAGAATTCTGGATTCGATTTTCCCCAAGGTAGAATCATCGTGAATCTGGCGCCGGCAGATCTAAAGAAAGAAGGATCCTTGCTTGACCTACCCATAGCTATCGGAATACTCCAAGCAGCTGGCGCACTCCAAAAATCAAATGTGCTTGCCATTGGAGAACTATCTTTAGAAGGAAAAATCAGAGGGGTTAGAGGTGTTTTAACAACTCTGTTGTCACTGAGTGACCAACGGTACGATGGCATAATTATAGTTCCAAAAGAAAATATCAATGAAGCCCAAATGGTAAAAGGTTTGAAGATATACGCTTTAGAAGATTTGAAAGAAGTTGGTCGATTTCTGAATAATCTTGCACAGTTTACAACGGTTCCCTTTAAAGGTTTGCCACCATTTGAATATGAGAACGATCTTGATTTTGCAGATGTAAAAGGACAAGCCGTTGCCAAGAGAGCCCTTGAAATAGCTGCGGCTGGCTCGCACAATATTTTGATGAAAGGTAGTCCGGGTGCAGGTAAAACAATGCTTGCCAGACGACTTGTATCGATAATGCCACCACTCACAGATGATGAAGCTATAGAGGTGCTAAAAATATACAGTGCAGTTGGCTTGGTGACTGGAAAAAAGGTTTTCAGACCCTTCCGCTCACCGCACCACACTGCGTCGAGTGCTGCGATAATAGGTGGAGGTAACGATGCAAAACCAGGGGAAGTAACATTAGCGCATAATGGAATACTTTTTCTGGACGAATTTCCTGAATTCAGGAGAGATGTCATAGAAGCTCTGAGACAGCCTTTGGAAGAGGGAATTGTTACTGTTGCAAGAGCAAAAGCAACGATAACATATCCTGCCCGATTCACACTTGTTGCAGCGATGAACCCTTGTCCCTGCGGAAACTACGGTGATCCCAAAGCAGTATGTAATTGTTCTCCATATGACATCATTAAGTACAACAAGAAGATATCTGGTCCCGTCCTTGATAGGATTGATATCATAGTACAAGTGCAAAAAATGGAGTTTGAGGAATACTTTGCAAAAAATGAAGCCGAAAGTAGTAAAAGTATAAGAGAAAGAGTTATGCTGGCAAAAGAAATTCAGCGCAAACGATACCACAACCTTGGTTTTTCCGCAAATTCACAATTGCCTTCAAAATTGTTGAGCAAATTCGTTCAGCTCGATGATAAAATTGAGGACTTACTGAAAATGGCAGTTGCAAAATACAATCTTTCTGGGAGATCTATCGACAAAATCCTGAGGATTTCCAGAACAATAGCCGATTTGGAACAAAGTGAAAAGATAAAATTAAGCCATGTTGCAGAAGCAATACAATACAAAACTCAGCAAATTGATTGAATCTATAAGATCCCATAGTGTGATCACACTCAGGAGATGAAAATCAAAAAGGAGTGATCGTTCGATGACAATAATCTATACTACTTTTCCAAACAGAGAAAAAGCCTTAGAGATTTGCAAAAATCTACTTTCGGAAAAACTCATAGCTTGCTTTAATATCTTTCAAGTTGACTCTGGTTATTGGTGGGATGGAAAAATCTCACAAGACATAGAATTCGCGGCGATTTTGAAAACCAGCAAACTCAAAGAGCAAGGAGTATTTAAAAGATTAAAAGAACTCCATCCCTATTCCGTTCCAGCGATTTTCAGCGTTGAAACAGAAAATGTTGACATGGATTATAAACAATGGCTCGAAAAAAGTGTCAATAATACCAATAGTTGATCATCTTATTAGAGCATGTGAAGCCTGTTTGTGATATGATCAGCATCGTTGAGTTCTGAAACCTCACTTCTAAAAAGAATTTTCTGTCTTAGTTGAAACTAAGTTCTGTCTCAATCATCCCAAGAGATTCTAAATGCATTTTTTGACATAAAGTATCTCTCCAAGAGCTTTTTGGTTGTTTTTGGGATCTTCTGTTTTCGTATAATATATTATGGAGGGTACCCACCAGGATCCTGGTAAAGTAACCGTATTTTGGCATAGGTCTAATCCGTTGGGTTTTAGCTCTTCAAGAAAAGCAAATGCGCTTTTATCAGAAAAAGTACCTCCTTTGGCTTTTCAATTATCGCGGCGTGACCACAATTTGGAATGCAAACGTGTTTGGCGTTGGGTATTTGTTGCGCTATTTCCTGTGAAAAACATATTGGTTTTATGTTGTCAAATTGTGCGGAAACCACAAGTGTTGGTACATCTATCTCTGATAGTTGATTTAACAATGGTTTTTGTTCGAGTTCAAGAAAAGCATCCAACAAATTTACTACTCCTTCGTAATTGAACAGTTGCATTCGTTGAATGATCGTTTCAAATAAATTCGGGTACTTGTCAAGAAATTGTTCACTGTATACATCGTTGATCCAACTTCGAACAAAAATCTCTTGATTCTTGCTAATTGCCCCATCTCTCCATCTCAGAGCTTTATATTTGATAGATGGTACTATACGAGCCGTTGCAGTTATGATTGTGAGAGATCTTACTAACTCTGGATATCTGACAGAAAAAAACATTCCAACCTCTGCACCATAAGACGTCCCAACCAAATGTACCTTGTTGATATTTAAATGATCAAGAAGTTCCTTGAGATCTTCAACGTGTCTTTCAAAGCTACACATGCCATTTCCTGAAGTCCATTGGCATCTAAAGTTATGGAGAATGATCTTATATTTGTCCTTCAATTGTTCTGTAATAAAAGACCAGTTATTGTAGTGCATAAAAATGCCATTGAGAAAGACTATTACCTCTTCTGATTCGCCATAGATCTGATAATCGATCATAATACCGTCGCTTGTTTTGAACATATTCACCATCTCACCCCTTGAAAGCCACCGCGACTTGTTGGAACCCAACACCAGAAGTCAAGAAAATCACCACTTTTCCGTCTATGTTTCTCATCTTTCCACAGTCAAAGGCATCATCATAAGCCATGTAAACACACGCAGAACCTGTATAACCATATTTGTTCATTATCATATGAGTCTTGTCTTCACTTATACCAAGAATTTCCAAGACCTTCAGTATGGTTCTCTTTCTCACCTGTGTGAAAAATATCATTCCAATCTCTTCTTTTGAAAAGTTACATTTTTCCATCAGTTTGTTGATAAGCATAGGCCATCCTTCTTCATTCACGGTAGCTGGATAAGCTGCTCTCAGATCGAGTTTGTGAAGGCCTCTATCAATACCTTCGATGTTCATGGTGCCAGCCCCCATGTAAATGCCCCAGTTGTACCACCAACTACCATCGCATCTTGAAACGCTTCCAAGATAACCTGGTTTATCATCTGCCGTTAATATAAGAGCACCAGCACCATCAGAAAACAACGCCTCCCAAGAATACTTCCAGCTGAGAAACTTCGTCATCGCATAAACTCCGATGACCATGACGTTTTTGTAATCACCAAGGGCGATGTAGCGAGATGCTATGTCGAGCAACAAAGCACCATTTGCACAAGATGCATTAACATTAAAAGCCAATGGTTCTGCTTTACTTGCACCGATCAGATATTGAACTCGTGCAGCATCAGGTGGTGAAACAGCTTCTGGGGTATCCGTCCCAAGTATTATCAAATCGATCTGATCTGGTTTCATGTCGATTCTTTCAAGAGCTTTCTTTGCAGCTTCTGCTGCCATAAATGTTGGTGTTTCATGAGTTTGTGAAAGATGTCTGTGGTCTATACCTATTTGCTCAGTGAAATATGGATCGATGACCATATTGGTGATCTGTTCGAATTCTTTGTTCGTCATGACTTTTTGTGGAACATACATTCCCGATGAGATGATTTTTGCATATTTCATCTTATCCCTCCTCAAAGATAATCTTTCACCACATCTATGAAAAGATCTGGATCTTCAACAAAAGCAGAATGTCCGATATTTTTCAAAATTCTGAGCTCACCGTTTAGCGCTTGGGCGGTTCTTTCCATTTGTTTTCTGGTCAGCAGCGTATCCAATTCACCCCAGAGAACTAAGACTGGTACAGAGATGCTCTTTGCTTTTTCAACGATGTTGAATCTTCCAAGTTCATCCGCATGTGGATAGACACTATCGGGATTCATTTTCAAAGCATCATCCACAAGTTGTTCTACAAATTTTCTGTCCTTGACATTTTTAAGAAGACCAACAATCGATTTTCTGACTATCGATCTATTTGTCTTGTACAGCTCAAGATATGGCATATTTTCTGTAGGTGTAGTCAATCCATCTACTGGACAAGGATCAACCAGCACAAGAGATCTCAAGGATTCAGGATGATTAATGGCGAGAAGCATGCCAACAGCCCCACCGAGTGAGTGAGCTACCACGGCTGGCTTTATTTGCATTTTCTCTATGAACTCATTGACCGCTCTGGCATAAAATTGTAGTGAACTATCAGCTCTTGAAGAGTCTCCAAAATTTGGCAGATCGACTGCCAATATTCTTTTGTTTTTGAGTCTCGCCATTAAAGGTTTGAACCATTTACAGGAACCAAAGTTTCCGTGAATACACAACACAACCTTTTCACCATTTCCACTCTCAATATAGTGCATCTTGCCAAAGGAAAGTTGCAAATCTTTTCCTTCATTTGATTTTTTCACCCTTTTCATCAAAACAATTGGTAATTCTCCAAATTTCAGCCATAGATTGTAGAAATAATAGGCAATTCCACGAGGCATAAAGAGAACTACCAATACGAGAATCGAACCAAAGATTATCGAGGTTGAAAAACCAATTCTGCTGAAAAAGAAAGGTAAGATTGTGTACAAAGCCGAACCAAAGATGGGTCCCATGGTTATTCCCATGCCACCTATGACGACAATGGCTAAGAGTTCCAAGGATTTTCCAAGTCCAAAATTGTGCGGTGCAATGTAACCAATCGTATGAGCATAAATAGCACCAGCAAGACCAGCATAGGCAGAACCGATGACGAAAGCTAAGACTTTGAAGTATGTCAGATTCACACCAAAAGTTGTTGCAACCATTGGGTTTTCTCTGATCGCTTTCAAGGCTCTACCAGTTCTATGAGATGTTATGATTTGAAAAACGTATATGCATATTATTAAGATGACGAGTATGATGTAATAGCTCTGAAGTTCATTCCCAAGTCTTGGGATATTTCTCATCCCTATGTGTCCTCCGGTGACCTTTTCCCAGGCACCGATCAACTGCTCAACGGCTACTGCAAATCCCATTGTTGTTATTGCAAGGTAAAAACCAAAAAGCCTCAGAGCAGGAAAACCCAAGGCAAGCCCAAAAACACCGCTCAAAATTGTGGCGATTAATATACTGAATGGAAGCGGTACAGACAGTTTCAAAACCAATATTGCAGAAGTGTAAGCACCTATGCTCATGAAGGCTCCATGACCTATGGAAACCTGTCCCGTATAACCCATTATCAAATTCAATCCCATCGCAGCTAACGTGTATATCATCGTAAGGTTGATTATCGTCAATATGAAGGTACTCATCTTGAAGAAGAAGGGTAACAAGACTAAGATCAAGAACAAGAAAAACCACCGCATTTTCACACTCTCCTGATCTCACGGCTCCCAAACAATCCCTGGGGCTTGATCAACAAAATGATGACTATCAAAATCAATGAGAAGGTTGTCTTCAACTCGTTACTTATGTAACCTCCAATAAGATTTTCAACAACACCGAGTACCAAACCACCAACAACAGCTCCCACAAAACTGTCAAAACCACCCAAAACTGCAGCGGTAAAACCTTGGATTTGGTAAAACAACATCATAGTAGGTGAGATGTAAGTCTTTGGTGCACCGAGTATCGCTACAGTAGTACCCATCATGGTTCCTATCATCCAAGACCAACTGAACACCTTCCCTGGGTTTATCCCCATCAATTGTGACGTTCTCTCATCTTCTGAGACAGCTTTGATTGCGATTCCGACCTTCGTGTACTTCATGAGCAAACCTATCAATATGGAGACAGATCCCAAGATTCCAAAGACCAACAGATCCTGTTTGCGAATGACCAATGGGGTTGAAAGAATTCTCAGAATGAATGGTCTTCCCGATATGAGTTCTGGAAAAGCTTTGTACTGTGTACCCCATACTTGTGTTGAGAGACCTTCCAATATCATCAAGATACCGAGCGTAATTATGAGCATAGAGCTGTGCGATAGATGTCTCACCGGTCGTAAAGTATATCTTTCAACTACAAAGCCGAAAATTGCAGCCAATGGTAAAACTAAAAATAATGCTGCAACTGGACCTATCCCAAATGCCAAAAAGGTGTATGCTACATATGCCATGAACATTGCCATATTTCCGAAAGCGAAGTTCATGACGTTTGTGATCTTGTATATCACAACGATTCCCAAAGCCGTGAGTGAATAGAAAGCTCCAGTGGAAAGACCAAGGATCAATCTGTTCAAAAACATTTCTATCCCCCTAAGTACCCCTCAATTATTCTCCTATCAGCCAAAAGATCTGCCGATCTTCCCTGCAGAACGATCCTACCTGTTTGAATTACATAAGCAAAGTCAGAGATTTGCAAGGCAGAGTAAGCATTTTGCTCAACTAAAAGTATTGTCACGCCTGTATCTCTAATTGTTTGAATTATCTTCATGATCTCTTTTACGAGATTTGGCGCAAGCCCCATTGATGGTTCATCGAGCATCAGAAATCTTGGTTTTGACATCAATGCTCTTGCGATGGCAAGCATTTGTCTTTCACCGCCCGAAAGTGTGCCAGCCAATTGTTTCATTCTCTCTCGAAGTTTTGGAAAGAGTGTGAAGACATTTTCCAGATCCTGTTTGATCTCTCCTTTTCTTGAATAAGCACCCGCCTTTAGATTTTCTAAAACCGTCATCTTTTGAAAGATCAATTTACTATCAGGGCAAAGGACCAAACCTCTTTTGGCAATCTCATATGCAGGAAGAGTGTCTATTCTCATATCGTTAAAAACGATTTCTCCAGATAAAATTCTGTTCAAGCCCGCGATTGCCAACAGTGCAGAAGTTTTTCCTGAACCGTTCGCACCCAGCAGGACAGTTATACTTTTTTCCTCGACCTTCAAAGACAAATTCTTTATGGCAACAACAGGTCCATATGTGACGGTAATATCTTTTACTTCAAGCATATTCATTCTCTCCCAAGTATGCTTTGATAACCTCTTTATCGTTTCTTACAACCTCTGGCCTACCTTCGCTGATCTTTTTACCAAAATCCATAACACTCACCATGTCTGATAGACTCATCACTACTCTCATATCGTGTTCAACGAGCAATACCGTGATTTTCATTTTTTCTTTTATGTGCCTTATGATCTCTTTCATTTGTTCAGTTTCGGTATCGGTCAAACCTGCTGCTGGTTCGTCGAGAAGTATGATCTTTGGATCACTCATAAGTGCTCTGCCGATTTCCACAAGTTTCTGTGACATGTAGGGTATGGATCCTGCATAACTTAGAAGTCTACTCTTCAAACCAAGGAAGTCAGCAATCTGTAGTGCTTTACAATACATCTCCCACGTGGCAATTTTTCTTTTCTTTGGAAGGAATTCTTCTAAAAGATTGAGCTTCAGAACACTGTGATATCCAACATATAGATTTTCAAGAACGGTGAGATATTTGAAAACAACCACACTTTGGAAGGTTCTGCTGACACCAAATTCGATTATTCTATACGGTTTTAAGCGTGTCACATCTATCCCGTTTAGCAAGATACTTCCTGAATGAGGTTTTACAATACCGGTGATGGCATTGAAAACTGTTGTCTTTCCAGCACCATTTGGTCCAATAATAGAGTGTATAGTACCTTCAGTAACTGTCATATCAAGATCGTCAACGGCGGTAAGTCCTCCAAATTTCACCGTTAATCCTTTTATTTCGAGCAAAGCCAACTACAATTCCCCCATTCCCAGAGGGGAAGTACCCCTCTGGGATAAATTTGCAGCAAGGTTAATTTTCCAATGTTATCAAGTCAGTCACGGCGGTGAAGATGCCTTTATCGATTTTCATGAAGTACATGCTGGATTTGCCGCGTCTCAAATTAGGACCCCAGGTGATGTCTTTTGTCAGTATCCCATTCCAGTGCTTGAAGGTTTCAAGTGCTTGAACGAGTCCTTCACGTGTTAGATCTGGACCTGCCTGGAGTAATCCTTGAACGAATACTTCGGCAGCTATGAACCCAGCTACGGCATAAGAAGATGGCAGTTGTTTGGGATATGTCTCTTGGAATATCGCAACGGCTCGTTCATAGTCT
Source organism: Thermotoga profunda AZM34c06 (assembly GCF_000828675.1). Taxonomy (NCBI): domain Bacteria; kingdom Thermotogati; phylum Thermotogota; class Thermotogae; order Thermotogales; family Thermotogaceae; genus Pseudothermotoga; species Pseudothermotoga profunda. The sequence goes on along the minus strand of NZ_AP014510.1, from coordinate 1,117,078 downwards.
CTGAGAAACTCCGGTCGGTCAGGCGTCGCAAGTGGTACCCAACCTGTTAAATAGACACCTTCGACTTGTTTACCACCCAGGGTGATAAAACTTGGGTCTGCATTAGCATAGGTGGTCACCACAGGAGCAGTTATTCCGTAGTCTCTCAGCGTTTTTATCCAGCGTATCGTATCGACTATAAAACCGTAGATCACTATAGAGTCGGGATTTGCATTCAAAACATTAATCGCAAGGGCACTGTAATCTGTTTCAGCAGGATTGTAAGCTACTTCAAGAACTGGTTTGAGATTGTACTTTTCCAATCTGCTTTTCACTGCGGCTTGTCCCTCTTTACCAACGTCATTAGCCATGTATATAACCGCAACTCTCTTCTTACCAAGATTTTCAACCAAAAATTTCGCGATCAGTTGCCCTTCGAGCGTGTAATCAGGTTGGACACCGAAGATGTACTTTTTCGGTGGTGACACGAGTAAACTTGTCCCAGCTCCTTGATAGACAAAGGGAACACCATTCTTCTCTAAGTAATCCATAACCGCAAGACAACCATAAGACCCAAGTCCACCGACGATCGCAAAAACTTTGTCTGACTCTACAAGCCTTTTGACTTCAACAACAGTCTTCGAAGGATCTAATTGATCATCTGCGATGATCAGCTCGATCTTTCTTCCATAGACTCCACCATTTTTGTTGATCCAGTTGAAATAAGCATTTAGCCCTTTAGACATTTCTTGACCTATAACTGCATAAGGTCCTGAAAGCGCTTGAAAAGTGCCAACAACTACTTTGTCTTTGTAAACGCCTACTTCTGCTACTGCTAAAACAGAAGCCAGAATCAACAGCACAATGATCAATTTTTTCACACCAACTCCCCCTTTCAGAGTTGTAAGCCCCCGTCAACACCGATTACCTGCCCCGTTACAAAGGAAGACTCATCGCTTGCGAGGAACAAATACACATTCGCAACTTCCACTGGTTCACCCATTCTTGCCAATGGAGTTCGAGTTGCAACAGCTTCGATGATCTTGTCAGGTACCTTCTCGGTCATTGGTGTCTTGATGAAACCAGGTGCAACTGCATTGACTCTTATTTGAGCTCCTTTGCGTGCAAGTTCTTTTGCCCAGGTCTTGGTCATAGCTATCACGCCACCTTTTGTGGCAGCGTAGTTGGTCTGTCCAACATTCCCGTATATGCCAACAACTGAAGATGTGTTTATGATAGAACCTTTCTGAGCTTTGATCATGTAAGGTGCAACTGCTTGAGTCATGTTGAAAACACCTTTGAGGTTTACATTGATCACTGCATCCCATTCTTCCTCGGTCATCTTCACTAACAAGGCATCTCTTGTTATACCGGCGTTGTTCACAAGCACATCGATCTTACCGTATTTCGTGGCAATCTCTTCGACAACCTTGAAGACATCTTCCCTTTTTGTAACATTCAAAAGATATGGATCGATCTTTCCGGGTAAATTATTCGCATCTTCAACCAACTTGTCCAACTGCTCTTTCACCAGATCACAAGCACAAACTATTGCACCTTCCTTTGCGAAGAGCAATGATGCCTCCCTACCTATACCACTTGCTGCACCAGTGATGATACAAACCTTTCCTTCAAGTCTCATAAACCCACTCCTTTCATACGCCAAGGTATGCTTTCTTCACATGCTCATTTTGAGCAAGATCTTTTGATTCGTCCTCGAGTACTATTCTACCGTTTTCGATTACATACCCCCTATCAATTACCTTTAAACCTTGTTTGACATTCTGTTCGGTCAAAAGTATTGCCACTCCTTCATTTTTTATCTGTCTGAGTTTTGCGAACATCTCTATTACTATTGACGGTTGAAGTCCAACAGAAGGTTCATCAAGGATCAATAACTTTGGACGAGCCATTAAGGCCCTACCTACCGCAAGCATTCTTTGTTCTCCTCCGCTCATTGTACCTGCCTTTTGAGAAAGTCTTTCCTTGAGAACTGGAAAAATTGTGAAAACAAAGTTCATACTATCAACGATGTGATTTCTCGCATGTGGAATATAGGCTGCCCCGGCTTTGAGATTTTCTTCAACGCTCATAAGTGGAAAGAGTTCTCTTTCTTGAGGTACTAAGGCAATGCCAAGGCGTGCAATTTTGTGAGTTTCCATTCCAACTATATTTTGTCCTTCAAAGTTTATGGTACCACTCACCGGTCTAATCAAGCCAAGGATGCAGTTTATTAGAGTTGTCTTACCAGCACCGTTTGGTCCAAACAATCCAACAGCCTCTGAATCTATTTTTAACGATAGGTCCCAGATAACTGGAACCTTACCATAAGCAACATTGAGATCTTTTATTTCAAGCATTAATCTTCCTCCCCCAAGTACGCTGTTATAACACGTTTGTCCTGAGAAACCTCCTGATATGGACCTTGGGCAATTATCTCACCTCTGTCAAGAACCACAACCCTGTCGGTTAATTCACTTATAACGCTCATAACGTGTTCTATGACGCAAATTGCCATGCCTTTGTCTCTCAAAGCTTTGACTATCTCTATCATCTCCATCATCTCTTCGTGATTTAAACCAGCCATCACTTCGTCCAGAAAGAGTACTTTTGGCTCTGAAACAATTGCCCTTGCTATCTCCAATTTTTTCAACTCAAAGACTGTGAGTTTGTCAGGATAGAAATCCTTACGTTCGAGTTTGAGAAATTCACACACTTTTTCTGCACTCTTGATCGCTTTGCTGAGTTTTTCACCTTTTGCAAAAAGTGCTCCGACCACAATGTTTTCAAGTGCTGTAAAGTCTCTCAGCGGTCTCACAGTTTGGAAGGTTCTTGAAATACCCAGTTGAGCTCTTATATGTGCAGGTATTCCAGTGACTTCTCTGCTGTTGAAGAAGATTCTTCCGGCAGAAGGTTGAAGTGTTCCTGCTACCAAACTGGTAAGAGTAGTTTTACCAGCGCCATTTGGTCCTATTATGCCTAAGATTTCATTTTTCTGTATTTCAAAACTCACATTGTTTACTGCCACAAGTCCTCCGAAACGTTTTGTCACATTTTCGAGTCGCAATATCTCCATAGAAAAACCTCCGATCAATTTGATCTGATTTTATCTACTATTGTTCCATAGACACCTTTACGCAAAAAGATTATGACCAAAATGATTATTATCCCGTATATTATCAAGTGCCCATAAGGCATCAGCAACTTCAGATATTCCGAAGCAAATCCCAGGATTATGGCTCCCACTATCGGCCCAAGTGTTGAATGGATACCACCGACTAATGCCATGGCGATAGGCAACAATAAGAAATTTGCTGAAAAAGTGCTTTCTGGTTCAACAAAAGCATATTGCTGAGCATAGATAGCTCCTGCCGCTCCCTGTATGGCAGAAGTAATAATAAAAACGATTAACAAATACTTGAAAATGTTTATCCCGCTGGATTTTGCGACAAGTTCATCATTTCTTATCGAACTTATAGCATATCTTATTCTGGTCCTCTGAAAGATTTCAGAGATGCCTATGACCAATAATGTAAAAACCATTATCAACCAATAAGTTTTTTTGGGATCGCCATCGAATATCGCATTGAAAAGTACCTTACCTGCCGCGCCACCAGTGAGATCTGAAAGATTTCGAGCAAGTACCAAAAAAACACTGGAAAGGGCAAGGGTCGTAATAGCAAAGTACATCTCTCGAAGTTTTAGAACAGCAATCCCAACACCCAATGCCACAATCGCGGCAAATATGGCGCCGATAAATATACTCATGATGGGAGTTATTGCAAAATCGTCAACGGCTATTACCGCAGCGTAAGCACCAAGTCCAAAAAAACCAGCCGTGCCAAATGACAGTTGGCCAGTTCTCAACATCATGTCCCAGCTAAGCGCAAGACACATGAACAACATTATCGAGCTGGCAACATGAATCAGATACATATCTGCAAACATTGGAAGAAATGTAACAAACACCAGTATACCAATAATGAGAAGAACTTTTCTCATCTTTCAGCCCTCCGATAAGCTCTAAGTGCTATCACCAAGATCAAGACACCGAAAAATACAAGGTCGGACCAGCCACTGTAACCGGGAATCGATTGTACTATTGCTTCAACTATTCCAAGAGTAATGCCAGAGATCAAGATACCTGGAAGATTTCCAAGACCAGCCATTGCAGTAAGACAGAAGGACTTCATGGTAAAGGGTCCACCTACGTTTGGAAAAATGGAAACTCTTGGCATCATCAACGCTGCAGAAATGGCTGTCATAGCAGTTGCCAGACTGAAAGTGATTGTGTAAACCAGTTTTACATTTATACCTACTATAGCTGCTCCTTTGGGGTTCTGTCCCACGGCAAAAGCCGCTTGTCCAAACCGTGTTTTTTTCAAAATGAACATTATCGCGAGTAGAATTAAGATAGCTGCGACAACATACAAAAATTCATACGCACCAACACTAATCCCTAAGATGTTGATAGATCGAGTGGCATATGGCACGTAAATATTCCTTGGCCTTGAAGTCCAGAATACGTTCACCAGCTCAACAAGGGTGATCGATATCCCAAAGGTTATGAGTAAGAGATTCAAATGGTGTGACTTCAAAACTCTTTCAATTGTCAATTTGTAAACAGCAAAACCGATTAGAAAGAGAAATGGTCCTATAAAAATCATCGAAATGATTGGATCAAAATGAAATTGGTTGAAAATCACATAACCCATGTACATTCCAAGAGTCAGGAAATCACCGTGTGCAAGATTCAACAATCCGACTATTCCAAGGATCAAAGCAAGTGGTAATGCAATCAAAGAATAAAGACTTCCTCTCTGAAGTCCATAAAAGAAAGCGTATGGACGAAAGATTGCAACTGCAATCAACATCAACGAAAAGAGTATTTTCCAATTGAAAAATTTTTTCATCTTTTCACCTCTCTATAGGCAAAAGGCTGGGCTGTCGCCCAGCCTTTCTGTTTCATTTACCTGACCAACCCGGAAATGGATAGATGAGTTCGGCTGTAGCGTATTCAAATGGCCAAATTACATGTTGCACACCATTCTGCCATTGAAGAATTTTTTGTGCTCGGAAACCTTGATTCTTAATGATTCTGCTTGGTGAGATCTTTAATACTCCACCCACTGGAGATTCATATTCTATCTCCCTTAAAGCCTGGATTATTGCTTTATCATCAAGTGTACCGGCCTTCTTGATCGCTTCGATTAAGAAATAAATGTTTGTATAACCAAGTGGTGCAAAGTATGTTGCTGGTTCTTCGTTGAACTCTTTGACATATGCATCCCAAAAATGCCTTGCGATCGCACTGACATCTTTTAATGCTGGAGCCCACATGCCATAGAGAACGACTCCATTTGATAGTGGATTCTTACCAAAATCGGCAGGCCATCCTGGAGGCGCTCCAACAAAAAGCTTTGGAACAAAGCCTATTTCCTTAGCTTGAGTTAACATTGGTACCGCATCGGCATCATAACCTGCCCAAATGAACAGGTCTGGGTCATATTGCTTTGCTTGCAAAAGCATGGCTCTGTAGTCTCCACCGCCAAGAGCTGCACTCTTGAATGGTGCACCTTTTAGATCCTTCATCAATCCTGTCCAAACACCAGTACCTTTTTTGGCAAGTTCGAATTCATCCAAGTACGATTTAAAAGATGCCGTACCAAAAGCACCTTCTTCATAAGCCAAAAATATTTTTTCGATTCTCACATGAGGATATTTCTCTGTTATGGCTTTCCAACCTATCGCATAGCTTTCACCTTGCAAATAATCCCAAGGATGTAAGTGAAAATACCAATCTGCATCAGCGCCAATGGCTTCTTCACATTTGTAAGACGCAGCGCCTATCCAAACGGTAATTTTCTTGTACTTTTTCAAAATCGGAATCTGTGCGAGATGGACTCCACTTGACATCCCACCAACAAAGAAATCCACCTTGTCGACTGTAGCGAGTTTGTCCACAGCAGCAGCACCTTTCTCGGGTTTCATTTCATCATCTACTATGACCAATTCAATGGGTCTACCAAGTACACCACCAGAGTCGTTGATCTCTTTGACGGCTAATTTCATTGCATTGGCTGCTTGCCTACCGGTGATATCGGACAATGGTAAGATTGCACCGATCTTTATCGGTTTTTCGGCCAGGACAAAGAGTGCGATCGATAAAACAAGAAACACGAAAAGCCTTCTCACAAAAACACCTCCCCTCGTTTTTATAGAATTTGCAACTTACGAGCTTCACCCTTGAGAATTTCTCGAAAATCTGGATGTGCAATTTCAATCAAAACCTTTGCTCTCTCTCTTACAGTCTTACCCCTTAACCACGCCACACCCCATTCTGTAACTACGTAGTCCACTTCCTGCCGCGGCACAGTTATCGGTGAACCAGCTGGTAAAATGGGGACTATCGTCGAAACCGTTCCACCTTTTGCTGTTGATCTCAGCGCTATTATCCCTTTGCCTCCCTTGCTCTTGACAGCACCTCTATGCGTATCGAGTTGACCACCTGTGCCACTGTAATGCTGAGTGCCCAATGCCTCTGAACAAACATTCCCAGTTAAATCGACCATCAATGCGGTATTAATACTCACCATTTTCTCGTTCTGGCATATGACATAAGGATCGTTGACATACCTTCCTCTGAGGAAAAACACTGAGGGATTATCATCAACAAACTGATACATCCTCTTTGTACCAAAGGCAAAAGCGCAGATGAATTTGTCTCTCCAAATGCTTTTCTTTTTGTTAGTAATTACACCAGCTTCAAACAAATCTATCATAGATTCAGTAAACATCTCCGTATGAACACCCAGATCTTTTTTGTTTGTCAAAAACTTAGCAACGGCATTTGGTATTCCTCCAATACCAAGTTGAATCGTCGAACCATCTTCAATCAAATTGCTTATGTGCTGTGCAATCAACGCTTCAGTTTCCGTAGGTTCAACCAACTCAACTTGTGGGAGTTCATAATCCACTTCAACTACATAGTGAACATCTTTTATGTGAATATGTGTATCACCATGAGTCCTTGGAGCGTTGGGATTGACTTCCAAAACGATATTCTTTGCCTGTTCGACGATATCTTTTTCATAAACTACCGATGCGGACAAGGTCAGAAAACCATTCTTGTCTATTGGCGATGCAACACCTACAAAAATATCTATCGGACGGCTATCAAGTAAATTTGTCCCTGATTGGTGTAAATTGTTCGGAACATAACTTACGGTACCAAAACCAGCCTTCACGGCCTCTCTATTTGATTGACCAAAATACCAAGATGCGTTCTCAAAGATATTATTGAAAGATTTATCCATGTAGAATGGATAACTTTCCATATTTAGGCATGTAAATACTGTGACATTGCTCACCCTATTGGCTGTTTTGTGTAAATTTCTAAGAAAGAGTTTTGGTTCTGCCGGCGTCATTCCAACAACTATTGTTTGATTCGACTTTACAATGCTCAGTACTTTCTCAATATCTACAACTTTGGAATTATAGACATCATTCCAATTCACAGTAACCCCTCCTACCAATTAATCGGTTCTCTCAAGCTACCCCAACGAACAACTGCGGCGTTCCAAGTCCAACCTACTCCGGCTCCTACAAGAACAACGATATCACCATCCTTTATCTTCCCAGCAAGCAACCCTTCCTTTATTGAAAAAATCTGGTCATTTTGACCCATGTGTCCATATTTTTCCAAGTAAGTTGTTTGATCTTCTTTGAGACCAAGCTCTTTGAGTACCTCAAGATGGGCAGATCTCTTAAAATGTAATATCGCTAAATATGAGATGTCTTTTCTTGTTAAGCTACTTTTTTTGAGTGCATCATCGATTACAAAATAGAAATTTTTGAGTGTGACTTCATTCAATCGATTTTTGAATCTTTCTGGATTTGGTATCTGAAAATAGTAGTTCTCAATATCTTGTAACTTCATAGGCCATTTTTTTGTTCCACCAACCGGTATTACACACTCTTCGGCAAAAGATCCATCGACAACACTTGATACACCAAGTAGTACATTTTTTCCAAGGTTTTTCTTTAGCACTACCGCAGAACCACTTGCTCCAATATCAAGCATGAAAGATGTATGTTTATATTGATGATTCACAAGATCTACATTTCTATAACCACTTACAAGCAAAACTGTATTTATGTTCTTTTCAGAAAGCATAAGCGATCGTGCCACTTGAAGTCCAACTATCATCGAACCACACATTGCCTCCATATCAAAAGCCCAAGCATTTTTTGCACCAACTTCATAAGCCACTTTTGTACTTGCAAGCCAACATGGATAATCTTTGTGTTGTGCCCCATTCCATATAACAACATCAATTTCCAAAGGATCAATCTGAGCATCTTCAATTGCCTGCTGTGCAGCTATGATCCCCATAAAGCTTGTGGTATCTCTTTCTGAAGGTATATATTTACCCACTATTCCAAACTTCTCAATAAGTACATCTGAAGGAATTTTTGTAAGTTCTTCTAAATCCTTGGCTGAGAGATATTTATCTGGTAGATAAGTTCCAATTCCGGCAATCCCAACATGATTTTCCAAGATAACGCCCCCAAGCTGATATAAATTTATAACCTGATAACTGATTCATTATGAATAATAACACCTGAGTCATTTGTTCTACAAATGCGTCAATAATTCTTTTGTCCAGATTTTCAACGAGAAATTCCTATATTTTTCTACTATGCTTCTTTTTTCTCAGGATTTCTCATTTAATCACTATCAGTTAACACAGTTGGGATGCCTTTGAAAATGAGGAGAGATAGATGGGATAAGTAATTATTCACATTTTGTATATTTCCATATTTTTGTACAACAAGATCTTCACCCATAAAATGTCCTATACCCATTAAGGCAAGGGCAAGGTTCTCAGGTGAAAAAGCGTTGAATTGCCCATCTTTCATTGCCTTTTTCAATGGTGGGAGATAGCTGTTAAATATCTTTTCATAATAAATTCTGGAAATATCAGGGTTGAAAAATTCGGCTTGTCTAACAATCAAGTACATATTAGAATGAAGCATGAAAAATTTCAAGAAAGCTAAAAAACCAGCTATTTCAGCATCTCTTCTGTCTGAAAATCTCTTTATTGCTGTTGCTATAGTGATTCTCATATTTTTGTTAGTTGACATCACAAGTTCTTCTAATGCCTTCTCTTTACTATCGAAATGAACGTAGAATGTTCCGCTTGCCACACCTGCAATGCGTGTGATATCGCTTATCATAGTATTCCTATAGCCATGTGTACCAAAGAGTTTTTCGGCTGCTTGCAGGAGTTTCATTCTCGTGGAAGTTACTTCAATCTTCAGTGGTTGTACATCTATTTCAAAAACATCTTTACTGAGTTCATGATTGTTTGGATCAAGACCTTTCATTGCAAATTCAACTAAATCATCTACTACTTTTTGATCAACACTGTAATCATTATGGAGAGATTTATATATAGATATAAAACGGACAGGACCAGTTACAAACCATCTAAGAACCATTTTTTTCTCTTCATCATATTTTGGAGCTATTTTATCAAGTATTCTGTTTAGAGTTTTTTCAACCTTTCGGAACACAAATTTGCGTAAATAAACTGCTTCATGCAGTATTTTATAACAGTGCTGGTTGTTCGAGAAAAACTCAAAATAGCTCTCCACAAATGATCGAACCACTTGATCAAGCTTAGTGCCATTGACTTTTTGCATATAAGATTGAAACTTTCCAAAAGAATGCTCCAACAATTTTTGGTATATTGATTCTTTGTCATTAAAATATTGGTAAAACGTGGCATTTTTAACACTGGCTTTGCGTGCAATCATTGGGACCGAGACACCATAATAACCATAAGCTGCGAAAAGTTCATTGGCTGATCCTATCAAATTTTTAAGTGTTTTTTTGCCATCGGATCTTTTAGGATCACGTCTCATTTTTAGTTCCTCCAAATGAATCGGCTGTCACATTTGATTATATACCTTTGTTTCTTTTAATCTCCAGCACTCTCATGCGATAATAAAGAGTCCTTACACTCATTCCAAGCGATGCTGCGGTTTTCTGAACATTCCAATCATTCTGATCGAGTGCTTTGAGTATTATTCCTTTTTCATATTCAAAGACCATCTCTCTAAGATTACCAGTTGATGGTACGTCAACAGCATGATAAGTAGTTTTAAGTGTGGGTAAGTGGTGCAATTTTATTACTTTGTCTTCACTATCCATATTTATCATTGCGCGTCCTATGACATTTTCAAGTTCCCTCACATTTCCAGGCCAGTTGTAGTTGATAAGCCTCACCAAGGCATCTGGCGAGATTCCTTCAACTGTTCTTCCATATTCTTGATTCAATTTTCTTATTATGTATTGAACCAGAATTGGTATATCTTCTTTTCTTTCTCTGAGTGGCGGAAGTAATATAGGAAAAACATTGAGCCTGAAATAAAGATCTGGTAGAAAAGAACCTTGCTGTACCATTTTTTCTAAATCCATATTTGTAGCAGCAATTATTCTTGCATCAATCTTCAATGCTTTGGTGTCTCCAACAGGTACTATTTCTCTATTCTCCAAAAACCTCAATAATTTCGATTGAACAGTTAAAGGCATTTTGCCTATTTCGTCAAAGAAAACTGTACCATGTTGAGCTTCTTCTAATAGACCTTTTTTACCTTCTCTTCTTGCTCCTGTAAAAGCTCCAGATGCATATCCGAAAAGCTCAGATTCTAAGATTGATTCTGGAATCGCCGCACAGTTAACACTTATAAAAGCCCGCTCTCTTCTGTCGCTTGCATTGTGAATGGCGTGTGCAAAGAGTTCTTTTCCTGTGCCACTCTCACCCCTGAGCAAAACGGTAGCAGGTGTGGGAGCAACTTTCATTGCCTGGGTAAGAGCAATTTTCATTTTTGGACTCTCGGCAACCACATCTTCAAAGGTATACCTTGCGCCCATTCTTCTAATTAACCTTTTTACTTCATCAAGTTCTTTGTTCAATCTAATGATTTCTGTAACATCATGAATTACTGCAACACTTCCCTTGAACTCGTTCTTCACAAATAACGGAGTCACATCAACTACAACATCGCGTTTCCCAGGACCAACGAGCAATCTCGCACCATAAATTGGCTGCTTGGTTTTCGCAACCTTTATATGCATACTTTCACCTTGGGCGATATCCACAGTTGCCAATTTACCCACAACTTCATTAGAACTATATCCAGTAATCTTTGTGTAAGCCTTGTTCACCATCACTATTTTTCCATTTTCGTCAGCAACAGATATTGCATCGCTCGTTGACTCAATAATTGCTTTTAACAATGCTTCTACTTGTTTTAGATTTGTTACTTCCTCAGCCATTTTTTGGACACTTGTAATATCTCTAAAAATAGCCACAGCACCTATTATCTGTCCAGAGCTGTCTCTGATTGGTACTCGAGTTGTTATTATTTGAGTGTGGCCAAGCTGCTGAATTTTGTCTGGCTCGGGTATTCCTGTCTTCAAAACTATATGTAAACGCGTGTTTGGAATAGCATCAACAACATATTTTCCAATCGCTTGTGATATTGGTATACCAAGGATGAGTGATGCTTGCTTGTTCATGAAGATTATCTTTGCATCTCTGTCTATCATTATTATTCCCTCGATTATCGAATTCAACACGGTTTCAAAAAGTTCTGCCTTTGTCACCTAATCACTCCTTAGATTTTTGTAAAATTCAATTATTTCATCCACTGAAAGATCTCTAACGCGTTTTTCTAAGATTTCATATTGAAAATTCAATGGAAAATTCGCCACATTTCTGGCGATTTTATTTGGCGAAGTAAAAAGTTTGCGTAGAAACAAAGTATACCTGTCCAGTTCTGGTACCTGTTTTTTTCTGTTCATAACTATTATCGCTGAATCTACTTTTGGTGGTGGAGAAAAAGAATTTTTTGATATATTACACACCTTTTTAATGTTATAAAAACTCTGAGCTAAAACTGATATAAACGTGTATTTTTTCATAGAAGGCAAGGCAATGAGTTTATCTGCAAATTCCTTTTGAACAATCAAAACAGCTTTCTGAAAAGACAGGCTTATTATTTTTCTAATCAAAAGTGATGAAATTTGATACGGTATACTACCAACACAACAATTCAGAGTTGGTAATTTCTCATAACTCACATTGAGAAAATCTCTCACACACACCTCGAGGTTATTACTTTTGATGTTCTCTCTAAGTTCATTTGCGACTTTCTCGTCTATCTCGTAAGCCAGAACTTTGAATCCATTTTGAATGAGATGTTTAGTTATAAAACCCTTTCCTGCACCTATTTCGATTACAAATTTGTTTTGCTGATCACTGAGTTGATTTACCAGACAGTGTACAACCTGCTCATCAATCAGGAAATGTTGACCAAAAGGTCTCATGACTCAAAAAGTACCTCACAAATTCCTTCTATTGCGATCGTTCCATCCTCTTTAATCACATTCGTATCAAGCACGAGCCTTTGTCTATCTGGTATCATTTGAGTTATCTTGACTTGTATTTCTATTTGTTCATCTATATAAACTGGTGATCGATACTTAAGCTGCTGTTTCACAAGTATAGTTCCAGGACCCGGAAAGTTCATTCCAAGAACTTTTGAGATAAATGACGCCACAAGCATTCCATGACAAATTCTTTTCTTAAAGCGTGTTGATTTTGCATACTCTTCATCAAGATGGACCGGATTCTTATCACCGATTAACTCTGAAAAATCTCTAACCATTTTCTCAGTTACTACGAATTTTTCACTATATGTTTGGCCAACTTGAAAATTCATGTCACTAACCTCCCCTATTATTATACTTCTGAAACAATAGCTATCACAAACATCAAAGCTTGATTTTTTATGAGAATATCTGTAGCTAAATGATTTGAAGAATAAGAACACACAGATATATATCTATTGATATTAATTAAATTTGTTTGTGCCCATTCCATAGTAGTGAACTTGAAAAAATTTTTGTTATAATCATCTACAGTGATTTATCGATAGCATGTAGTCAATCGCATGTAATATTAATTACATACCAACATGCATCACAAATGAATTTGTTCACTCTCTATATGGGACCAAATAGTTGATTAATTGATTCTATGCAATCCATGAATAGTAAAACTATATACTCATTTTGCTTTTCGTTGTCTTTTACATATCATGCAAATTGATAATAACCCTTGATCTTTCAACCAAGTGAAATCTATCTTTCCTCTATTTGACGATATTTAATTGTTTGTGATATAATAAAAGACAGTCTTCAAGCCTATAAAGGTTAAGAAGTGGGTCATTGACAAGTAAAAAAATAAAGCAAAAGGGGTACAGATCGCAAAAACAGAAATTTGTAAAAAACCCAAACAAGAATTCCTAACCTCCTTAAAAAAGTTGACTAACGAAAATAAGCCACTTTGAGAAAATAGGTCCTGAATCCGCATGGGAAGCTAAAAAGAGTGATGAAAAAGGGTTGATGTTAGACATGCACTAACATTATTAACACCAGGTTATGAATTTTAAGCACAAATAGTCCTTTACTTATGATATACTTAGAAATGTACGGTCCGAAAGAAGGCTCTCTCTGAAAGAGATGGAAACCGCTGTCTTCTTTGCTCTCTTTTTCCTCAGTCCTCTGATCCGTCCGAAAGAAGGCTCTCTCTGAAAGAGATGGAAACTTAGCATAGTAAGGAAACACGATTATATAGCCTTGTCTGTGTCCGAAAGAAGGCTCTCTCTGAAAGAGATGGAAACTTGACGTCACTATTGATCCAGAACAATCTGCTTTGATTAGTCCGAAAGAAGGCTCTCTCTGAAAGAGATGGAAACATTATCCCATCAAAATTTTCATCTTGCATAGCTATCTTCAGTCCGAAAGAAGGCTCTCTCTGAAAGAGATGGAAACCGTTTTAATCATCAGCCTCAACCTCCCATCTTAGACAGCGTCCGAAAGAAGGCTCTCTCTGAAAGAGATGGAAACATCCATACTGCTAACATAGTCAAACCAAATCCTATCCCACGTCCGAAAGAAGGCTCTCTCTGAAAGAGATGGAAACCTTTCTCATAATTCAAAGTCTTAAAAGTAAAATCATAATATAGTCCGAAAGAAGGCTCTCTCTGAAAGAGATGGAAACCTGTTGGCAGTACATCAAAAATCAAATTTTTTCCAAAAAGTCCGAAAGAAGGCTCTCTCTGAAAGAGATGGAAACCAACTACACCACCAATTGCCATTTGAACTATACCTTTCATGTCCGAAAGAAGGCTCTCTCTGAAAGAGATGGAAACCTGCTGGTTGACCAGCAGGGGGAGCTCGGAACTTCCGAGCTGGTCCGAAAGAAGGCTCTCTCTGAAAGAGATGGAAACCCTTTCGGACTCACAATCACATCTGCTATCTTCGCCACCTGTCCGAAAGAAGGCTCTCTCTGAAAGAGATGGAAACACAGATCTCTACTTTAGAACAAATGAACACAAACCTTAAGGATGTCCGAAAGAAGGCTCTCTCTGAAAGAGATGGAAACCCTATATTAGCGAAGTTCTACAGCGCCTCAATAGACGCCGGTCCGAAAGAAGGCTCTCTCTGAAAGAGATGGAAACCATCTGCAACCCGGGTGGGCGCCCACCCGGGTTACAGGGGTCCGAAAGAAGGCTCTCTCTGAAAGAGATGGAAACTTTTCTCTGAGTACGGCAATAGCTACGTTATCGGGTGTGGGTCCGAAAGAAGGTTCTCTCTGAAAGAGATGGAAACGCGACTGTCGCTTTTGCAAGGACTTCTGCTGTGGCTGGATGTCCGAAAGAAGGTTCTCTCTGAAAGAGATGGAAACGCGACTGTCGCTTTTGCAAGGACTTCTGCTGTGGCTGGATGTCCGAAAGAAGGTTCTCTCTGAAAGAGATGGAAACCACGTGCACACAATGTTGCACGAGAGGGAGTCCCTCGTGCTGTCCGAAAGAAGGTTCTCTCTGAAAGAGATGGAAACTGTTGGTATTATGACTGCGTTTGTTATGTGTATCATTTTGTCCGAAAGAAGGTTCTCTCTGAAAGAGATGGAAACATAAAAGTCTTTGCGCCGGACTTGATTTAGCCAAGGATGGTCCGAAAGAAGGTTCTCTCTGAAAGAGATGGAAACTTTTTATTAAGAATTCGACGACACCGACTTTTCTTGCTGCGTCCGAAAGAAGGTTCTCTCTGAAAGAGATGGAAACTGGGTCTTGGACACACGTCCAAGACCCAACTCGGCAACAAGTCCGAAAGAAGGTTCTCTCTGAAAGAGATGGAAACATTTGCGGTATCTGCGTGTCCGATCGCACTGACGAATCCAGTCCGAAAGAAGGTTCTCTCTGAAAGAGATGGAAACCCCCTGCTGGTCGACCAGCAGGGGGAGATCTGATCTAGTTGTCCGAAAGAAGGTTCTCTCTGAAAGAGATGGAAACCGTTGACACAGCTTCGATGTCGTTTGTGACCATGAAAAGAGTCCGAAAGAAGGTTCTCTCTGAAAGAGATGGAAACGATCCTTCCTCCTCTTTTTTCACGTATACTGCGACTCTGTGTCCGAAAGAAGGTTCTCTCTGAAAGAGATGGAAACTATGTCGGGTTCTATTGTTATAGAACCCATTTCGAATTCAAGTCCGAAAGAAGGTTCTCTCTGAAAGAGATGGAAACCTAACTTTAGAATATCCATATTGAACGAGTGTATGTAATGTCCGAAAGAAGGTTCTCTCTGAAAGAGATGGAAACTTACCAGGAAGAGAAGCTTTTGCGTTGGCGTTGCTGCGGGTCCGAAAGAAGGTTCTCTCTGAAAGAGATGGAAACAAACACCCCCTCTACTTCACAAAAATCAAATTCAGCAGTTGGTCCGAAAGAAGGTTCTCTCTGAAAGAGATGGAAACAATATCTCTTCTATACAGCCCGTTGTTTGCGGGATCATATAGTCCGAAAGAAGGCTCTCTCTGAAAGAGATGGAAACTTGAGTATTAATGTACCTTTTTCTGTTTTGGCTATTTGTGCGTCCGAAAGAAGGTTCTCTCTGAAAGAGATGGAAACTATGTCGGGTTCTATTGTTATAGAACCCATTTCGAATTCAAGTCCGAAAGAAGGTTCTCTCTGAAAGAGATGGAAACTATGTCGGGTTCTATTGTTATAGAACCCATTTCGAATTCAAGTCCGAAAGAAGGTTCTCTCTGAAAGAGATGGAAACTATGTCGGGTTCTATTGTTATAGAACCCATTTCGAATTCAAGTCCGAAAGAAGGCTCTCTCTGAAAGAGATGGAAACTACGCGGGCTTAATGCCCGCATTTTTTATTTAATGAACTGTTCGAAAGAAAACTCTCTGAAAGTTTTCCAAATTTAGCCTTGTGTGTTGACAGATATTCTCTAAATACAGAAAAGATCTCAAATGATAGTCTTAAAGATTGACTGAAATCACCAAGAAAATTCTCTAAACATCACAATTCAAATTTTGAGTGAATCTGGCATGTCAAAATAGATTTTTCGAGAATAAAATCTTGCAAAAAGTTTTGTACGGGATTTTCCCGACTGGACAAATGAAAAATTTTGTTTTTGATAATTCCTGTAATACTAACTACAACTTTGAGTAATTGAAAAACCATAAAATACAATTAGTAAACATGCAAGGGGTGAAGATATGAAAAAGAAGCAAAAGAATCCTAAAATTGTTTCGCAGTACGAGCTCCTTCGTATGCTAAAAGAAGGCGAAAAAGGTGCTGAGGAAGAAATGCGAAGGAGGATGACCCTTGTCGATGAGCAGCAACCAAGACCAGTCAAAGGTGTTAGAGAGTCGTAGTATTATTGAGTTTCTCAACTTCTCTATGTCTATAGACGGCATAAGTGTACTCAAAGATATTGACTTAACAATCCAGGCGGGCGAGCTCACAATAGTTTATGGTCCCCGAGGAGCCGGCAAATCTGTTTTGCTAAGGTCTCTTCTAAGATTGAATAAAGAGATATACGACAACGTCAATTGGTATGGAGAATTGAAAATAAATAGTAAGTCAGTAACCACTTATGACAAAAAAACTCTTAGAAGGCTTATAACATACATTGAACCGTCTTTCGTTGAGGCATTGGATCATCTGAGGTTTGGTGAGTTCATAAATCTTATTTTATCTGAAAAACAAGTGGCTTTAGATGAATTTTCATCGGAATTAGATAGGCTTGGCATTTTGAAGCTCCTTAGAAGAGAAATGCAAACTCCTTTGAGGGAATTCTACACAATGGAAAAAATAATGATTCTTCTTTTTGCTGCGATAATAAGAAAGTCTTCCATAATAGTTTTGGATTGTATTCTTGATCATGTCGACGATGAAACTCTTGTCCCTGTGGTTAAAGAACTTTCAACACTGAAAGAGGATAGAGTTGTCATATTGAGCACAAGGCACAAAAATCGTTTCTTGCCGCTTGCAGATGTCTTTGTAGTCATGAAAGATGGTAAAATTGAATATAAGGGAGCACCAAAAGAGTTGATTTTGAAGAGGTGACAACTTGAAAGTCATTACTGTAACTTTTAATCCAGCATTGGATCGGGAGTTCGTTGTTGAAGATTTTCGTGTAAATGAACTTCACAGGGTTTCACATTACAAAGATATAGTGATGTCGCCAGGGGGTAAAGGAATAAATGTTTCTATTGCACTCGCAAAATTAAGGGTACAATCTGTGGCTATAGGAATATTAGGAGGTTATATTGGTCGCGTTCTTTTGTCAGAACTGAACAGAATCAGCCCATTGATAAGCACAAGTTTTGTGCACATAGATCAAGAAACACGTGAGAATATTTCTATAATCGATCCAAGAAATCATACTTTAACTGAGATCAATTCCCCCGGACCTATTGTTGAAAAACATGCGATAGATCTATTGTTAAAACGCTATGAAATTTTCTTGTCTCGTGCAGAGGTAGTTGTTCTTTCGGGAAGTCTTCCACCGAATCTTCAAGGTGATATTTACGGAGTTTTTGCAAAAACAGCCAAGCAAAAAGGAAAACAAGTTTTCATGGAGATAGTCGATGAGTATATCAAACCTGCTCTTCAGATACAAACACCGGATGTAATTAAACCCGATGTAAGAGAAAAAAATGTCGTTCTTGGAGAAAAACTTGTTTCGCTCGATGATTATATTCAAGCTGCATCTGAACTTATCAAGATGGGATGTAAAATGTCTGTGATTTCCTATCAAATCAAAAGCGATATCGTTGCAACAAATGATGGCGTTTGGCTGATAACTACACCAAAGGATATAGAGATCTCAAATCTACTTGGAGCAGGAGATGCATATATGGCAGCTATGGTATACAAAAGGTTTTCTACATCAGACTACGATTTACTCGAAGTAGCAAAATTTGGATATGCTGCCGCACTGGCTAAAACAAAGAAATTACCAAAGCAAATGCCAGAATATGACGAGATTGTTGACTGTTTGCAGGATTGTCAAGTTGAAAAACTGCGGTAGGTGATTGAAATGAGAGTCTTTGATATAATGATCCGAGATGTCACAGCAGTAACCAAAGATGAGACTGTTGGTAATGTTTTGAAAATAATGTCAAGCCAACTCCTTTCTGGTATACCAGTTGTCTCAGAAGACATGCATGTAATAGGTTTTGCAAGTGAAAGTGATATAATCAAAGCTGTTGTTCCAAGTTATTTTTCGCTTCTACAATCTACTTCGTTTATACCGGACATGAATCAATTTTTAAGGAATGCGGTCCTGATAAAAGATAAACCCATATCTGAATATATGACTCATCCACCGGTTGTAGTTAATGAGAATGCTATGTTAGTACATGTTGCCGATATTATGATTCGACACAATACTAAGGCGATACCTGTCGTAGATGATCAGGGTAGATTGGTCGGGATTGTCAACAGAACTAATATTCTCAAAGCAGCCATGGAAGGAGCTCTTTGAGTGAAGAGGGTTTATGTAACATTTCTCGGTTGTAAAGTTAATCAGTATGAAGCCGAGTACATGATTGAAAAACTTGAACAAAATGGATTTGTTATCTCTCCACATCCTTCTAAAGCTGATCTTTGTGTTTTGAATACTTGTATGGTTACTTCAGAAGCTTCAAGAAAATCCCGACAAATGCTTCGAAGGCTAAGAAAGCTGAACCCCGAAGCCCTGATAATTGCAACGGGATGTTATGCTCATCTGCAGCAACAAGATCTTCTAAAAATAGGAGCAGATCTGGTACTTGGTAACGACGAGAAAAAAGATCTCATAGATCACATAAAAAGATATTTGCGAAAAGAAGAAATGAAATCAGTGAATGTCTCGGAATCAGTGCGTGGAGTTGAAGAAAAAGTTCAAAGTTTTTTGTCTGATAGAACCAGAGCATATATAAAAGTAGAGGATGGATGTAATGAATTTTGTAGTTATTGCATTGTACCTTTTGCTCGCGGATATCGAATACGATCCAAAGTCATCGGTACAATATTGAATGAGGCAAGGACACTTTTAGACAACGGTTATAAAGAGATTGTCTTGACAGGTATTAATCTTGGAAAGTATGGTTTTGACCAAAAGACAAGTCTTGCCATACTTTTGAAAAGCATGTTGGAGGAGCTCTCTGGTGATTTCAGAATAAGACTTAGTTCACTGAATGTTCAAGATATAGATGATGAACTGATAGAAATATTCTCACAAAGCGATAGAATCTGCCCACATTTACATATTCCAATGCAAAGTGGGTCAAACAATATTTTGTCGAGGATGAACAGAAAATATACCATTGAGGATGCTTATAAGATATTTGATAGATTAAGAGAAATTAATTCAGACTTCTCGATCACAACAGATATCATAGTTGGTTTTCCCGGAGAAACAATCGGAGATTTCAAGCAAACAATTGACATGATCAGTAAGGTAGAGTTTTCAAGGGTACACATTTTTAGATATTCATCCAGACCCGGAACACCAGCTTCAAGATTTGATCTTCAGATACCATCTGATGAAAAAGAGCGCAGGAGTAAAGAACTATCAAAAATTGTTGAAGAGGTTTCAAAAATCTATAGAGAAAAAAGTATTGGAAAATTGAGAAAGGTTTTGGTTGAACAAACCAGATCTGGGATATCTTCAGGGTATGACGAATATTATGTGAAACACGAGTTCACGGGTGGTTGTATTGGGAACTTTGAGATGGTTGTACCCAAACGTGTAAACGGCGTAGGGATGGTGTCGGCACTTGTTAATCTGGAAGGGTCAATGGCTAAAGAAGCATGATATAACTTTGTCGATTGATGAGCCAGGAGTGCTTTATGGAGGTATACCATATGAAACATTGAGAACTTACCAGAAAAGATTATTCGCAGGTAAGTTCCACTATGATCGTCTATCCATCTCAGCCAGTTATCTTGGTATGAAGATTCCTATGAATTATGAATGCTTTCGCGAGATCATACTACAGGGTATTAACAGCTTTGATAGCGATGTATCGATAAGAATCCTACTTTTACCCCGTGGAGAGATCAGTGCTTTTAGATATGAACCTTATGATAATGAATTAGTCATCTATATGGACTATCTTAGAACTTCACCAATCGAAGGGAAAGTCAAAGTAAAGCTGAGTAAAGTAAGAAAGATAGATAATTGTGCAACACCAGCTGATCTAAAAGTCGTTGGCAGAACTGACATCTTGCTTGCAAAATCAATGAAAGGCGACGCGTATGATGTCCTTATGCTCGGTAATAGAGGGCAACTTTGCGAGGGTACCTTTACAAACGTATTCATTGTGAAGGACAATCACGTTGTGACGCCAGATCTTGACAGCGGTATTCTGCCAGGCATCACAAGGAAAAATGTGATAGGTTTGTGTAAATCTTTGGGAATAATTGTTGAAGAGCGCTGGGTGGAACCATCTGAACTTTATGGAGCCGATGAAGTTTTTCTCACCCACACAAGCAGAGGCATAGTACCAGTTGACGAACTCGATGGTTGGAGAGAATATTCGAAATCCCTTGGATCTTTTTTATCAAAGAAATTTGAAGAATATATAGAGAATATAGAGGAAAACTGGATATGAAAAAGATAGGTGAAATTTTTGATTCGCTCTCTAATAGAAATGAAGTATTTAAAGAATTGAGATTCAGAATAGCTTTATCGGATCTAAGTAGTCTTTTAGGTGAATCGCTTGCGCGACATTGCAGATTTGTGGAAGTTCACGATGGCAAAGTTTACTTTGAATGCGATGATCCCATGTGGTTGACAGAGGCAAATTTCATGCGAAAAAAGCTTAAGGAAAAAATAAAACAGATTTTTCCTGACCAGCAGATCGTTGATGTGATTTTCAGGAGGTGCAAGCAATGTCAATAGAATATGGTGCAGAGAGTATACAAATTCTCAAAGGTCTTGAAGCAGTTAGAATGAGACCTGGTATGTACATTGGTTCCACAGGAAAAAGTGGATTACATCACTTGATATATGAGATCGTTGACAACAGTATAGACGAGGCCATGGCTGGCTTTTGCGATACAATTCGCGTTACTCTTTTTGAAGATGGATTTGTAGAGATTGAAGATAATGGTAGAGGTATACCAGTTGATATTCATCCAGAGACAGGAAAAAGTGCACTCGAAGTTGTTATGACCACTCTTCACGCCGGTGGAAAATTTTCGAAAAATGCCTATAAGGTCAGTGGTGGTTTGCATGGTGTAGGAGCTTCAGTGGTCAATGCTTTGTCTGAGGTACTCGAAGTATGGGTACACCGAGATGGCAAAGTGTATTACCAAAAATATACAAGAGGTGTACCACAATGCGCAGTCACGGTGGTGGGGGAAACTGATAGAACAGGAACCATAACACGTTTTAAGCCCGATGGACAGATATTCCCCACATTAGAATTCGATCCAGACATAGTTGAAGACAAACTCAGAGAATTGGCATTTCTCAATTCTGGTATAAAGATTATTTTTGAAGACAGAATCAACGAGTATTCAAATACTTTTCAATACAAAGGTGGCTTACAAGAATATATTCGGTTCTTGGCACAAGATGAAAAATTCCTGCACAACGTGATTGAAATATCTGGTGAACATGAAGAGATACTTGTCAAGATAGCCATTCTTTACACTGATACCTATCAAGAAAGAATTTACTCGTATGCAAATAATATCAAAACAATCGATCATGGTACCCATGTAACAGCATTTAAAAATACGATAACAAAGATGTTCAATGAATATGGGAAAGCATTAGGGGTGCTGAAAAAAGATGAGGCATTCCAAGGTGAAGACGTCCGTGAGGGTTTGATTGCATTAATTAGTGTTTTTCTGAAAGATCCTGAATTTGAAGGTCAAACGAAATCAAAACTTGGAAATGAAAGTGCAGGTTCTGCCGTCTCAAAGATATTACGCGACAAACTTTCAGAATATTTCGAACTCAATAAACCTGTGTTGAAAGCTATACTCGATAAAATAGTTAAGAACATGCAGTCTCGCGAAGCTGCCAGAAAGGCGCGAGATTTGGTCAGGCGCAAAAATGCAATGGAGAATTCATCACTCCCTGGGAAGCTTGCCGATTGTGTTTCGTCGGATGTCGAAAAATCTGAATTATTCATAGTAGAAGGAGATTCAGCTGGAGGTTCTGCAAAACAGGCACGTGATAGAGAATACCAAGCTATTCTTCCGCTAAGAGGTAAAATTTTGAATGTTGAGAAATCGTCTATTCAAAAGCTGTTGTCGAATGAGGAAATTAAAAACATCATCGTAGCTGTTGGTACGGGCATTGGTGACAGTTTTGATTTATCCAAACTCCGTTATGGAAAGATAATCATCATGACAGATGCCGATGTAGATGGTGCCCACATCAGAACTCTGTTGTTGACGTTCTTTTTCAGATACATGAAACAACTCATTGAAGAGGGAAAGGTATATATCGCCGTTCCTCCTCTCTACAAGGTCGATTTTGCTTCCAATTCAACCTATTTATATACTGAAGATGACTTCAAGGCATTGAGAAAAGAATTAGGAGACGAAAGGAAGATAGAGGTCCAAAGGTACAAGGGTCTTGGCGAGATGAACCCAGAACAATTGTGGGAAACTACTATGAATCCCGAAACGAGAAAACTCATTAGAGTCAATATCGAAAACGCAGAAGAAGCAGATAGACTTTTCAATTTGTTAATGGGTGAGAATCCTTCAGAGAGAAGAAATTTTATAGAGAAACATGCATTAAAGGTGACCTATTTGGATGTATAATTCAAGTAAAGCGATAATTTTTGGTGGATTCTTTGTAATTCTTATTTTTTTCTTTGGTACTATAAGATTCTTACCTAATATATCTCTTAGGAGAAATGACAGTGTACCAACTTATCTTGTGTCTTACAAGAATAGAATTTGGTGGATATCACAGAAGGGCGAATTTTTACATATAGCAAGCTCAACAGATATTTTGAAAAAGGCTATTGTGAGTGGCATAGAGGTTAAGGAATTATCTGTGAGTAAGGATTCTCTTGAGATCATAACAATGTTGAAAGATGTCTTAAATAGTCCATACGTTGCAGAAGTAAAATTGAATCAAAAATGTGCAATCCTTTTAAAAGGTGTTATATTATATCTCAGTGATTGGAAAGATTTGATAAACCATCTTTCGCGTCTGAAAGACTTGATTGTGGTAATGCAACCAAAAACTGAATATTTTTTAACTTCAGCCGGACTTGTTTACAAGATCAGAGGTGGTGGCGGTGAGGAAGAGTGAAAACTATGTTTCAATCGACATTGGTTCTCATTCCACAAAAGGATTGATTATCTCAAAGACATCTGAGGGATATGAACTTCTCACACACTTGAATTTAAAAACGCGCGGGATAGATGGTGGGGATGTAAAAGATGCCATTTCACTACGTGAAACACTTAATCAATTGATGTCGCAGATTGATGATATAGTGAATTTAAGCCGGACAAATATCATTATCTCTTCGAGTTGTGGCAAATTTACACTTCATGACTTGAAAAAAGAACATGTCGTTTCTGATGGCGAGAAAAAAACTATCGATGAAGCAATGGTTGAACTTCTCAAACAATCTGCTATTGATGGATTTGGTGATAGTTACCAAGTCTTGCACATTTATCCTAAAAGATACACAATCGATAAAACAAAAAATGTGTTTAATCCCATCGGTATGCTTGCAAATCATTTAGAAGTAGAATTGACTGTTGTAACTGTTGATAAATCTTCCAGTTCTCTTTTTGAATTCTTGCAAGATGTTATCCCGCAAGATTTTGATTTTGCCGCATCGGCAATCTTGGGAGCAGAAGGTGTATTAACAGATACCGAAAAGGAAAATGGTGTCTGTGTTGTTGAGCTTGGCCATTCCAACACTGCAGTTCTCATATACTCGATGGGAGCTCCTATTAGGCTTGAGATAATACCTTTGGGTATGAAGCATGTCGTTAAAGATATTTCCATAGTTTTCAATACTTCTATTGAAGAGGCAGAGAGGCTCCTGAAAACCCATGGGAGTGCTATATATGGAGAACCAAGTTTTGGTCAACAATCTGTTGATTTCAAAGGGCTTGATGGTAGAAGTTCCAAAAGTATAACCAAAGACGAATTGGCAAAAGTCATACATGCACGACTTAGGGAAATTCTCACTAAGGTAAAACGTGTCTACCGAGAAGCCTGTTCAGGTATGCCCGAGTTTGGACCAAGGGGTTTACCTGGAGGTATAGTTCTTTTGGGGGGAGGAGCCAAGGTACCAAGATTACTCGATCTGTCACTGGATGTTTTCAAGAGCCCTGTTAGAATAGGAACCTATAATGCTTCTACAAATGTGGTTATTAAAGACTCAGAAGAGATACTGGATGACCCAATTTATGCATCGGCTCTTGGAGGGTTTATATCTTTGATCGAAGTCAGATCTAACATCGAACAATCATCAAAAAAAGAGCCAGGTGAAGGTTTCTTTAAGAGACTTGTTGAAATATTCAAGAATCTCTGGTAGTCCCAGGGAGGTTGATTATATGGCTTTTGAGCTTGGTAAATCGAAGGTAAACAACGCGGATAAGTTTACAAAGAAAAGAGTTCCAGTGATAAAAGTCGTCGGAGTGGGAGGAGCTGGTAATAACGCTATAAATAGGATGGTTGAAATTGGTATAAGAGATGTCACTTTTATTTCTGTGAACACGGATGTCCAGGTTTTAGAAGAAAATAAAGCAGATATCAAGATACAAATTGGCGAGAAGAGAACCAGAGGATTAGGGGCAGGTGGGGACCCAAGAACTGGTGAAGAAGCAGCACAGGAAAGTCGTGAAGAACTTGAACAGATGTTGCAGGATACCGATATGCTGTTCATAACAGCCGGCTTTGGTGGAGGCACAGGAACTGGTGCAACACCTGTGATAGCTGAGATTGCGAAGAGTATGGGGATTCTCACCGTTGCAGTGATCACAACACCATTTTATTTTGAAGGGAAAGAACGATGGTCCGCGGCAATAGAAGGTCTGAAGAGACTCAGGAAGAGTGTCGATACTCTAATCAGAATTTCGAATAATAAGTTGTTGGAAGAATTACCTTCAGACGTGACCGTTGTAAATGCCTTTTTAAAAGCCGATGAAACTCTTCATCAAGGTGTCAAGGGTATTTCAGAGTTAATTACGAAAAGAGGATATATCAACCTTGATTTTGCAGATGTCGAATCGGTCATGAGAGATGCGGGAGCCGCAATGCTTGGTATTGGTATCGGTAAAGGACCTAACCGAGCCGTGGAAGCTGCAAGAAGAGCTATGGAAAGTAAGCTGATGGATCGACCGGTGGAAAATGCCGGAGCGATTATTCTGAATATCTCTGCTCCAAAAACTGTTCAACTTCGTGAGATGCATGCCGCTGCAGCCATTATACGTCAGAGTTGTAGTGAAGACGCAGACGTAAAATTCGGTCTTATAATCGACGATGAGTTAGCACAGGATGAAATGAGAGTAACACTCATAGCCACGGGATTTGATGAAGAAGACAGTTATTTGTTCCCCGAAAGTGAGATACCTGCCGTCTATAGAATGGGTTTGGAGGATCTGAATGCCTCTGGATAAACCACGGTATAAAAGACTTGGTGAGATTCTGATTGAAAAAGGTTTAGTAACACAAGAAGAATTGTCAAGAGCTTTAGAAGAACAGCGCAAGAATAGAAAAGCTCTCGGTGAAATATTGGTTGACATGGGTCTAATAAGTTGGGAGCAAATTACCGACGCTCTGAGTGAACAATACAATGTCCCTGTTTTGAGAGATCCCCCAAAAACAATTCCAGTCGAGATACTTAGAAGTATACCGAGAGCAATGATAGAAGAGTTGAGAGTCATACCAGTTGATAAGCAAAGTGATAAGTTGGTCGTTATAACAGATAGCGTTTATAATTTGTCGCGTATAACAAGTGAAATTAAGTTTCTCACTGGTAAAGATCCCGTTGTTTATCTTGTGACACCAACGATTTTTTCACTCATGTATGCTCAGCACATTCAAGGTGCTCCTATGGCTTTGGCGGAAGAAATGCCTGTAGAACAAATCGAACCTGTTACTGAAGAAGAAGTTGAGGAAACACTTGCTGAGGTAGAGGCACCTGTTGTGAGAATGGTCAATGCGATTATTCAAAGAGCTGTTCAAATGGAAGCAAGTGATATACACATCGAACCATTCAGAAATTACGTGCGTATACGTTACCGTGTTGATGGACTACTCAGAAAGATCACAGATTACTCCAAAGTACAGCATAGTGCAGTTGTGACAAGAATAAAGATCATGTCTGGGCTTGATATATCGGAAAAGAGATTACCACAAGATGGAAAGTTTTATATGAACATACAGGGTGAACAATACGATTTTCGCGTTTCTACGATGCCATCGGTGCACGGTGAAAAAGTAGTAATGAGAATACTCAAAGTTTCTGGTGCATATAAACAGTTGGAAGAACTTGGTTTTAGTGAATTCAATTACAAGAGAATATCAGATTTATTGAGAAGACCAAATGGAATAATTCTTATAACGGGACCAACAGGTAGTGGAAAATCTACTA
The DNA here is from genome assembly GCF_000828675.1 of Thermotoga profunda AZM34c06. Classification (NCBI taxonomy): domain Bacteria; kingdom Thermotogati; phylum Thermotogota; class Thermotogae; order Thermotogales; family Thermotogaceae; genus Pseudothermotoga; species Pseudothermotoga profunda. Next base: position 1,090,087 of record NZ_AP014510.1, on the reverse strand, counting down.
CACTTGTTGCAATGATAAACAAGCTCAAGGATATAACTCTCAATATAATAACGGCAGAAGATCCTGTGGAATACACAATAGATGGGGTCACACAGTGCCAAGTCAACCCTGAAATTGGTCTAACCTTTGCGCGATATCTGAGGTCGTTCTTGAGACAAGATCCAGACATAATAATGATTGGAGAAATGAGAGACAAAGAAACAGCAAATCTTGCCATTGAAGCATCTTTGACTGGGCATTTGGTATTGAGTACTCTGCATACTAATAGTGCTGCGGCCGCAATAGATAGAATGGTGAACATGGGAATAGATAGACATATGATCAGTACATCACTCATTGGTGTTATAAGCCAACGACTGGTCAGGAAGTTATGTGAAAACTGTAGGGTGAAGACAGAATTGAGAAAAGAGTATTTGGAAATGTGGAAGGCAGCCTTTCCAGAAATTGAACCCGTTGAGTACGCGGCAGGTAGCGGTTGCCCTGAATGTGGTGGCAGTGGTTATAAAGGCCGCGTCGCAATTGGAGAGGTACTTATTATCACAAGAGATGTGAAGGATTCAATTGTCTCGGGTGGTGGTGAAAGAGAAATCTATGACTTAGCCTTGCAAAAAGGTATGCGACCGATGTTTATAGACGGATTTGAGAAGGTGCTCAAGGGAATTACTTCGTTTGATGAAGTTCTCAGGGTGACTGTGGGTATATGAGATATCTCTCGAAAGATCCGGAGGAGTGGAAAAAAAAAGAACAACAGTTTCTGCAACGCGAGAAAGAAAAAACACGTGAATATAGAAGAAAGGGAATATATTTTCTTATTTTGAATATAGTGATTGTGTTAATATTCTTTTTTGGTCTTAGGATGTATTATAGCCAATTTCCTTCACAGAAAGCTGATGTGAATCAGCTTATCATCCAAGTTGAAACTCCATATATCTCTGGTACTCCACTTGATGTGAAGATAAGACTTTATAACAATCAAAATAAATCAAGAGAAGTTGTGATTTCAAACTTTACTCTACAAATTCTGAATAACGAAGGTTCTGTGTACAATTTTTCTCAAAAAGATAGTGTAAAAACAACATTGGATGCCCTTGCGAGTCGTCTGTTATTTGATCTTAGGAGAGAAACTGAACTCAATTCGCTTCGTTCAGGAGAGTATAAAGTGATAGCAAAAGCAAAAGTGAATGATCAAGAGGTTTTTGCCCAAAAGTCTTTTACAAGTGTGGAAAAATATCAAATTTTGGTTGAAGGATTACTCGATTTTTATTTGGTTGGTGAGAGTATGAAGAGTTCAATATACATAGTGAACAACACAGCCGCCGTGAGAGATTTACAAGTTGAATATGTAAAGTTGTCGCTGAAAGAAGATAATCAGATCATATGGCAAAGGGAATTTCCGATTCAATCCAAGTGGCCTGAAGTTGGCATTGGAAGAGATATAAAAGTCCTGGAGCAGGAATTTTCTTTCGATCACGACGGAAAATATGTACTCACAACTCAATGTCTTGTAAATGGTTCTCTCACTTCTGTCTCACTACCTGTAGTATGTGTGCGTGACTATGAAAAAGACCTGAAGAAAATAAAGATTTATTCCGATGCTCCAAAACAAATTAATGTACGAGAGCAAGTGGCCTTTTCTGTTTATTTGCAGAACACGACGAACAAAGATCTCTTTCTCATGCTGGACGAAGTTGATGTAAACTTACCCCCATCTTCATTGGGTTACCAAAGACGTTCAGTAAGGGTTTGGCTTGAACCTTATTCACAATACGAGATTTTCAGGTTTTTACCGTGGAACACCCCGGCAATAACAAGGCCTGGGGTCTACAAACTCACAACCAAGGTGACTTGCGGTTCAGATTCAAAATATTTTGAAAGTTCTATACAGGTTGTAGAATAATAGATGATCGAAATGGTGACGGAGGTGCTTTTAAAATAGAAATCCATAGTCTTGAAAAGCTCGATTTTTACAGAGTAGTCAATTTGATAGAAAAATTTGTTCTCAGCGAAGCTGGGAGAAGGTTCCTTACAGATTTAAGGCCCACCGATAATCCTTACTCAGAACTAAAGATGGTTGACGAAATGATCAGGTTAGTTAAGAGTGAACAGCAAATACTTCCATCAAATTTCGCCACCATAGACATTCATGAGACGCTCAATAAAGTGAAAGAAGCGCAGGTCCTTGATGGCGAAGAATTACTCAGAGTCTCAGGTGCTCTTTTGACTATCAAGATAGTGAAGAAAAATATTGCAAATCTTGAAGAAAGCCCATTTATAAAAGAACTCACAAAATCTTTAGGGACATACGACGAAATAATCTCAGAAATAAACAGGTGTATAGGAGAAGATGGCTCAGTAAGAGATGGTGCATCAGAGAGATTAAGACAATTGAGGATTGAATACAGACAAATGTTAGAACAAATGCGAAAAAGAGTGGAAAATTTTGTCAATACAAACAGAATATACTTGCAGGAACCTATTGCAACTCTGAGGGATGGTAGACATGTTTTTCCTGTGAAGGCAACGCACAAATCTCAAATCAAGGGTATTGTTCACTCGATCTCCTCTTCCGCGGCAACTTATTTTGTTGAACCCGAAGAATTCGTTTCTCTCAACAACGACTTAAGAGAAATCAGAGAAAAAGAACAAGAAGAAATTAATAAAATCTTGAGAAGTTTCACTTTCAAAATACTTGAACATATAGAAAAGATAGAACAAGACGTACTCACTTTAGCGCATTTGGACAGTTTGTATGCAAGAGCTGTTTTTGCATGTCAGTACAATGCACATGTGATATATCCTTCACAAGAATTGGAGATAAAACTCATCGCAGCTCGACATCCACTGATCGACAGACAAAAGGTAGTGCCGGTTGATATAGTCCTTCCAACTCAAAAATGTGGTTTGGTATTAACTGGACCAAATACTGGTGGTAAAACCGTTTCATTGAAAACAACAGGACTTTTCTGCTCCATGATGATGGCAGGTTTTCCTTTACCATGTGATGAGAATTCCAAACTTCCCATATTCTCGAAGATCGTAGTTGACGTAGGAGATGAACAGGATATTAAACAGAGTTTGAGCACCTTCTCGTCTCACATAGTGAACGTTATCAAGGCGCTGGAATTAGCTGACTCAAAAACACTTGTCTTACTCGATGAACTTGGTTCGGGTACTGATCCAATAGAAGGAGCGGCTCTGGGACTTGCAGTGATACAAAAACTCAAAGAATCTGGTTGTAGATTCATCATAACGACTCATTTGACACCTATTAAAATCTATGCGGCAAGTGATGAAAAACTTGTTAGCGCTTCTGTTGAATTCGACCCACAGACTCTCGAACCTACTTTTCGCATTTTAATGGGTGTCCCTGGTGCTTCACACGCTTTTGAGATCGCCAGAAGACTTGGACTCGATGAGACTGTTTTGCAAGAAGCTCAAAAATTCATTGGACAGGAATACATGAATGTTGAAAAAACTATTGAAAAGTATCAAGAACAGACCGTAATTCTCCGTGAGAAGATACAAGAAATAGAAAACGAAAAAATGAGATTAGAGAAGTTGAGAGCTGAATATGAAGCAAAATACGAAGAACTCAAAAAGAAAAGAATAGAAGAACTCGATGAAGAACTCAAAAAAACATATGACCACATAAGAGAAATGAAAAAACAAATCGACGAAACTATCAACAATGTGAAAAAGAAAAATCAAGACCTTGAAACCCTTAGGGCAGCAGCCAGAATCTTTGAGCAACAGTCAAAAACCGTTAGAGAGTTTGAAAATATAAAAGATCAAATTCAAATTCCACAAAACCAATCACTATCAATAGGAGATACCGTACGACTGAGAAACGGTGAAGCTGTAGGTAGAATTATTGGTATGAAAGGTGAAAAATTCATAGTAGATTTCAACGGCATAAGAATAGAGGCTCGTCCTAACAGTTTGCTAAAAACTCCTTTAGAAATTAGAGAACAGCCAATATCAAATTTTCAAAGTACCTATAACAACTTGGGCAAACCTGAAATAGATGTGCGAGGCTTGACAGTAGATGAGGCTGAGCCGGTGATAGAAGACTTCATTGATAAGTTGATCCTATCGGATTTCAAAACAGGTTACGTGATTCATGGGAAAGGGACGGGTAGGCTTGCCGTTGGAATATGGGAAATACTCAGACGTGATGGTAGGGTGAAGAAGTACCGGTTTGGTACTCCAGGTGAAGGTGGCACAGGAGTAACTGTAGTGGAGGTGTAGATTTGATTTTCGCACTTGATGTGGGAACAAGAAAAGTTGCAGGGTTGATTGGTTATATTGAAAACGATGTACTCAATGTCGTGGATTTCGAAACAATTGAACACCCTACTCGAAATATGCTCGATGGGCAGATTCATGATATAAAGGGTACGGCAATGGTCATTGAGGCTGTTAAGAAAAGACTCGAGGAAAGAAACGAAGTGAAACTCGAAGAAGTTGCCGTTGCTGTAGCTGGAAGATTTCTCAAGACAGTAGTTCTTGAAGCAGAACAAGATTTCTCAGGTGATCTAATCGATGAAAACACAGTGAAGCAACTTGAAATGAAGGCAATATCTCAAATTCCACAAAATGATGATAGTGGTTCTGAGCTGTACTGTGTTGGATATTCGGTGATAGAATATCGCCTTGATGGTTTTTGGATTAAGAATTTAATCGGTCACAGAGGGAAAAAACTTTACGTTCGTGTTGTTGCAGCACTCTTGCCGGTACAAGTTGTTGATGCAATGATCATTGCACTGCGTAGAGCTGGTTTAAGACCATGTTTTTTAACACTCGAACCTATGGCAGCTCTGGAAATAGCCGTGCCTGAGGATTTGAGAATATTGAATATCGCATTAATTGATATCGGTGCTGGAACAAGCGACATCGCAATAGCAAAAGGTGGAACTATAGTCGGATATGACATGGTCCCAATGGCTGGAGATGAAGTTACAGAAGTTATAGCTCAATCTTTTTTACTCGATTTTCTCTCAGCTGAGAAATTAAAAAGAACAATTAATGATAACACGTCTTTTGAGGCAATAGATGTGACCGGCAACAAGATTGTTATCAACGGATCTTCTGTCGTGAAGGCGATTTCACCCACCGTTGAAATGATTGCAAAAAGTATTGCTGAGAAAATTAAACAACTGAACCTTGCCAGACCAAGTGCTCTGTTTCTCATTGGTGGAGGAGCAAAGCTGAGATACCTTCAAAATGGATTGGCGCATGCGCTTGATCTGCCAATAGAGCGGGTTGCTCTGAGAACTGTTGAGGAATTACAGAAAGTGAAAAGCCTGCGACAAGATTTCAAGGGCAGCGAGTATGTTACCCTTGCAGGAATAGCTTATGTAAGTGCGTATAACTCTGGTAGCATATACGATACTGTGAGTTTAAATGGCGAGAAAATAAGATTAATCAAAATTGGTCAGAACCAAAGCATCTTACAACTCTTGGTTCAAAAAGGTTTTAAATTCACAGAAATCTTTGGTACGCCACAGCCTACAATCACTTTTGAACTCAATAGTGAGATTCGTACAATACCAGGTAAGATCTCTGGTGGTATGAAAGTTCTATTGAATGGTACAGAGGTACCGTTACATACCACAATCAGAAGTGGTGATGAGATAGTTGTTGAATACAATAAGATTGAAAAATCAACAGAACCAAAGATCGAAGGTTTTGTGAAACAGATAATTGTTGAAGTCGATCAGCAGGAATTTACAAGGTTTTGGCCAAAAATCTTTATCAACAATGAATTAGTAGAAGACTTAGATCATCCCATTAAAGATGGTGATAAAGTATTAATCCAATATCCCAACGCTGAGGAAATCAAAAAGGCAATCAACGAAAAGTTTGGCATTGTTAATTACTCAATCAATGGTGAAAGCAGAACGGCTCAAAAGGTGTTCTGTGAATTGGTTGAGATTCAGGATAAAGATGAAAAAGAAGAAAGATACATCTTCAAGACACGAAAAACGAAAATAAAGGATGTTTTGCCAAAATCTGAACCAATAAAGGTCTTTTTCAACGACGAAGAAGTTATTATATCCCAAATGAACAACGTTGTTATGGTAAACGGTGAGTATTTATCTACAGAATCGGAACTATTGGAAGGAATGTCAATAGAATATTCAACATGGCAACCAATTATCGCAGATGTTCTCGCAAAGGTTAATTTGAAGACAGATGGCATCATAGACTATAAGATCTTTCTGAATGAAAGACCTGTTAATTTTGCAGCAAAAATCAATCAAAATGACAAGATCCGATTTGAAGTATTCAGAAAGGCTCAACCAACCCAATCATAAGTCTCATTCTGCCACTCAAAAGATCTAAACCCAAAAAGAGTTTATCGACAAATTTTCTGTCTGAAGGATTTATAAAAAACCTTGCAGAGGCATAAATCGACTTTATTAAATCAAAGTCATTGCCAAATGGGTACAAAAATCCAAAAGAAAAAAGAAGGTTCCCAAACTCAAGCTCACCAAAGACTCCGGCGGAAAAAGTAAATTTCCAACTCGTGTCAGTGGAAGAATCAGTTGGAAAATTTCCATAAATCATTGCAATGGAAGGTCCAAAGGTCATGTTTTCAATTTTATACAATGGTACTTTTCCCAATAACTCCAGATTATACAAATTTGTGGCACTACCTTCTATAGTTCTACCGAGATCGAAATCAAATCCAGCCTCTATTGAATAAGAATTATCTATCAAACCTGTCGACAGATTCCATCCAGTGATATCCAAAAAAACCATACCACCACCAACAATCCAATCTGTTGCGAAAATCGAGCAGGCAAAAAACATCACCAATAAAACTAAAGATTTTTTCACATCATCACCTCATTTCTCGTAAGGTACACCATCTGCTGCTGGGGATCGAGTCTTTCCAATGAATCCAGCTATGACAATCAATGTGACAATAAATGGAAACATATTGAACAAAGGTTTACTTGAGGAAGCCACGTGTAGTATTGGACTACTCTGTAACTGATTGGCAAATGCCTCAGAAAATCCGAAGAGTAAACTCGCCCACATCGCTCCTATGGGGTTCCAATTTCCCAATATCATAGCAGCCAAAGCTATGAATCCACGTCCACCCGTCATCAATTCTCTAAAATTGCCAACTTCTCCCACACTCAAAAAAGCCCCACCGAGAGACGCCATTATGCCACTCATTAGAACACCAAAATACCTTATCATATAGACATTCACGCCAAGCGTATCGGCTGCTTCTGGATTTTCGCCAACTGCTCTCATCCTCAAACCAAGTTTCGTTTTGTATATGATAAACCAAGCAAGTGCAACACAACCAAAGGCGATATATATCATTGGACTGAGTTCACCAATTGACTGGGCAAGAAAGCTGTTTTTCATAAATAAAGGTATGCGTAATTCGGGGATTTTACCCACGATATCGGTCTGCCCCGGTCTGCCAAAAATAGGTTCCATGAGAAAACCTGTGACACCCTGGGCAAGGAGTATCAATGCAGTGCCTGAAACAATTTGATTTCCCCTCCATTTTATACTCGCCCAAGCGTGCAACCAAGCCATACCAAGTCCAACAAACATGGCAAACAAGACACCAATCCATGGATTTCCCGTGACTGCGGTAAAAACGATTGATACAAAAGCTCCCATGAGCATGATTCCTTCAAGGGCTATATTTACAACACCTGTTATTTCACTAAAAACACCACCAAGTGAAGCAAAAATAAAAGGCGTCGCGGCTGTTAGAGTCAACTTGTAAAAAGCTGGATTTGTGAAAATCTCCCAAATTGCAGTGAGAATTCTCATGAGGGTTTCACCTTCTTCTTTCTTATTAACATTGTTCTCACAATTCTATCTGCTGCAACCAAGAAGATGATGACTGCTTGCACGATTAGAATTATATGTTTTGGGACTCCAGCAAATTGCATCTCATTTGACCCGGTCCTTAAAGATCCCATTAAAAGAGCAGCAAAGATTATTCCTATTGGATTATTCTGGCCTATCAATGCAATCGAGATCCCGTCGAATCCTTTGCCGCCTGATAGTGTTCCAAGAAATCTATGATGAACTCCCATGACTTCTAAAGTACCTGCAAGACCCGCGAGAGCTCCGCTTATTGCCATTGCAAGTACGACATTTTGCGATATCTTAACTCCACCATATTCAGCCGCATACGGATTAAAGCCTGTTCCTTTGAGCTCATAACCTTTGGTTGTTTTTTCAAGTACTATGTAAATTACTATCGCCGCAATAACGGCAACGATTATTCCAGACGTCAATTCCGTTGCTTGTACAGTCATCAATGGTGGAAGCTTTGCCGAACTGGCTATTTCCGGGCTTTTCGGAGTTCCAAAACCAACTCCCATGGGAACTGTTACAACATAACTCGACAGATATTCAGCTATCCAGTTCAGCATTATCGTTGTAACAACTTCATGTGCACCAGTTTTTGCCTTCAAAAACCCTGAGATAGCTGCGTAACCAGCTCCAGCAACCATTCCCACAACCATCGTGAGAGGAATCGCAAAAACTGCTGGCATCCAAGCTACATTTATTGCAAAAGCCGTTGCCACCATTGCTCCTATGACCATTTGGCCTTCAGCACCTATGTTGAAAAGTCCTGCCCTGAACCCAAAACCAACCGCAAGACCTGTCAGAATCAAAGGTGTAGTTTTGATTATTACCGAAGCTATTGCCAATTTCGATCCGAAAGCCCCTTTAAAGAGAGCAGTATAAGCAACGATTGGATTTTGACCGATTAGAAGAATTACAACAGAAGATATCAACAATGCTATTATCACCGAGACAATTGGTACCACGAAAGCCCAAACTTTACTGTTCAATATTCTACACCCTCCTGAGTTCCTCGAGTTTGTGACCAGCCATCATTAATCCTATTTCTTCAATAGTTACCTGTTGAGGATCGACCTCTCCCATGATCTCTCCATTGTACATAACAGCTACTCTGTCACTGAGAGACATTATCTCATCTAACTCCATAGAGATGAGAAGTACAGCAACACCAGTATCTCGTAACTCTATCAGAGCTTTGTGTATGAATTCTGTTGCTCCAACATCTAAGCCACGGGTTGGCTGGGAGACAACTATCAGTTTTGGTTTTGCACTCATTTCACGAGCTACAACCAGTTTTTGCTGATTTCCCCCAGAAAAATTCATTCCCAACATTTTGATATTATTAGGTCTCACATCAAATTGCGTAAAAACTTGCGAAGTGAATTCTTGAATTTTCTTGTGGTCCAGAAAATCACCTCTTGCAAAAGGTGGCATATAATGTCTACCCAAGATCATGTTATAGTAAGCCGGATATTGAAGGATCAAACCATATTTATGTCTGTCTTCAGGAATATGTGTCATACCTCTTTCGCGGAGTTCTCTCACTGTTTTCCCAGTTACATCTTCGTTCAGTAAAAATACTTTACCTTTCTCTGGTTTTCTTAAACCCGTCAGGGCTTCGATCAATTCAGATTGTCCATTTCCAGCCACACCGGCTATTCCATATATTTCACCTTTCTTAACCTGAAAAGTAACTCCCTTTACAGCATCGAGTTTTCTATAATCTTTTACCCAAAGATTCTCAACTCTGAGTACAACATCAGATGATTTTGCGGGGGATTTCTGGACGGTAAAAACTATTTCTCTCCCCACCATGAGTCTTGCTATTTCTCTTACATTCGTCTCGTTTTTGTTCAGAACACCTGTTACTTTACCCTGTCTCATGACAGTTATCCTGTCACTTATATCCATAACTTCATTCAATTTATGTGAAATGAATATTATAGTTTTCCCATCTTCTTTGAGCTTTCTCAGAATTGAAAAAAGTTCTTGAGTTTCTTGTGGCGTGAGAACAGCTGTTGGTTCGTCTAATATAAGAATTTCAGCACCTCTATACAATGTCTTGATAATTTCAACACGCTGCTGCATACCAACAGGTAGATCTTCTATTTTCGCTACTGGATCAATCTGCAAACCATAAGATTTTGACAATTGCTCAACTCTCTTTTGAGCTTCTTTCAAGTCAAAGATAATCCCCTTAACTGTTTCAGAGCCGAGGACAACATTCTCAGCAACGGTGAGATTGTTTACCAACATGAAGTGCTGATGCACCATACCTATTCCTTTTGCTATCGCGTCACGAGGTCCTTTGAAATTCACTTTCTCTCCGAATATTCTTATTTCACCAGAATCAGGCTTCAACAAACCATAAAGTTGATTCATCAAAGTCGTCTTACCAGCGCCATTTTCACCGACTATTGAGTGTATCTCGCCTTTGAATACTGTCAGATCAACATGATCATTAGCAAGCACTCCGGGAAATTGTTTAACGATTTGAATTATCTCTACAGCCTTTTCCACAACAAATCCTCCAAATTCAAAGGGGGCACAAAGCCCCCTTTAAGTCTCAAAATGGAAAAGTTATCGAAGGAACTTGGAAAGCCTTTAACCCATCTTCTGTATCTGGTATCACAAGTTTTCCATCTTTAATCAACTTTGCCAAATACTCAAGCTCAGCTATAACTGAATTGGGTATCATACCTTTGGTGTATTTCATCGGACTTGCACCTGCACCATTTTCTTTTATGCCTAATACTTTCAAGCCGCCTTCAAAGGTTCCTTCCCAAGCTGCTTTCACACCATAATATGCCGCTGAAGATATACCTTTCGTCGCACTGCACAACACAACACCAGGAGCCATGTAATCCTGGTCAACATCGACACCGATTGCAAAATAACCTTTTTTGTTTTTCATGTAGTAATCGATTATGTCTACAAGCTTGTCTGAACCAACAAGAGCAACCATTTTCTCTTTTGCAGCTTCTATTCCACCATTACCACAAGCACCTGCTGCCAAGAAAACTATATCTGCACCCTGTGCATATTGAGCCAATGTGAGATCTTTACCCTTTTTTGGATCCTCAAAATCATTGGTGTATCCTTTGAGCACTTCTACCTTCTTTTTGTGTAGAGTAGAATAAATCTTCGCACCGGCTTCAAAACCATAGCGGAATCTCTCAACTGGTGGAATAGGAATACCGCCAATGAAACCTATCTTGCCCGTTGTAGTCATCGCAGCACCAATGTATCCAGCATAAAATCCGGCTTGTTCCTCTTTGAAGATATAGCAAACGACATTCGGTAATGTTTGCCCTTCAGGTGGTGTAATATCTATTCCGACAAAATATGTGTTGGGGAACTGTTTAGCAACTTTGAAAAGGGCATCTGTCATCATGAAACCAACCGCAAAAACCACATCAGCTTGTTGAGCTGCCTTTGTAAGGTTGGGAATGTAGTCAGCCTGTTCATAGGATTGAATAACCTGAGCCTCTGCTCCGATTTCTTTTGCTGCTCTCAATGCACCTTCCCAAGTACCATCGTTGAAGGACTTATCACCTAAACCGCCAACGTCAGTAACCATGATCACCTTGAAACCCAACGCGAAAACTACTGCCGCCGTCAACAAAATTGCTACTAAGACCTTTCTCATAAAACTTTCTCCCCCTTTCTTAGAAGTTTATACAAATTGAAAAAAACCAGTGTTACTGCAATAATAAATATACCAGGATTAACCCAACCTGATACATTGACCTTTAAAGTTGGTATACCTTGCTCAACGAAGATTTCAAGATCTTTCATCGATAACCACTTAAAAATTGCAGAACCCGCCAAGATTATCGATGGTAGTATTGATGTTTTACTATTCAAAAATATCATACACATGAACACAACCATGATACTCAACATTATCGATACTGATGTCTTCTCTTTACTAACTGGTATATCTGGTTTCATACTCTCCATTTTGCTGTACACATCAAATGGAATTTTTGTCAACAAACTTGACAAGATGGGGTACTTGATTGTAAATAAATCTCTTAGATATGCTGAAAAATCTTCTCTCAGATACCCTGTTGAAAACATCATGATTTTTCTTACATAATTTGAGAACCTCTCGTACACAGATCCAAAACTCGACTTTCTGCTTTTTTCATCAAGAAGGTATGATTGAAGGTTTTTAGATGATCCAGAAAATAGCGCTATTCTCTGATCAAAATTATCACCACTGAAAAAGTCAAATGAAGATGAAAAACCAACATATTCCGGCACAATGGTTATTTCCTCTACAGCCTTTTTCTCATGAGCCTTACTCAGTACATCTACAAACTCTGTTATTACCTTTTTTGTTTCATCCATGCTTACATAAAGTGTTGAAGACATCGAACGAACATAGTAAGAAAGTTTTGAAAGTTCATCTTGAAAAAGCTCTCTTTTGAGCGTGCTGTAGTATACAGATTCTTTCAGTTGATCAAAATTATCCATCGAGAGAGTACTACAGTTGAATACGAACGGAACAAAAAAGCTTATGACAATTACACATAAAACTACCAATTCCAAAAATCTTCTTTTCTTCAAACTATCTCTCATTAGCAAGAAAAATGCGAATAAGAATCCTATAACCACGAAAAGTCCATAGAGTAACGATTCGGTTGTGGAGAGGAAGTTAAAAAAGTACATAAGGTAGAAGATCTCAAAACTTGCCACAAGAGAGAGGATGATCATCAGTAATTTTCTATGTTTTAGAGTGATTACTATTGATAAAATATAGACAACAAATCTCATCCACCAAAGGTTCATATCTTTGGGGGTAATATTGATTACTCTTTCCGCTATATGAGCCTGAAAGGTCGTAACGGGTTTTGAAATATCTCGAGCCACAAAAGACGCTTCTCTGTTGATATGTGTCATTGCACGGGTCGGGTCTTTTGTTATATTATCAATAACTCTTTGCACAGCTTCTTTGAGTGTTTGTTGAACAGATGAATCAGAATAAAATAAGCTCAAGTCACTCAGATGCTGTAAGTTTGATGGTGGCTGAAAGGTGTAATCAGTTTCTAACTGCACTATTTTTTCTACTTCAACAGGTGGTTTTTCTTCACAAAGTCCTACTTGATAACTTATAACCCACGCGAAAAACGTCCTTGCTTCCTTGGTTAAGGAGTCTCTATATGTGCTGAAAAATTTTACGAAACCATTGTTCTTCATGACGATATCTGTGGTTAGATTGGTTCTATTCATACGTGCCACAAGATAAGAAAGAAAAAGACTGAATGCAAGCTGCTCATCTTCATTATCAGCCTGAGCTACATCATAGATTGAACCCAGATAATCTCCGACATCTGGCATTGCCTCTCGTTTGTCGGTGGATCCTGATATCAACAACTTATAATATCTATAAAGAGAAAGATTGTTCAGTTCCCTTTCTACAAGAGATAAAAAAGGATGGGAAAAATCTCTCTGGTTGTACTGGTTGACCAACTGCGTATAAATCTCTAAGGAATTTTGCATATCAAGCGAGAAGATTTGAACTACTAATAATACCAAAGACACAAACACATACTTTCTCATGATAAACCTCCTTGTTTCGTTATATCATAAGTATCATACACGAAACCCATTGACAAGTGCAAACTGTAAGGAATTTCAACTTAATTATGACGTGTCAAAAATTTTTTGACAATTCTTACTTATGTGATATAATCTAAGTAGTTAATTCAATTTAATTATATAATAAAATTTTAGGTAGTGATGATGTGTTGAGAATCACGACTTTTGGTGTTTTTTCAATCGTTTCTGAAAACAAAGTATTGAATCTGAACAAAATCAGATCTCGCAAGGCTCGAGATTTGCTTGGATATTTTGTTGTATTTAGACGTAAACAAATTCCAAGTGAAATACTCTGTGAGATCTTCTGGGCAGAAATGGAAGAAAAATACGCGAAAATGAATTTGCAGAGCACAATTCACATGCTAAGGGCATTCTTTGGCAAGGACATTATCACGTTTCAAAATGGAAATTATTGCTTTGACCCAGCTGAAACAATAGAAGTTGACGCAGACGAGTTTGAAAATCTGATACAACTGTCCAGATCAACACAGGATATTACCAAGAAAAAAACGATTCTTGAGAACGCAATAGCTTTGTACAAAGGAGATTTCTTGGTTGAAAATCTTTACGAAGATTGGACTGCTCAGTTTCGGGAATACTATAGAGATCTGTATGTACAAGCTTTGATAGACATAGCTCAAATATTCATGGATGAGAATGCTTTTACAGAATCTATAGAAGCACTTAAAAACACACTGAACAATGACCCATTCAATGAAACCGCAGCGCTTATGCTTATGAAGGTGTATTTGAAAAAGGGCTGTTCCTCCGAAGCAGTTAAGGCTTATAGAAAATTCTTTGAGATTCTGAATAAAGAGCTACAAATAAAACCATCGAAGGAATTGACGCAACTTTATGAAGCTATTATTAAAGGAGATAAGGAAGCAATATTACAAAGGTTGAAACATGTCATTAGAGAGAGTGATCAGGTACAGATACTTTCCGAAGACAAGATAGGTGTATTGATTAATGGAGTCGCCGAGAAAATTGCTAATGGTATTTATCAGAGAATTGAAGCAATCTTGGATGGTAGCGTTGACGGGATAAAAGTATATCTGAGGAAAGCTCGTTAGAAAAAATATTTTCAATCTATTTTCAGGATTTATTAAATGAATTTTCAGGATGATGTGTCAAAATCGCTTTGAGATTGATATTTTATTCTGAATTCTTAGGTGGGGATTTGATGGCTTATAAATTCAAATGTCTCAACTGCGGGGAGATAACTTATTCGGCGGCTCCATTAGAATATCAGAAAAATAAAAACTGTCAACGATGCGGTGGTAAAGTCATACAAATTTATCCTCCAATGCGCTTGGGTGAGATTCTGGTTCAATTAGATGCGATCACACAAGATGAACTAAATGAAGCCCTTGCCATTCAAAAACGTATGATCACAAGAGCTACTATAGGAAAGATTCTTCTTCGCTTACAACTTGTGAATCAAATAGATCTTGAAAAGGCACTAAAGATACAGCGAGAGATGCTGGGTGGGCTACCGTATACTAATTCCGATACATACTAATAAACGACAACAGGACGCTTTGTTTTCGGATCTGAGATTATCGAAACTTGAACACCATAAATCGTTTCAAGGTTATTTACGTTAATCACCTGTTCGGGTGTACCGCAAAACAGTACTTTTCCTTCTTTCATCAAAACCAATCTGTTGCACAGTTCAGTTGCCGTATTTATATCATGAAAAGCCGCAATTAAAGTTTTTCCTTCTTGATGTAAATTCTTTAGTAATTCCTTTATCTTTACAACATGTCCCGGGTCCAAATGTGCCGTCGGTTCGTCCAACAGCAAAATAGGAGTATCCTGCGCCAATATCCTGGCGATTGCCACCCTTTTTTGTTCACCCGTGCTGAGACTGTAGAACAATCTATTTGTAAATTCAGCACTATCTACTTTCACCAATGAATTTTTGGCAATCTCAACATCATTTTCTGTCCATGTTGAAAAAAAACTTCTTGAATATGGTAATCTTCCAGTCAAAACAATTTGAATTGCAGTGTAATTATATACCGGTGCAAAGTCTTGTGTCACAAGTCCTACCATTCTTGCCAATTGCTTTCTCTTCAATTTACTTGGATCTTTACCATCTATCTTTACCAAACCACTTGAAGGTGATAATAGTCCTGCTATTAACTTCAGTAGAGTTGTCTTCCCGCATCCATTTGGACCAAGCAATGCAACAAAATCACCTTCATTTATCTCAAGATCTACTCCATCTAACGCAAATTGACTCTTGGAATTGTAACGAAATCTCACATTCTCAAGAACGATCTTAAACATTGGTGCCACCTCTTTTCATGAGGACAAACATTATAGGTGCACCAACAAAGGACGTTATAACACCAATTGGTATCTCGGAAGGTCTTATTATGGATCTTGCTAAGGTATCACAAACGCAAAGTAGTATGCCACCAATTAAAGCACTTGAAACTATTAAAATCTTGTGGTCATTGCCGAATAATCTCCTTGCCATATGAGGTGTTATCAGTCCAACAAAACCTATAACACCACAAACCGAGACAATCGTTGCTGTGACGAAGCTACCAAACAAGTAAAGAAATATTCTCACAAATTCGACGTTGATCCCTGAAATCCTGGCTTGATTTTCACCAAGAGATATGACGTTCAATTGCTGTGATAAACCCGTAGAAATCACAATAAAGCCAATAACACTCAGCAAAGGCAATGGTACATCTTTCCAACTGATACCTGATAAAGTTCCAAAAAGCCACACATAAGCATGCGTTATGTTCTTCCTTAAGAGCATCATGCTCATAACAGTGGCTGAACTGAACAGAATACTCACCAATACACCACTTAGTATGAGTTCTGTTATGGGTGTCACACCGTTTCTTCTGGAAAGAATGATGGTCATGAAAGCTGCTAAAATAGCAAAACCAAAACTCAATACAGACATTCTATGTAATAAATGTAAACCAAAGATATCCATTAACAACAAAGAGAGAACAGCTCCAAAAGAGGCGCCTGAAGAGACACCAAGAAGGTACGGATCGACAAGAGGATTTCTAAGAAGTCCCTGGAAGACGCTTCCAACGGTGGACAAGCCGGCACCAACAACAACAGACATGACTACTCTTGGCAATCTTATATTCCAAATAATGTGCTGCCAATCACTTTTTTTTAGAAAGATAGATCCCATAACCTCAGTGAATGGTATTTTAGTTCCACCAAAACCAACACAGATCAAAATGGTGCCCATTAACAAGAAAGCCACCGAAAGAAAGCGCCATTTTTTCAAATTCATTTCCCCCCGTAGAAGTCGTTGTAGAATTTTTCTACAAAATTTATTATCTGTGGTACTGCCAATGAGAGAAGATTTCCATCGTAGATGTATATCTTGTTGTTTCTGACAGCTTTGATATCCTTAAATGCAGAATGTTGCTTTAGCTTTTCTTTGATTTGATCTTCTGTACCAGGAACGTAATTTGCTACTAAAAGTACATCGGGGTTTTGAGCGGCTATAAACTCAATCGAAACAGGTAACCAACCGTTGGCTCCTGTATAAGCAGCTGCTATGTTGACACCACCAGCAAGTGTGATAATCTCATTTAAATAAGAGCCTTGACCGCATGTCCAAATTTCACGAACCTCAGGGCCGGGTATGTCTAATAAATAGACTACTTTCACTCTCTTCTCAAAAGGAATACTGTATGCCTTCTTAGCAACAGACTGATAATAATTTTTCAACTCATCTGCGAGTTTCTTAGCTTCGATGGTTTTGTTCATTATCGTACCAACCATGACAAGATCGGTGAGTATCTGCTCAATTGTATTTGGATTCAAGACAACTGTGGTTATTTTTTGTTCTTCAAGTTTGACAATCTCGGGAAATTGAAAGCCTCCAGACGCAAAGACGATATCTGGTTTCAGGCTTAGTATCTTTTCAACATTAAGAGGCACCATATTTCCTATCTTTTCTGCTTCAAAATCATCCCAATCTGTAACTCCAACTACCTTGTTTTCAACTCCAAGATATTGTAGATATTTTGTCGCCAGCGGAGCAACACTGACAATACGCTGAGGTTCCTTGGTAATTGTGACAACCCGAGCCGCATCATCAAAGATCGTTAATGGGTAGGAAATTGCCAAAACGGTAAGAACAACCATCAAGATCGTAAGAATCCTTTTCATCTTGATACCTCCTTCTTGCAAAATTTTTCACCACCTTCTTGGTGTCGAAGAAAGTGGTGATTTCAATCAAAGGGCAGGTCTCCCGACTTCTGGATCTTCCTACTCCCCACACCTTCCCAGCAATGTGCCAGTGGTTTTTGTGGGTTTCGTCCCCAGTCACGGTGGCGTCCCCGTGCCGGATTTTCACCGGCTTCCCTATTAAACCTTCTTGGTACCCTCTGACGCCTCTTATTCAGTTTTCGTTTGTATTATACAACGAAACTATTCCTGTGAACAACACTGGGAATAGATATGCCATTAAAGGAAGAAAAAGCCTGATCTCTCGTACCGCTCCCATCATCAAATTCAACGCGACAAATGGTATCATCCACAACCATGTTTTCTTATAAAACTCGTATTCTCCAAATTTCTTGATAAAAAGCAATGGTAAAACGAAAAAAACCGTAGGATAGACTATAGCCCAAGGGTCTTGTAGGTTTTCTTCGAGTATGAATGGTAATGTGTAGTAAACGGCATTAGGAAAAAAGACCTTGGCAAGCAAATACGTTGCAAAAATTGGTATGAAAAATAATATACCATGTAAGGACAATTTTTTTCTATTCAATGGTAAATTATATAAACTGTATATCACAGCTATGAATAGTGCATGATCTGTTCGGACAAAACACTCTAACGAAATGAGAACAAGGATCATCCACCAAGGTTTTTTTCGATAAATTAGGGTTATGCCAGCAATGAAAAGTGCCACAGAGATGAGAAATTCTTGTTGTCCAAAATCACCATAACTAAATACGATAAAAATGGAGTATGCGAAGAGTGAAACGTAAGAAACAAATTCGTTTGTGAAAATTCTCATCCATAAATACAAAAACAAAAGGATTATTATTGTGAATGTGAATCTCATATTCGCATATCCATTGATGATCTTGGTTAAGTCACTCTTCTTATCAAAAATATCCTTTATATTATCAGGCATCTGCTGGGAAAATTGCTGTAGGAAAGTAAATGGATCTTCTATCCACTCCTTCCATCCAAAATTGTTCACAACATTGACAATAAGATTTGTCGTTAATGGATTTTTGGTTATCTCAAGCAATTTGTCCTTTATAAAGGATTCCAAATCTTCAATTATTTTTTCTCTTTCTTCAGCTGAGATATGGGCATTCAGATTCAATTCATTTTCTTTTTGAACAAATGCACGCTTATCAAAACCAAGCCACCGCTCTAATTTTATATAAGTATTGCAATACCATCTCAAAGGAATGTATTTGAAAAAGTACTCTACCAAAAGATAAGGAGCATATCTGTACTGATTTGGAGCAGGACCCTTACCTTCGATAAGCTTGCGGTGTGATTCATATAAGAAAACCCTTCCAGCTATGCTAAAAGTATTTTCAACAAGCCAGAATCCAGCTGAAGTAACGATATAAGATAATACAACTATTGTTATGACTATTAGAATTGTCTTTTTATTCACTTGTATTCCTCCCACAACCTCCCCCAAGGACTATTCCTTTTCCAATCTTCAAAGATTTTTTTGCCTTTGAAGTTCCACCAAATTCTATCGTGGTAAATTTCCGAAGCAAGGACGAAGATATAAACCAAAGGTGTTCTGAAGAACAACTTCTGCAGTCTTTTTAAAGGACCAAACCATAGAAGATCACCAACTCTACTTGCCATGTTATCTCCAACTGTGAATTTATAGTTCAAATTCGAAACATCGTATCCTACAATCTCTATGTTTTCGAGTTTTCCATTACCCAAACCTTCTTCATCAGCTATCCTTATGTAATCAATCTGCATTGGATCAAATCCCATGATCTTTGCCGCAACAGCATCTATGGCAACTTGATCAGAACTTGCCAATATCAAATCAGCTCGAACAGGTTTAAGTGTCCTTGGTCCTGGCCCATTACCAGCAGTTGTTCCATCCATTACTGCAAAAATACCTGAATGAATTTCTTTTTGGATCTTGAGTAAGTCAACTAACGTTTCATGGATCCAACTGTGCGCGTAGTGCCTCTTAGTGTTCAAAAGTCCACCAAAGGCATTTTTCATTGCACCAGTTGTCGTAGTGTATATGTGGCATTTCATGGTCGGAAGATGGACTATGTTCTTTCCAAAGAAATAATCTGGTAGTTTGATGCCTTCTGGAAAAATCTTATCAAGTGCTCTCAGTTGTGATTTTGGTTTGTAATCAACCCATTTCATGTCTTTTTCTTCAAAGTTGTACAAAACAGGTATTTTGTACTTTGAATAGACAACATCGAATTTGTTCATCTTTTCACCATGCTTTGGGCGAGTGACAACTGTCTTGTTTTCGACTGCCACAATCTGCTGAAAGCCAAATTTCTTCAAGGCTTTTATCGTTCCTTCAAGTTGCCATGGGGTAGTGTTCGCCGAAGGCATGGGAAGATGCCATGAAATATTATCTTTAAGAATGGTAACGATATTTTTGTCAAGATTTTTTTCAATTTCTGCCATTTCCATTAATCTCAAATAATCTTCAAGAATACGATCTGGATGTGTTTTCAACACTGCCACCTTTGATTTTTTCAAGCTTTCACCTCACAATGTTGAGACCATCCATATTCCAATCACTATTATGGCGATCCCAACGATTTTGTACACAGAGAAACTCTCTTTGAAGAGTATATTCGAAAAAATGGAAACGATTAAAAACCCTGCACTCGTCATTATAGGATATGCAACACTCAATTTTGTTTTACTCAAAACTATACTGTAAAAAACAAAAGCAACTCCAAAACAAACAAGTCCAATCCATATGTAGACATTTCTCAGAAAGTAAAACAAGATTTGTGAAAATCTCTTATCTTCAAAAGAGAGCGCACCCATTTTAACAAAAATATTTGCAAGTGCATTAGCGATTATGGCAATTATCAATATAATCGTTTGTTTCATGATATCTTACCTCCAAGATATATGATCAAAACCGTAGTCAGAAACCAAAAAAGAACGGAAAAAATCATCCCCTTGTCTTTTAAGAGAACCTCCGTGGGATCACCGTTGTCGTTTTTTAAAATCAAGAACATGTATCTGAATATACCATAGACAACAAAAGGTATCGTGTAATACAATTTGTCTGTCCCAAATTGCTCAATTGTTCTTACATCGAGTGTGTAGAGTGTATACATAACCACGGCAGCTGTACCCGTTGAAATCATTATATTGCCAAGAAGGTTCACATCGTAGTATTTCAAAATCTTTCTATGTTCAGATCCATTCACTTGCGAGAAAGCAAGTTCACCTCTTCTTTTTCCAAATCCAAGAAAAAGAGCGAGAAAAAAGGTACTTGTGACGAGCCATCCAGATGGTAACACAGAGATTGCGTAGCTACCAGTGATAACCCTCAACGCAAAACCGGCTGCAATACAAAATACATCGATCAAGATCAAATTTTTGCCCTTGATGGTATAAAAGACATTGACTAATAAATAAGTACTCAAGCAAAAAAGAACCTTCCAGTTCAAGAAGGTCCCAAGAATGATCGAAATTATAACCAATCCCATAGCGAATAATAAAGCATGGTTGGGTTTTATCAAGCCTGCTGCGATAGGTCTTTTCTTTTTGATGGGATGCAATCTATCAGTGAGAGCGTCTTTGATGTCATTTAGGATATAAATTGCACTCGAAAGAAAGCAGAAACTTATAAACGCCAAAAGTGAAGCATAAATAAATGATATATTCATGAACCTACCCGAGAACACCAATGGTGCTACAACAAAAAGATTCTTTATCCAGTGTTTTGGTCTGATCAATTTGAAAAAGTTCAGAGCATAACCCCCTACTGTAGATTCCTGTGTGAAATTATATCAAAAAGAAAACTGGGAGCAAGAGCTCCCAGTAACTACAAAGACCACCTTTTATATTATTGCCTGCTGAGTTTCCTTGTCGAAGATATGTATCGTGTTCATATCAAAGACCAAATCAATCTTTTCTCCTTCTTTGGCCTTTGTCCTTGGATCAACACGTGCAACAATAGAATCATTCCCTACAGTGACATGCAACAAAGTTTCGCTACCAAGAGGTTCTACCACATCAACTGTTCCTTGAATGGTATTCTCTGGTTGAGGAGCCAAAGCAAATAATTTATCGAAGATATTTTCTGGTCTTATTCCAAATATAACCTGTTTTTCTATCCACTTTTCAAGTACTGACTCATGTTCTTTAACAACTTTGACCTTAAATCCAGATGTCTGTACCCATATTCCACCGCGTTCTGCTATCAATGTAGCGTCAACAAAGTTCATAGCAGGGCTTCCTATGAAACCAGCAACGAATATATTTGCTGGTTTGTTATATATCTCATATGGTGAACCTATCTGCTGTATGAGTCCATCTTTCATCACAACGATCTTATCTGCCATTGTCATGGCTTCAACTTGGTCGTGTGTGACATAAACTATTGTTGCCTCAAGGCGGTGGTGCAGTTTCTTCAATTCACTTCTCATTTGCACTCTTAATTTAGCATCTAAGTTTGAGAGAGGCTCGTCAAACAAAAAGACCTTTGGATTCCTGACTATTGCCCTTCCAACCGCAACACGTTGCCTCTGACCACCTGAAAGCTGTCTGGGCTTGCGATCCAACAATTCTTCAATACCAAGGATTTTTGCCGCCTCTTTCACTCTTTGATCAATCTCTGCTTTAGGAAATTTTCTGAGCTTAAGACCAAAGGCCATGTTTTCGTAAACAGTCATATGTGGATACAAGGCGTAATTCTGAAAAACCATTGCGATGTCCCTATCCTTTGGTTCAACATCGTTGACAACTTTACCATCGATCTTAATCGTACCAGAAGTGATTTCTTCAAGCCCCGCGATCATTCTGAGTGTTGTGGTCTTTCCACAACCAGATGGTCCAAGTAACACTACGAATTCTTTGTCGTTGATCGTGACCGTTGCTTCTTTTACAGCCACAACTTTGTTCTCGTACACTTTAGTGACCTTCTCAAGATCTACCTGTGCCATCATTACACCTCCTCAATATCTTCCTCAAGTAATTGTTGTTGATCTATCTGACCAAACCGCGATGGATCTCCTATTTCAAGTAAATACAAATCATACAAATCATCAAGTAATTTTGTCATCTTTTTGTACCTTTCATAATTCATTAGCACCACACAAGGTGTACCATTTTTAGTTATGAGTACATCGCTTTGACGAGCTTTTTTTACAACCTCAGACAACTTTGCCTTTGCTTCTGCCAAGCTATAAAAGATCTCATTGTTTTTCGGCACAGCAAAACCTCCTGACCATAATTATAGTCATATTTACACCAAAAATCAAGTTCCAAATCTCATTGAACAACAGATGATATAATCGACATGTAAAAATAGGAGGTGATCGCATGAAAATCATAGAGTCAGCACCAAATTTTAGTGAAGGTAAACGTGAGGACATTGTCAGGGAGATAGTCGCTCAAGCGGAAAATGTCAAAGGTGTTTGGGTTCTTGATTGGTCCATGGACAGTGACCACAACAGATCGGTTGTCACACTCGTTGGAACTCCTGAACCACTATTGCAGGTCCTTTTTAACATGACAAAAAAGGCTGCAGAGCTGATAGACATGAGAAACCATAAAGGTGAACATCCAAGGATGGGTGCAACAGATGTCATACCACTGGTTCCTGTAATGGGCGCAGAAATGTCTGAATGTATCGAACTTTCCAAAATTTTGGCAAAGAGAATTGGTGAGGAATTACAAATACCGGTATTTTTGTATGAGAAGTCTGCAACAGCATCTCATAGAGAAAATCTCTCAGAGATAAGAAAAGGCGAATTCGAAGGTTTTTTTGAAAAAATAAAACAACCCATGTGGAAACCGGATTTTGGGCCAGATCAAGTGCACCCAACCGCTGGTGTTACTGCTGTGGGTGCAAGAGAATATCTGATAGCTTTTAATGTTAATTTGGGAACAAATAGAATCGATATAGCTGAAAAGATTGCAAAAGCTGTGAGATATATAAGTGGCGGATACAGATATGTAAAGGCAATAGCTGTGGAACTGAAAGACAAGAATTTAGTTCAAATCTCTATGAATATGACCAACTACAAGAAAAGCCCACTTTTCAGAGTTTTTGAGACCATCAAAAGAGAAGCACAGAGATATGGTGTGGCTGTAGTGGGAACAGAGATAATAGGTATGGTTCCAATGCAAGCAATGCTTGAAGTTGCACAATATTATTTGCAACTCGATGATTTTGGGATCAACAGAATAATCGAAAATCGTGTCATGGATATTCTGGCAAAAGAAGGTGCTGGAAAACAGTGAAGTTAGTGATATACGCTAAAAGATTGTACACTTCGATTGGTAACAGTCCAAAAAGAGGACATCAAATGTCACAGCTTGAAAAGCTTGAAAATATTTTCATATGTGTTGAAGACGGTAAGATCGTAGAATTTCTCAATCATAAACCTCGATCGGCAGATTTCTTATTGGAAGGAGATCTTGTTGTACCCGGTTTTGTGGATTGTCACACTCACATCCCCTTTTACGGTTACAGAGAGCAAGATTTCTTGAGAAGGGTCTCTGGTCTGTCTTACTCACAAATACACAATTCTGGGGGAGGCATTTATGAATCTGTCTCAAAACTTAGAGGAGCTACTTTCAAAGAACTTGTTCGCTTCAATTTGAATCTCACCAAAATTTTTCTCAGGAAAGGTGTCACAACTATAGAATGTAAGACAGGATATGGACTTGATGAAGAAAATGAACTCAAACAATTCAGAGTAATAGAAATTCTCAAAAAGATTTCACCGATCGACGTAATTCCAACTTTCATGGGTGCTCATGCTATCCCAAAAGGTTTCAATCAACAAGACTATATTGATTATCTGATAAAGACGCTCGATCTGGTGAAGGACAAATGTGATTTTGTCGATATCTTCTGCGACACCGGTGCTTTTGACATATACAACACGCAGAGATATCTTGAAGCAGCAAGAGAAAAAGGATTTAAGCTTCGTATTCACGCAAATGAATTGTCTAATATAGGTGCAGTGAAAATCGCAGTTCAAATGAATGCAATCTCTGCTGACCACTTACTCAAAATTGATGACAAAGACATCGAATTTCTATCGCAAAGTGGTACAACAGCTGTCTTAATGCCAACAACGAGTTTCTATTTGAACGAAACCTATGCCCCAGCAAGAAAATTGATAGATAATGGAGCCGCAATAGCCTTGGGAAGTGATTTCAATCCTGGCTCGAGTCCTGTAATTGAACCTTCATTGGTTATGAATCTTGCTGTGAGATTTCTTGGAATGTCACCACAAGAAATTCTCAGTGCTTACACCATCAATTCTGCCTGTGTACTTGGCATAGCAGACAGGTTAGGAACCGTTGAAATTGGTAAGGAAGCCGATTTTGTCATCTACAAAGATGCAGATCTGGAAACTATCATGTATTTTATAGGAATAGTTCCAAAGTATATTGTGAAAAGGGGACAGATTTTTGAAAATTGAAGTAATAGTGGTGGGTAAACTCAAAGAATATGCACAAAAAGCATGTGACGATTATATGAAACTGTTGAGACCTTTTACACAAATAGAAGTTGTGCAGTTAAAGCATGTCAAAGCTACAGAAATGAATGAAATTGCTTTGAAGCAAGAAGCACAAGAAGTTCTTAATCGATTGAAGGAATCAGACTATGTTATTGTTCTGGATCAGAATGGTAAGGATTATGATTCACTTTCTTTTGCCAAACATTTGTCCCAATTAACTTGGGAAAAATCATCGATAGTCTTTGTAGTTGGTGGTCCTTTTGGCATTGATAGTAGTTTGAAAAACAGGGCAAACGAGTTACTTTCTCTCTCAAAAATGACTCTCACCCATCAGCTTGCAGTTGTTGTTCTACTTGAACAACTTTTCAGAGCCTTTAAGATCATCCACGGTCAAAGATATCATTATTAGAGGAGGTGAGATCGAAGTGGATGATCCTGCGAGTACTGTTTCAGTTTTATTGTACCTGTTGTTCATTTTGGTGTTGCTAATGTTCTCTGCGATGTTTTCAGCATCTGAAACGGCTCTCACTTCGGTGAGTAGATTGAAACTTTTGAAAAAGGATGAGAAGGAAGGTATTCACAGGGTAAACAGGCTTTTAACAGCGACCTTGGTTATGAACAATTTTGTCAATCTCTTGATCTCTTCAATCGCCACACTTCTTCTTGTGAGATTGTTCAAAAATATGAGTAGTGGAATGATCGCTTTAATTGGAACGATTTTCACAACGATAACAGTTTTGATATTTGGGGAAATCACACCAAAAATCTATGCAAGAGAATACTCTGAGAAGGTTTACAACCTGACGGAAAAGTTTATAGCATTCTTTGCGAAGCTACTCGATCCTGTTATTAGGTTACTGCTCTTTCTAAGCAATGGCATAGTCAGAATCTTTGGTGGTCGAGCTATGGAAGATGCACCTTTTGTCACTTCAGAAGACATCATTGAGGCAGTGAACCTTGGAAAAGAAGGTGGAACGATAGATCACCAAGAAGGCATGATCGTTGAGAGAACTTTTCAGATGAATGAAACAACTATCAAAGAAATCATGACACCAAGAGTTGATGTCGTCGCGGTGGAAGAAAATGCGTCGTTGTTAGAACTCATGGAAATTGTAAATCGCGAAGGTTATTCTCGAATACCAGTCTATCGAGAAGATATAGACAACATCATTGGTGTCTGTTATGCAAAAGATGTCGTTGGGTATATACAAGAAAATGGAGCGACAAACCTTGGTGAGAAAAAAGTTAAAGAAATCATGAGAGAGCCAATATTCGTCCCTGAAACGATGAGAGTTAGTACATTACTCAAGATCTTCAAAGAAAAGAAGATGCATATAGCGATTGTCGTCGATGAATTTGGAGGAACGGCAGGTATTGCAACTCTTGAAGACATCTTAGAAGAGTTGATCGGTGAAATAATGGACGAATATGATTATGATGAAATCAGCGGGATTAAAAAAGTTAACGAGAATAGTTATTTGATAAATGCCGCCACGCCAATTAACGATATCGAACGTGAGTTAAGTGTTCATTTCGAGGAAACTGAACATGAAACTCTGGCTGGTTACCTTCTGGAATTATTTCAGAGAATACCTTCTGTAGGTGAGGAGATAGACGTTGGTCAATTTCATTTTAGAATCGTTGCGGCAACCAAAAACAGAATTGATAGAGTATTGATGATGATCAAAAGGAGTGATTCTACTGAAAAATGAAGATTTGATCGAGATGGCTGTAGAATCCATGAAAAAGGCTTATTCACCTTACTCGGGTTTTCGAGTTGGGGCTGTTGTTGTTACGAAAAGTGGGAAGATTTTCACAGGATGTAATATTGAGAACTCATCTTATGGATTAACCATATGTGCCGAGAGAGTAGCAATCTTTTCAGCTATAGCTTCAGGAGAAAGAGACATAGAAAAACTCGTTGTTGTAGCCGATACTCCTGAACCAGTCAGTCCATGTGGTGCGTGTAGACAAGTCATGAGTGAGTTTGGAGATTTTGAAGTGATCTTAGCCAATTTTCAAGGAAAACACACTATAACGAAAGTTAGTGCACTGCTACCTTATGCTTTTAAATTAAAGAGGTGAATAGATTGAAGTCTGGTTTTGTCACAGTTATCGGGAGACCAAACGTTGGTAAATCAAGTCTTGTGAATGCTTTTTTTGGTAGGAAGGTACTCATTGTTTCAGATAAACCACAGACTACACGCAACAGAATAAGATGTATTTATACAGACGATGATTGTCAGATAATTTTCACAGACACTCCGGGTATACACAAACCAATTCATAGACTTGGGGAATTTATGGTAAAAGCAGCGATTCAGGCAATGAAAGGCTGTGATTTGATTCTATTTGTGGTAGATGCTTCTAAAGGATATGGTGAAGCTGAAGCAAAGATGTGTGATCTTGTAAGAGCTTCTAAAACCAGGACTTTTTTAGTTATAAACAAGATAGACTTAGTCAATGATCATGTGAAAATCATTGAAACCACAAAAAACAAGTGTGATATATTCACCAAAACTTTTACCACGAGCGTTGTAGAAAATCGCGGAATTTTCGAACTCTTTGAAGCAATCAAATCTTTTATGCCAGAAGGTCCAATGTATTTTCCAAAAGATATGATTACCGACAGACCTATATCCTTTCAAATAGCTGAGATAGTACGTGAAAAAATATTATTGCTTACAAGAGAAGAAGTTCCTCACTGTGTTGCTGTGATTGTCGATCAGATTCTCGAGAGGGAAAAAAATCTGGTTTATGTCTCTGCTACGATATATGTTGAGAGATACTCTCAAAAAGGTATCATCATAGGGAAAGATGGTTCCATGATAAAACAGATCGGGACCTTAGCACGAATAGAGATTGAGTCGATCGTTGGAAAAAGAGTCTATTTAGATCTTCACGTAAAGGTGAAGAAGAATTGGAGAGATAAAGATTTCATTATTCTCAACGAGATAGGTATGAAAGATGAAATGGAATAAGGAGGGTATTCATGCCTCGGATCTATATAAATCTCAAGTCAATAGAAGAAAATGCACGTAGGGTCTTGGAGAGATGTTCTAAATTTGGTGTTGAAGTCGTAGGGGTTACTAAAGTCAGTCTTGGAGATCCTAAGATAGCTCAGGCAATGAGAAATGCTGGTATAAAAATCATCGGTGAATCAAGAGTTGAGAATATCTTGAGAATGTCTGAGAATGGTATAGATGGTCCTTTCATGATGATTCGTATACCACAAAAAGAAGATCTACCAAGGATAGTGAAACTGTGTGAATATGTGCTTGTTTCAGAACTCAAAACAATTGAATGGATGGAAGAAATTGCTTGTGACATGAATAAGTCGATATCTGCAATCTACATGGTTGATGTTGGCGATTTGAGAGAAGGTGTATGGCATGAAGATGCCGTCGAGGAAGTCACTCAAGCTTTGAAAATTTCAAAGAAGGTAAAAGTTATTGGTATTGGCACAAATTTAGGCTGTTATGGAGGGGTACTACCATCTAACAAAAACTTGAGAATACTTGTTGAGATTAGAGATATGGTTGAAAAAAAGACTTTCCACAAATTACCTATCGTATCTGGGGGAAATACTTCTGCCCTAAAACTGCTCGAAAATGGAGACTTGCCTTCAGGTGTTAACCAATACAGAGTAGGAGAGGCTATCTTTCTTGGCACAGATGTGACAAATAATCGCCAAATTGATTGGTTAATACAAGATGCAATTATCTTAGAAGCACAGGTAATCGAGGTTAAAGTGAAACCTTCATTTCCAGAAGGCGAAATAGGCCAGGACGCCTTTGGAAGAAAACCAATCTTTATCGATAGAGGTAAACGCAAACGCGCTATACTTGCACTTGGAGAGCAGGATATCGTTCCGACTGGACTTAAACCTCTGGATAGCGGTATCGAAGTGATACACGCATCAAGTGATCATACGATAATCGACATTACCGATTTGGAAAAAGAGATCAAAGTCGGTGACATCATGAGATTTAAATTGAGTTATGGTGCCTTGTTGAGGGCTATGACTTGTCCTCATGTTGAGAAGATCTATTCACAGGGGGTGTGAAAAATGAGTTTTCTCAGTGAAAAATATTTGTTGACTAACGAAACTGCTGTGAAGTTGTACGAAACGGTGAGAGATCTTCCAATAGTTGATGCTCACAATCATGGTGATGTAAAAGAAATAGTTGAAAACAAAGGATGGAATGATATATGGGAAGTTGAAGCGGCAACTGATCACTATGTGTGGGAATTGATGAGACGAAGGGGAGTATCGGAAGAGAAAATAACGGGGAATGCCACCAATTATGAAAAATGGCTTGCCTTGGCAGAAGTCTTTCCAAAATTCGTTGGGAATCCAACTTATGAATGGATTCACCTTGATTTGAGACGGCGTTTTGGGATAGATGAGATAATTTCAAAAGAAACGGCTAATTCGATTTGGTGGAAAACAAAACAATTATTGAAAGATCAGAAAATGAAACCACAGGAACTTTTGAGACAGATGAACGTTGAAATAATGTGCACTACGGATGATCCAACTTCAGATTTGAAATACCACAAAATCGCACAAAATTCAGTTGAGGGTGTGAAAATTTTACCAACTTGGCGGCCCGACAGAGCTTGCAGAATAGATAAAGCAGATTGGAAAGAATATATCCAAAAACTCTCCGAGACTACAGCAACAGATACTATGACTTTCAATGGTTTTTTAGACGCACTGAAGAAGACACACGATTATTTTGATCAAGTAGGATGTGTTTGCAGCGATCATGCTTTGCTTTACCCAGTGGGAAAATCTATCACTTATGAAAAAGCCAAAGAGATATTCAACAGAGCTCTAAAGCAAAGTGTTTCTTTACAAGATCTTTTCGATTTCCAATCGTACATGCTATATGTTTTCGCACAGATGAACCACGAGAAGAATTGGAAAATGCAACTTCATATTGGTGCATTGCGAGATTATCGAGATAAATTATTTGAGAAATTAGGACCAGATAGTGGTGGTGATATCTCGGCTGGTTATGTGGATGTTGCAACTGGTATGAGAGATTTTTTCAACACCTTCGATGGCAAAACAAAAATAATTCTGTATTGCCTTGATACAACATATCTTTCTGTTATGACTACCATTGCAAGGGCCTTTGAAAATGTTTTCTTAGGAGCGCCGTGGTGGTTCAACGACAGCCCATATGGAATGCAGTTACAATTGCAATACATTGCCTCTGTAGATTTGTTGAGCAATCTGGTCGGTATGGTTACTGATTCAAGAAAACTCATGTCTTATGGATCTCGCACAGAGATGTTCAGAAGGGTATTATCCAGTGTTGTTGGTGAGATGGTGGAAAAAGGTCAAATACCGTTGAAAGAAGCAGTCGAATTGTGTGTTGAACTGTCCTATACAAGACCAAAGGAATTTTTCTTTGCATGATTAGAGGTGGTTATCTGTGGAGGAATATACAGAATCTGATAAGAAAAAAATCGAAAAAAAGCTCTCCGAAGGTTATGAATTTGTTGAAATTGTGGTGAAAAACAAAGACAGATATGCGATTTTCCAAAAGAACGAAGAGTATGTCGCTGTGAAATTATCAAAGAAAAAGCAAAAATGATCTGGTTTCCATTGTTGTTGGGGTATCTACTTGGTTGCTTCTTGCCGGCATATTTTCTTGTAAGATGGATCGCGGGTATTGATGTGAGAACTATCGGGACACATCACGCCGGAACAACAAATGTTTATAGGGCAGCGGGCTTGGCACCTGCCGTCTTAACTGCATTGTATGATGGGCTCAAAGGTATTCTCGCAGTATCCATCTCAAATTCTCTTGGATATCCTCAATGGATATCTTATATCAGTGGGTTCTGTGCGATCATTGGGCATATTTTTCCGTTTTACATAGGCTTTCGTGGTGGGAAAGGTGCAGCCACGACTACCGGGTTGTTACTCATGGCACTTTGGGAGTTGAGCAAAGGTATTCCGATAAAAGATCTAACCTTAGACTTGCTTGTCTTACTCTCGTTAGTTTTGATACTTCTCTATACCACAAAAAAGGGCGATATCATAGGATTTTTTGTCTTGCCTGCCCTTGCAATATTGATAGGAATCAGGACTGATTTTTCCAAAAGTTGGTTTGCCGACATACTAATAAGTATTCTTTTGATCATAAATCTCAGAAATATTTCAGAGTACAAATTATTCAAGTTCACTGAGGATATCCGTGCATGGAGAATTTATATAAAGCCATTTTCTTTGATATTGTTTTGCCTTAGCTTTTTAGTCTCACATGGTAATTTTTTGATCCTAACCGGAACGGTTCTATCGATCTTTCTCATCACAGATATCGTTCGGCTCGTTAACAAAAAGGTTCATGGATTTTTTCATACAAAGATGGTATTCAAGATCTACAAAGAGAAGGAAAAAAGAGAGATATCATCCATGTCTTTCTTTTTACTGAGTACCTTTATCGTATTCTTTTTGTTTGAGCGGAACATAGCCTTTCTATCAATGCTGTTTCTCGCTTTTGGTGATCTTACAGCAAAGCTTGTAGGAATGTCTTTTGGTAGGAAAAGATTTTTCGGCAAAACTATTGAAGGTTCACTAACCTGCTTTATTATTTGTTTTTATAGCTCCTATTTGATGAGTATAACCAACTTGGTCGATCTTCGTATTGGTATTGTGGGAGCAATAACCGCAACAGCAAGCGAAATTTTTCCACTGGGCGTGGATGATAATCTCTCAGTTCCAATTTTTTCTGCACTGATGATGAGTTTATGGAAAGTCCTATGAGCTTTGATACTCAGATGGCATACAAAGTATCTTTCCAATCTTCAAATCCAACATTCTTGAAGAATTAGCTGGCTTTATAACTATAGCCGTGTCAAGTCCTTTACTTGAACCTCCACATGCTACGATCCACTCATCTGATCTTACAAGTCCTGCATCAGCAGCCATAAGCGTGATTTCTACACAAACTTTCACACCTTGGCTGAATAGCCTCAGGGTATTTGCAACTATTTCAGCTGTATATATTCCGTTGTATTCTCTTCGAAATGCTCTCTCAACACCCGAAAGGACATGTGTTGCGCTATGAACAATGTGTCCTTTTTTGAGTAATTCGTCCTTGACCTGCAATGAAAATTCATCTTGATCTGGTTCCTTAAAACCGATATGATGGGTAACAACAATCAATCTGACACCATCTGGGATAATCTCCATGGCTTCTTTTGCACTGTTCCCCCGCGTTGATGAAATAACCAATTTGCTCAATTTGGCTTTTTTAAGTTCTTCAACAGCGATCTTTAACGTCGCCTGAGTGTTAACTTCACCTTTTTGTGCAAACAATATCATGACATCACCCCTAAATAAATTTTATATGACCAACGACGAATTTTACCACGTACTTTTTAATTTATAAAATCAAAAATTAATTAGTAAATAAAAAAATCATATAAATATTTTTATGATAAATAATATCATATAGCTTTATAATATTGCCAAAGATATTACAAATCCAAAGAACACAAAAAGATTATTATGGCATTATAAATCCGGGTTCGTCAGGCAGATCTTGTTCTTATAGTGGGATATGTGGGAGCGTAATACAAACCAACGTACTGTATAGCCTTTCTCAGAGCTGTATTAATACCATAGGCTTTCTGAGCAAGAAAAAAATCTATGCTTAAGAGTCTTGTGTGATAGTCCTGAGCATTTGGTAACAAGTGGAGAGATACCTGAACTTTCTCGTGCAATAACTGACACCCAAGGAATTGTTTTTGATCTTTTCTAATTGTAAAGCTTGCTCCAAACAGTCTACAAACAAGTGGTCGAAATTTGTGAAACAAACAACCACCTTCGGGTTTCAATTTAGAATCAGGTTGAAATAATATACAACGATCTTCATCTGTAGCTTTCTCTGCATGATCAATCCATTCTAATTGATTTTCACTCACCAAATACATTGCTAAAGGTAAGAATTCAAGAATCGTTACTTCGATATTCAAAGCAGAAACATCACAGCACGTCCTACAGCCATACGAACACATAACAAGGTTTCTTTGGTGCTGCTCCAGATCTGTATACAATTCCAAAACTTGTTGTGTGAGTAATGCTATTCTCTCAGTCATTGAGTACATCGTATTTTATTCATAACACACACCTGTTAATTGCTATTTTCTGAACCACAAGCGATTACTAAAAATATTTAACGGAAGTATTTCAGACTCGATTTGCTTTGCAAAAATTCGGAGGTATTTTTTCGCATCAGCCATTATGTTAGTCATGCAATATAAGATACATTATATTGCATTAGTAGCTTTATCTGAACAATATGGCATAAACTTCAGTTCGTTCTTCGTGACAACCATCTACGCTTTTTATCTGAACCACATTAGGTACCTTGATGTCGAAGCCTGAAGATCCTTGTCGGTGATAAAATACTTTTGCAAAGAATTGGGGTGAATTGGATTGCTCGGCATGATTTTTAAAACGGCTTTCAGGAATTTTTTGATGCGCTTCAAGTCGGTGTTTGTTTTGATCTTCGGTGTTGGTGTACCTTCGATGCTCCTTGTAGGTGGTCTTTCCTTGAATGATTCAGTTAGTCGTTATATAGAAAGAAGTTTTTCGGCAAACTTCGGCACAGCTGATGTTTACGTTGAAAACAGGAGAAACAACATTTTTTTCAAGATGCCGTTAGATCAAAGGATTATAGATGAATTGAAAAATAAGCAGGAAGTCTCATCTGTTCTACCTGTCGCCGAGACACTTGGCAGAATAGAGTACGATTCCAAATTCCAAGATTGCCTCGTTGTTGGAGTCGAACCAGATGATCTTGAAAAATTTGTTCAGATGCCCGTTGATTTACCTGAAGGTGGTGCGATTGTTTCAAAAGATCTCACAGGTTTTCTGAATATTTCCGAAGGTGACATAATCACATTGAATATCGGAAGAGGAGAGATTAAATTCAAAGTCACACAAATAGGTGAAAAAGGTTTCTTGAACTTTCGAGGTGAAAACTTAAATTATGCTGGAGCAATCTTTGTTGATAAGGATGATCTTTCGACAATATCATTTCCAACAAGAATTTATATGAGTCTTAAGATTGGTATTGAAAAACATCAATCTTTCACTCAGGAAATACAAACTGAATTTGGAGTAAGTTCAGTTGCTATGAAGTCGCGTCTTTTGAATTCTCCGGCAAACAAGGCGCTTGGTTACTTAACAGTTGCTTTCAGCGTTTTTTCAATGATTGCCTCTTTTGTATTAGTCTATATATTTGCGCAGAGTTTTGTTGAAGAGCGAAATACCACGATGGTAACACTGAGAATTCTCGGAATGAGAGCAAAACACATATCGCTAATACTCATCCTCGAGGGTATGGCATATCTACTCGTAGCGGGATTCACAGGTGGTGCGATCGGGATACTTCTCGGTAATCTTTTACTTCGAAAGTTACAAACAATTGTCAGCATTTTCATGAGTAACTTTAGTACAAGTTTTTCACAGTTCACACTTTATGTATCTCCTATAACGGTGATAATTGGTGTCTTTGCTGGGTTGATACTTCCATTATTGATATTCATCCTTAAAATACGCAGCATCACACAAAGACCACCAGTACAGATGCTTAGAATTCAAGAGCAAAAAGTCTCATCGCCCGTTCCATTTACGATCAATTTACTGAGTCTCGTCGCGGGTGTGCTGTTGATAATTTTCATTTATCTTTTGCCACCAACTGAACCTATTACAGCTTGGAAGGTATTGCAAAGAGGAATTGTGATTTTTCTAAGTAGTTGGTTGATCTTTTTACCAATTATCAGCTTGTTCAGAAGGACGACTTCGAATCTCTCCGGAAAAGGGTCGGTTTCTACTTTTATTGCACTCTCATACGTTGATCGGCATAGAAAGAACACTTTTATCATCGCTTTGATGTTCAGTTTGATCATCTATATGATGGTAATAGTTATGACAGTTCCATACAACGTTGAACGGTTTTTGAAAGAGAAATTAGAAACAGGACTCTTTGGATATAACTTCATGGCAGTTTATAACCCATTGAAGTTGGTTTTTGCAAAAGGTGATATTGATCCCGCGGAGAATTTAAAAGACCCTACCAAAGTTTACATTGCTCAATTTGAAGATGATCTGATAGCCTTTGTCGATGATAATTTTCTACAAAAAGCCATTGTTTCAATTGAAACAAACACAAAATGGAGGAAAAACCTTCTACAACCCAATACAATCGTTGTAGGATACGTTGCTGAAGAAGGAAAAAGTTCATTAACTACCATATCAGGTACTGTAAAATCACCTTTTAGAATTGGTGAAAGTGAAAAAATGAATTTTGAAGTCATCGATACCTTCGATATGAGAAAGTTAATGGTTCCTGTTAAATACATCGCTTCGGTGAATAGTTTACCGAGAAATGTAAGGGTTATTCCCGTTATTCTTGGAAAAGTTGATCCACAGATAGTTTCACAAGCAAAGGAATTCTACACAAAAAGATTTGATTTTTCCGTGTATATAACTGAAGAATTGAATAGATTATTCTCTGGTGTCGATCTACTTGTACAAGCCGGTGTTACCTTACTCTATTTTGGATTGATAAGTGGCTTTAGCGGTATCGCATTCCATGCTTTGCGCAGTGTGATAGTTAGAAAACGTCTTTCCGGTACTCTGAGAGCGATAGGTGTGAGTTCTAAAAGTCTTGGTGTTGCCTTTATTTTGGAAAATATGATTGTGGCTTCGGTGGGAATCGCAGTAGGTGTCCTTGCTGGTCTTTGGGAATCAAAAGACCTTATGCAACTGATTTTCACACTGTTCGGTTCTGGGCGATTTGTCTTTCCTATCTGGTATCTTTTTGGCATGATACTGGCAATATACGTCGTTATAACAGTTGTTGTATCTTTGCCTGCAATCCTTACTCAGAAAAGCCCGATTGAAGCTCTCAGAGCACCTGAATGAGGAGGATGCGAATGATACAAATCAAAGACCTTTATAAGGTTTATGGCAAAGGAGAAAATAGAGTAGAAGCACTCAAAAATATCAATCTTACAATAGAAGATGGTGAGTTTGTGGCAATTCTTGGTCCGTCTGGCTCTGGGAAAACAACTCTTTTGAACTGTTTGTCTGGTATAGACACTCCTACACGCGGCGAAATCTTCTTCAACAACGTTGCCTTTCACTCTTTGGCAGAAGAAGAAAAGACAAAATTCAGAGCTCAACATATGGGTTTCATATTTCAATTTTTTAATCTTGTTCCCGTTCTCACAGTGCTTGAAAATGTAGAACTGCCGCTCAAAATACTTGGTGTAGATCATGATCGTGGATTAGAATGTGCGTACGAAATGCTGAAAAAAGTCGGGCTTTTAAACAAAGCCAATAGATTCCCCTCGCAACTCTCAGGTGGTGAGCAGCAAAGAGTTGCTATAGCAAGGGCACTCATTCATGAGCCAGATGTAGTTTGGGCAGATGAACCAACTGGAAATCTCGATTCTGAAACTGGTCTTGGTGTGATTGAATTACTCGAAAAAATGAGAGTTCAGAATAATACAACATTAGTGATCGTCACTCACGATGAACGTATAGCAAAGAGGGCTAATCGTGTTCTTGTCATAAGAGATGGCAAGATAATTGAACAAGAAAAACATTGAGTGTTTCATAGATTTACTACATACTTGATTTTGTCGAATCGATGACTTTCTATGGCAAAATCATTCTTTTTGTGTATCATTACAGAATCTTATTCAACGTGGTGATCGTGGCTGTTATACTTAACACAACGGGGGATATTATGAAGTTAGAAGCTGCCTTAAAAAACCTTGTGAGCCCAAGATTCTCAAAGGTTCTCATACCGTGGCTCTTTAAAAACCCAAGGTATCTTGCCAATGCTTCAGTACTACTGAGAGCATTTCGACAATGCGAGTCAACTCGACAACAATTGCTTTCAAATGAAAATCTATTAGTGCCACCCGTAATGATATTGAGCATAACCAACAATTGCAATTTGCAGTGTCAAGGATGTTTTGTCGAAAAACTCAAAGGAGAACAGATGACACTTTCAGATTGGCAAAAGATAATAAATCAAGCAAAACAACTTGGTGTCTTTGCCTTTTTGATAGCAGGGGGAGAGCCATTTTTGATGAAGGACTTACTGGATTTGATTGCATCCAATAAAGATCGAGTTTTTGCCATTTTTACCAATGGAACCTGTATTAACAACGAACAATTGCAGTTTTTGAAAAAAACATCAAACTTAGCCATTGTTCTGAGTTTAGAAGGTGATGAAAGACTCACGAATCAAAGAAGAGGTGAAAAAGTTTACAAAAAAGTATTGACAACACTGAAAAACCTTTCTAAACAAGGTGTACTCAGTGGCATATCGATCACAGTCACAAAAGATAATTATGAATACTGGATGGTCGACAACAATATTGATTACTTCATAGAACTTGGTGCGAAGTTGTGTTTTTTCATTGAATATATTGGTGCGGAAGAAGATGGAAAATCATTGACTACAGATCAAAGACAACTGTTTAGAAAAAAGATACTTGAGTATAAGGATGAAAAACCAATTTTCATAATTCATTCACCGGGCGATGAGGAACCATTTGGTGGATGTGTTTCTGCAGGTAGAGGGTTCATACACGTCAATGCATTGGGAGACCTTACACCATGTCCGATAACAAATGTCTCAACACACAACATGAGATATTCGACACTAAAAGAAGGTTTGAAAAGTCGGCTTTTTAGAGAGATACGCGACAATAAGTTGCTTGAAGATGGCAAGGGACCTTGTTCCTTAATATCGCATCGTGATGAACTTGAGCAAATTGTGCGCAAAGTCAGGACAATTTAAGAAATCCAAACCTGAATAATGCGAATAGGATATATTATCGGGATAATAAGATGGCAGAACAACAGCTGAAGGAATCTGTACTGCGTGTTATAAGACATCCAAATTTGACTCCCTGTTGCAGATTCTCACCGAAATGAAATTGCACGTTATTTATCAAGATATTGAAAGGTGATCTGAGAAGAGTCATAACTCAAAAATCTCATTGATGCTCTGTCTTCGTATTTTGGATTTTTGATCTGCAAAATTCAATCTAAAAATTTCTACAAACCATCTCGATTCTGACTTCATTTCTTTCAACATCATCATTGTGATAGGCTGTGATATCAAGACCATCGAATTCAAAACCTTGTTTTTTATAGAATTCAATAGCATTGACATTATTGGTCTGTGTCTCAAGGATGATCGCACGACAATTTTTCTGTCTTGCAATTTGTTTGGCTTTATCCAGCAACAATTTTCCTATACCCCTTCTGCGATATCCTTCAAGGACAAGTAATTCATATACTCTGAGTCTGTTATTCCAGCTCTCCATACCAACAGTCATCCAGCCGACAATTTCACTATCAATTTTCACACCAAATATCTGTGCTTCATCATCACTTTCTTCATCCATCCACTGCTGCCAAAGTGGTTCTTCGTAGTCTTTAACGATAGGTTTATCGGTCGTTTGAAGTTTTAATTCTACCATCAAACCTGTCTGTGTTTTTCTGATATCCACTTTGTAATACTTGTCACTTGACCATTTAAAATGAAGCTTGAAATCCTTCCATTGCTCTTTATCGAGTTCAAAAATTTCCATGCGCAAAATCCCTCAATTCACAAACAAAACATCTTTTCTAAGATCTGGCACGAATCTCTCACATACTTTGGACAAATTGTTTTGAATAAATTCGCTTCTCTTGCCTTTTGCAAACCTTCACTGGTACTTATGTCATAACCAAGGAGATCTTTACACATTATCGAACCGTTTAATGATTTGAATTGTTCGGCAAATTCTCTTGCAAAAAGATATGTCCGTTCTTTACTCTCTTTGTCCTCGCCACCTGCTTTTAAGCCAATTATCATGAAAGCTCCAGAGACAGCACCACAAACATGTGCAAGTCTTGACATTCCACCACCAAATGCAGATGAGATTTTTAAAGCCGTTTTTTCATCTATACCAAATATCGGTGCATAGGCTGCAAAAACTGATTGAGAACAGCTAAAACCTTTTTCAAATAGATCAATGGCTTTTTGATTCATCTCTATCCCCCTTGCTTAGCTTCTTTAATCCATTCAGAAATTGCAAAGAGATCGACATTGCCGCCAGAAAGGATGGCAATGACCTTTTTGCTTTTCAATGGGAATTTACCGAACAACAGTGCAGCAACGGTGACTGCACCTGAAGGCTCTACGAGTAGTTTCATTCTTTCGAGCAGAAAAACGACAGCCTTTTTAATCTCTTCCTCTGACACAAGAAGAATATCATCTACATATTTTTGAACTATAGGAAACGTGAGTCTGCCTGGCATGGCAGTCCTCAATCCGTCTGCTATAGTATTTATGTTCTTTAATTCAACAAGATGACCCGCTTTGAAAGAAAGATATGTGCTGTTACTCTGTTCTGGTTCAACTCCATAGACCTTGACATCTTTTAGAGTCTCCTTGACCGCTACAGAAATACCAGAAATCAATCCACAACCCCCACAAGGAACTAAGACGGCGTCGAAATCACCGAGTTGTTCGACCAATTCAAGACCTATCGTGCCTTGTCCAGCCATTATCCATGGATGATCAAAAGGTGGTACAAAGATCGCTCCAGTTTGCTGTGATATTTCATAAGCCTTTTTCAGTCTTTCTGTAGATGTCCTACCGCATCGTTCTATCTTCGCATCGTATCCTTCCATTGCTGAAAGCTTAGCTGCTGAAACATCCTCTGGAACGACCACAGTCACCTTGGTACCAACAATTTTTCCAGCACAAGCAAGAGCTTGACCGTGATTACCAGACGAACCTGTGACAACACCATGCTTGAGATCTTCATCGTTCAGTGAAAGTAAAAAATTCATCGCGCCTCTGAATTTGAAAGAACCACTTTTTTGAAGATTTTCTGCCTTTAGAAAAACAGAGTTGTTTGAAATCATATTAAAAGTCTGTGATGAAAAAACAGGTGTTGTATGAGTCCACTTTGATATTCTTTCCCTGGCATCTTTGATATCTTGAAGTTTTATCAATTTTGATTCCTCCTCAATTAGAGAGAAACTCTACGATCTTTTCAGCGACAAGTTCTTTTTCTACATCATTCGTCACAGGATGTGCACTTTTTTCAAGAACAACCGTCTTGAACTCAGACTTTAAGTGTTCTCTTATCACATCCAAGACAGATAATGGGACGGTGTTGTCTTTTTGAGTAACTATGACTAATGTGGAAGATTCAACTTTCTCCAAGCTCTTGATAGCAATCTTTTGCAACTTATACAATTGAGCAGCGGGTTTGATGAAAACCTTATTCCAATACTCCTGAGCCAGTTTATTCAATGAAGGATCATCAAAAACTGGTGGTTCTTTTTCTCTGTACTGCACAAACAAACTCATCAAAGGAGTGAATTTCAGCCGCCAGTCTGTTACCTTGAAAGCAGGAGCTGCTAAGACGAGTTTCTTGGCTTTGAAGCTCGATGTTACAACAGTAGCAAGAAGTGCCCCCATCGAAAGACCAACAACGTTTATTTCATCACAAAAATTGGTTAGATCAAGATAGGCATCTATTGACCTTCTAACCCAGTCTCTCCAAGTTGAGTTCAAAAAATCTTTGTGATTCGTACCATGCCCAGGAAGTCGCGGAACGGATACGGTGAATCCTTCACTGAAAAGCCTTTCGGCAACATAAGCCATGTCATGTGGACTTCCTGTGAAACCATGAATCAAAAGTACACCCCGCTTACCATTTACTTTGAAAACAGGAGAACATATAGGATCGATCAAACGAATATCTTGGTTGTATATATCTAAATTCACGACATCACCCTTTATAAATTATAAATCTATTTAAAAACTATTCAGCTACAACAACTAATCTTTTAGCGTTCAAATCATAGGGATCTCCATCCAATGAACCGTATACAACGATATTTTCAAATCCACACATTTGAAGCATCATTCTCAATTCTTGTGCAGAATAAACATAGTGCTCCAATCTGTGAATTTTATATCTGCCATTTTCAAGGACAATCCAGTCATTTATCATCCTTGCCATACCAGGCTCAAAACTGTGTTTTTCGATGAGCATTTTTTGATTACGTTCACTAATTATTGAATCTCTGTAGTTTTTTAGAATTATCTCCTTTGAAGACATCTCCATCAAAAGTTTGCCGCCACTTTTCAAACTTTTTCTGATATTTCTTAGGACTTTTAGATTATCTTCATGATCTTTAAAATAGCCAAATGACGTGAACATGTTGATGACAAGATCAAAATGATTTGACTCAACAAAATCTCTCATATCGGCATGAACGAAACGTACGTTTGTGAATTCTGAACAAAACTCTTTGGCTTTGTTCAAAAGAAATTCCGAAGCATCAACTGCCGTGACAGAAAAACCAAGTTTTGCAAGCTCGTAAGTATGTCTTCCCGGTCCACAGCAAAGATCAAGTACATTACCGCTTTGAATACCCGTTATGTTCAAAACCTTTTCCACCTGTTCTTTTGCCGTTTGGAAACGTTCTGGTGGGAATAACCAGTCATACATATCTTTCCAGAAACTTTCGTCAATGAACCATTCCATCCTAACACCCCCTATTTTTCGAAATTATAACATTTACGGTTAAAGGAAAGATTGTTACAGATTTTTGGGATAGTATTTTTTGTTGAAAAACTCAAAGACTGTGGTAAAATAAAAATGGTGTGGTATGAGTCCTGGAGAAAGCCACATCCCTTTTGGGGTGTGGCTTTTTTCTTTGGAGGTGCTTGAATGAAAGTTGTCATAATCGGTGCAGGTGTTGTTGGAAGTTTAGCTGCGAGGGAGCTTTCTAAGTACGATCTTGATTTAACCATAATTGAGAAAAATCTCGATATTGGCTGGGGAGTTACGAAGGCAAATTCAGCCATACTTCACGCTGGCTATGATGATCCTGTTGGTTCTAATCGTTCAAAATTCTGTTCAAAAGGAAACACCATGTACACTCTACTTTCGCAAGAGTTGGATTTTGAGATAAAGAGAATAGGTTCATATGTAGTTGCCTTCAGCGATGAAGAGGTTAAAACTATTGAAGAACTGTATGAGCAAGGGAAAGTCAACGGGGTACCGGGTTTGGAAATTCACGATAGGAGTACCTTACTTGAGAAAGAGCCGAATTTAAACAAAGAGGTAAAATGTGGGCTTTGGGCACCAACTGCAGGTATAACAGAGCCTTGGATGGTTGCGATAGCAGCCGTTGAAAATGCTGTAGCAAATGGCGCAAAAATTGTTTTAAACGAGAAAGTGATAGGTTTTGAGAAAGAAAATGACAGAATCAAAAAGGTCATCACCGACAAAAATTCCTATCAAGCGGATATTGTGATAAATGCAGCTGGACTTTTTGCAGACCAGATAGCCATTCTTGCCGGGGCAGAGTATGTACCATTGCACCCAAGACGTGGCGAGTATATCCTTTTGGACAAAAAAGTAGGCTCGACCGTTAAATCTATCATCTTCCCGACACCTACTAAAACATCGAAGGGAATATTGGTTTTACCAACTATAGATGGTGGTTTATTGCTTGGACCTACAGCAACTGACTTACCAAGTGAGATGAAAAATCATTTCGAAACAACACAAGAAGGATTGGAACAGATAAGGAATTTTACAAAGACTCTTGTTCCATCATTAGACTTTTCTCAAACTGTTAAAACTTTTTGTGGTCTTAGACCCGAAAGTCCTCAAAAAGATTTCTTCATAGGGGCGAGCAAGATTGTTAAAAATTTTGTGAACCTGATGGCGATGAGATCACCTGGCTTGACCGCTGCTCCAGCGATTGCGGAGTATTTGACAGAAGAGATCATTCAAAAAGAGCTTGGTTTGAAATTATTTCCAAAGAAAGATTTCAACCCCATTAGAAAAGGTATAAAGAAAATCGTTGAGCTTCCATTAGAAGAATGGCAAGAACTTGTCAAAAAAGATCCCGCGGCAGGTAGATTAATCTGTTATTGCAATGAAGTCACGGAAGCGGAGATAATCGAAGCAATAAGAAGGGGTGCACGGTCACTTGATGGCATAAAATTCCGAACAAGAGCGATGTTTGGGAGATGTCAGGGTGGTTTTTGCTCTATAAAAATCATGAAGATTCTCGAAAGAGAGCTCAAGTTAGATATGTCAGAGATTGTTCTCAAATCACCTCAAAGTTGGATCGTCGATGGGAAGGTGAGAGAATGAAAACCGATGTTCTTGTGATCGGTGCTGGTGCTGCAGGGATGGCAGCAGCATTGAGTGCGGCAAAAAATGGGGTAAAAGTAACTCTTGTTGATAGAGATGAGAGGACTGGTGGAATTCTCAATCAGTGTATACACAACGGCTTTGGGCTCCATTATTTTAAAGAAGAACTGACTGGTCCAGAATATGCAGAGAGATTTTCTGCATTGCTTGAGAATTACCAAATAGATCTTTTGATGGATTGCCATGTTCATACTGTAAAACCAGACAGAAAAGCCATATTGGT
Organism: Thermotoga profunda AZM34c06; assembly: GCF_000828675.1. Taxonomy (NCBI): domain Bacteria; kingdom Thermotogati; phylum Thermotogota; class Thermotogae; order Thermotogales; family Thermotogaceae; genus Pseudothermotoga; species Pseudothermotoga profunda. The sequence continues at coordinate 1,046,416 of NZ_AP014510.1, read as the reverse complement.
TTCTCCAAAAGGTGTCCTTGAGATCGAAACAAGATCGATTGTTTATACAGCCGGTGCGAGAGAAAGACCCTTTGGAGCTTTGATGATTCCTGGCGATAGGCCTTCAGGGATCTTCACAGCTGGTGTGGCACAAAAGTACATGAATATAGAAAATAGACTCATTGGTAAAAGGGCTCTGATATTGGGTTCAGGAGATATAGGTATGATCATGGCACGAAGGCTGACACTTGAAGGCGTTGAAGTGGTTGCAGTGATAGAAAGATTGCCTTATTCTGGTGGACTTTTGAGAAATGTCATACAGTGCCTTGAGGATTACAATATACCTTTGTATCTTTCAAGTACAGTTGTTGAGGTGAGAGGAAAAGAGAGGCTTGAAGAAGTAGTAGTTGCACAGGTTGATCAAAACTACAAACCAATACCAGGTACAGAAAAAATTTTCAAAGTCGATACGTTAGTTCTCTCTGTTGGACTAATACCACAGGTTGAATTACTTGCCGATCTTGTACAACTGGATCGTATCTCAAAAGGCATTTCGTGTTCTAACATAGGTCAAAGTTCAAACCAATGGATCTTTTCTGCGGGCAATTGTACGGTGATCTACGATCTTGTGGATTACGTAACGATAGAAGGAGAAAAAGCAGGTAAATACGCAGCTTTGTATGCAAAAGGTGAAAGTTTTGAAATGGGTGTACCAATCGAACCAGGAGATAATATTGGGATAATCTTTCCAAAAAGATATGTGAGTGGTGAAGATTTAGTTTTATATGTGAGGAGTAAAAAACCCATGGAGAAAACGATTCTAACTGCAGGCAATTTCGAAAAAAAATTTGAAGATGTAATGCCAAGTGAGATGATCAGGATCAAAATTCCTTCTCAGAAAATAACGGGGTTGGATAAGATCGTAGTTTCGTTGAAGGAGGAATGAGTGATGAATAGAGTAGTTTGTGTACAATGTCCTGTGGGATGTAAAATAAAATTCGAGTTGATAGATGGAAAGATTGTAAAAATAGAGGGTAACAAATGCCCAAGAGGCCTTGCATATCTCGAAGATGAACTCAAAGAACCAAAAAGAGTTGTTCCAACAAGTGTCAGGGTCGTAGGAGGAAATTATCCACTCGCATCAGTCAAAACCTCTGCACCGATTCCCAAAAAGTATATTCCACATTTGATGAAAAAACTCAGAGAGATAAAAGTAAACGCCCCCGTGAAAGTTGGGGACGTTATCTTGAAAAACATCTTTGATACAGGTGTGGACGTCATCGCGACGAGAACCGTTTTGAAAAATTCAGAGCGAGATATTCCACAGTGACTCTTCACTGGTTGAGACTGCCGTTGCACCTTTAATCAAAGCTTCTTTAACCTGATTTAAGGTTTTTATGAGTCCTCCTGTTATGACGGGAATCTTTGTTTCATCTTTTATTTGCTTTATGAGATCGGGTAACAATCCCGGTAATACTTCTATGTAATCTGGAGTATGTGATTTAGCTTGCTGGATGCCTGTAACAAGAGATTGAGAATCAAGAAGAAAGATTCTCTGAATGGGGACAAGATCGATTTTCTTTGCAAAAGTTACGAGATTACCTTTTGTTGTTATCACACCATCTGCTCTGAGTTGAATTTTGAGAAATTTCAATGCGGCTTCATCTTTACCAAGTCCTTTAACCAGATCTATGTGCACAAAGACGTATTTGCCACTATTGTGAAAGAGTTGTATGATTTGACCAAGTTCCATAATGTCTCCTGTTAATAAAAAGGCAGAGGTTGCCTTACACGAAAGTGCTTTTTGTATTGAAGTATCTTCTCTGATAGCAGGAACTATTGGAAATTCAAAGTAGTTTATCATTCTTCAACCCACCTGGTTGCCCTTTTGACTGCTCTTTTCCATCCTGAGTATAACCTTTGTCTTTCTTCACAATTCATTCTCGGCTCGAATCTTCTGTCAAGTTGCCACTGCCTCTTTATTTCATCGTGATTTTGCCAATAGCCTGTAGCTAACCCAGCAAGATACGCTGCACCAAGTGCGGTAGTTTCGTTTACCTTTGGTCTCTCGACAGGCACACCGAGTATATCTGACTGAAATTGCATCAGAAAATTGTTCACAGAAGCGCCACCATCTACTCTCAGAGATCTAAGCTCAATCTTTGACTCGCTCGACATTACATCAACGACGTCTTTTGTTTGATAGGCAATAGATTCAAGAGTTGCGCGAACGATATGCTCTTTCAAAGTCCCTCTTGTTATACCCACGATTGTTCCACGCGCATACATGTCCCAATAAGGTGCACCAAGACCAACGAAAGCAGGCACAAAATAGACACCAGCAGAATCTGGAACAGCCGATGCAAGATATTCCGTATCTGAAGCCTTTTCAATCAATTTAATACCGTCTCTGAGCCATTGAATAGCAGCACCTGCGACAAAAACGCTGCCTTCGAGTGCATAACACACCTTTTTCTCTTCCAATCCCCAAGCAATAGTTGTCAAAAGGCCAGATTGGGAACGAACAGGTCTTTCACCTGTATTCATTAGTATGAAGCACCCTGTACCATAGGTGTTCTTCACCATACCTGGTTCACAACAAACCTGCCCAAAGAGTGCCGCTTGTTGATCACCCGCATCTCCAGAGATAGGTATCTTTTCCCCAAAGATTTCATCACTCGTGTAACCATATTTACAACTCGATGGCCAAACTTCAGGAAGGACAGATTTTGGTATATCAAATAATTCAAGCAACTCTTCATCCCAGTTTAATGTGTTTATATTGAAAAGCATTGTTCTTGACGCATTTGAGTAGTCTGTTACATGAACCTTCCCGCCAGTTAGGTTCCAAATGAGCCAGGTATCAACAGTACCAAAGAGTAATTCTCCTTTTTTCGCTTTTTCCCTTGCGCCTTCTACATTGTCCAGGAGCCATTTCAATTTGGTGGCCGAGAAGTACGCATCTATGACTAAACCAGTTTTTTCTTTTACTTTCTGAGCATAACCCTGATTTTTCAAATCATCACAGATATTTGCAGTTCTTCTACATTGCCAAACTATCGCATTGTATACAGGTTTACCTGTCTTCCTGTCCCATAATATGGTTGTTTCTCTTTGATTGGTTATGCCTATTGCCGCAATTTGATGTGGTTCTATCGAACTATTTCTCATAGCCTTTTTCGCAACACTTATCTGTGATTCCAAGATATCCATAGGGTCATGCTCTACCCAACCTGGTCTTGGGTATATCTGATCGAATTCTTGATTGACCATAGACATAACTTTGCCACTGTGATCGAAAATTATCGCCCTTGAGCTGGTTGTTCCCTGGTCTAATGCGAGAATATACTTCTCAGCCACCTTTGATACCCCCTTATGCGACAAATTGTATAGCTTGACCTGCGACGATGTACCAGGTTACAAACAAGGCATTTATAAAGGCTCCAACATATATGCTACCAGTTCTTCTATAGAAGAAAGAAGAAAATACACCGCAAACGGCTGTTAAAAAGACAAATTGGTATGCAACTATTCCCAATAGCGATTGAGTTGGGAAAAACAGTGTTTGAGTTGCAAATAGTTTTCCAACCTGCAATGCCACCAAGATTGCTATACCAAGAGAATTCGCAAGGGCTGAACTGATCATCCATACGGCAGTTGATGTGGCTTCATTTTTAAATTCTCTTGCCTTGAGTTGACCATTCAAAACAAGTGCGTTGACAAATGTAAATAGAGCAAACGGAGGTAGGAATTTTATGAATATCCAGAATCGAGCTATGTCCATTGGTTTTAACGCTAAAACCCACCATCTGAAATCTACTTTGAATGCCCATTGAACAACCGACAAAACTATGTGTGTCGTGAAGACAACACAAACAGCTAAAGCAAAAGCCTTCCAAAGTTGTTTTAAAGAGAATTTTGGCTTATCATGATTTGTTGCCAAACCATAAGTTACCAGATTTCCACCTATTCTGCGGTGATATACAAAATGCCAAACGATGAACAAACCAATCGCTATGAGTGCATTAAAAGTTGCCCATCTTGCAAAACCTATGGTCAAACTCTGTGGCCAAAAGGCATTAGCCGTTGGTGTTTTGCCTCCAGGTTGCTGAAATTTGAAAAATGTGAAAGCTGGTATCGCAGTTACAAGTGCAAAACCAATAAGCCAGACAATAATACTTACTGGTTTTTTAACATCCTTAAAATTAGCAACTCTTCCTCTTAAAGATGAGAAATATGCGCTATTGAGTAGACAGTAGCCATAACTGAGTAGGAACATGATGCCACCTATTAATGCCAATAATGTTCCGAATTCTTTCCAAGGCCATATTTGGTTATTTGGATCTATGAATTTGGGTGGTGTTATCGAGTCTTGCAAAAATTCTATTGCATATCCAATTGCTTCTTTTGAAAGATGATCTCCTGGATGCGTGCAATTTGGTATATATAATTTTCTTGCACTCTCATTTTCAAATGAACCATAAAGTTTTTTGGGTATGACATCTTCTGTGGTACCAAATGCAGCTTTGAGTTTTTGCGTCTTGACTATGTCGGATGGGATTTCCACACCCCACATGAGTCTGCTGAATTCATCATATTTACTGAACACAACTGCAAAATTGAAGGGAGTTTCTGCAGTTACCTTTGGAGAGCCATATGTTTCAGAGGAGGAACCCTCTAAAATCACCGTTTTTACAAGATCTGGATATTTACCTGCAGCACTCAGGACAGACCATCCACCCATCGAATGTCCTTCAACTGCGATATTGTTTTTGTCGACAAATGAAAGACTTGCAAGATACAGTAATCCAGCATCTGCACCACGAGCAGGATTTGCAAGTCCGCCTTTGACTTGCTCAGAATAGCCGTGGCCGGCCATGTCCATAGCCATAACCACATAACCACGTCTTGCAAATTCAATATTAAAACCACTCTGTGTCTCTCTCGAATTGATATAACCATGCATCGTTAAGACAGCTGGTGCAGGTTTTTCCGCTGAGACACCTTTTGGAATGAACAGCAAGGCACTTAAAATCTTTCCATCGCTACTTACAAATCTCAGTTCTTTGACCTTGACTTTCCCAAAATCTGTTTGCACAAAGAATGCAATCAATGCACCAACCAGAACAATTACAAGTGAAAGAATCACCCAGCCAGCACCTTTACGCATAGATACACCTCCCTCGACGTTTTTGAAATAAAAAAGCCATACCTCATATCGAGATATGGCTTTCTCCCGCTCTCCCACCATACCATTTGAATATCTTTTATTGTTATACGATTATTTATTATACACCGCACAAAATGTTCTGTCAACGAATTATCAAGTCACAACACATGAATATCTCTTGAAATTTTTGAGGCAAAGTTTGGTGATTGAAGGTCAATCGTGCGTTAAAATATATGTGGAGGTGAATAAAGATGAAAATTCGTTATCTTGGTCATGCAGCTGTTTTGATTCAACTCAAAGAAAAAAATCTGATAATCGATCCATTCATAAGTGAAAATCCATGTTGTCCCGTGAAATTACAAGACCTGCCAAGGATACATTACATACTGGTCACGCACGGTCACGCAGATCATCTTGGAGACACCGTAAAGATAGCAAAATCTGATGGAGCAACTGTGATAGCTAACTTCGAACTGTGTAGTTACATAGCACGACATGGCATTGTTACTCACCCCATGCACATCGGTGGGAAGTATGTCTTTGAATTCGGGAGTGTGAAGTTGACACCAGCACTTCATGGCTCAAGCCTGATCGAGAAGGAATTACCTGTTTATGCGGGAAATCCTTGTGGTTTTTTGATTGAAGCCGAAGGCAAGAAGATCTACCATGCAGGAGATACGGGTTTAACAAAAGATATGGAGCTGTTGCAAAAGGAAAAAATAGACGCAGCCTTTCTCCCAATAGGTGGTAACTTCGTGATGGATCTCTGGGATGCCGTTGAAGCTGTCAAGATGATTCAACCTAAATTGGTTGTGCCAATACACTTCAACACTTGGGAGCTCATAAAGGCAGATCCAGAGAAATTCAAGCATGAAATCGAGAAATTACAAATCAAATGTCATGTAATGGAACCCGGTGAGACGATTGAACTGTGAGGCGATTAAGATGCGAACCCTTGTTTGTGCGATTCTTTTGCTTGGAGCGATCTATATGGCGGGTATGATTTACTACACACCTGTGGAGTTTGTTTTCCCACAGGAGCTTTATCAGTCAATAGGTTCAAAATCCGCAAATTTCCAGTATATGATACTTTCAAAATCTGAACAGATCGTTTTACTGCTCAAAGGTTGGTTGTTTACGCCGGTTCAGATTAGTGAAACGAAATCTTTCAAAGTCAGGGTCATCGCTCAAGATTTTGATGGAGAGATAGAATTACCAGCTAAGAAAAGTGGAATTTATACTTACATGGTTCAACACCTTCTAATTCTACCTAAGGGAGTTTCTAAAATTATTGTTGGTGGTTATGAGATATCTTTTGGTAGCTTTTCTTACAAGACTAAATCGACGCGGGGAAGTGATTCAGTTTCATTAGATGTACTGAACAGCCAAATGGTCTTGACGCAGACTTTCAAAGCAGGGGAAAAAATATTAATCATGATATCTGCCGGTAGGAAAAACACAGGCGGTTATGAAGTAGTTGTAGACTCTGTTGACTTGGTCGACAAGACAATACAAATAAAGGCTCACGTACAATCACCTTCGCCTTCAACGCCTGTTACACAAGCCATTACATATCCAGCTGCCGTTGTTGAAATTAACGAACCTCTTCAACCAGGTAGTTATAATATAATCTGCACGCTTCTTGACAATGGAGAATTCAACTTATCTGCGGGTTTTGAGATTTTCTGAACTTTGATTGAAACACGCTCTAAAAACTTTTGATAACTTCAAAGAGTATCTTCTAATTGAAGAGGCGATTTTTTGTGTTGATTTATGGCTTGAGTTTCAAAGATGGAATGGTTTTCCAAAAAAAAGATAACTACGAACTTGTTTTTTCATCTGAGAACACTCAGCTCGGTAAGGTCTTTCGCGCTAAAATAAAAGGCTTTGGTACAATAGAGGTCTTCAGGGTCGTTCTTCCCCAAGCAGAATGTTTCGGCGATCAGTGTATTTTCAATGATGATTTACTCATCGGTTTTCTGAGTAGGGAAAATGGGAATATCAGAATTGAACGCAAGGGTGATGAGTTCACTGGATATATCGAAATCTCTGAAAAGACAGATCATCAGATAGATCTCGATCCCTTTGTGATTCTACAAGCTCATGATAGATATCTTTTGCTGAAAGAATACGCAAAGCTTTTAGCCTTTGAGAATAAAATTGGGTGTATTTCAAAGCCTTACAGTGTTTTATCTGTGCAGAATATAAAAGATGAATTAATAGAACGCGCAAAAGAGAAAGGTATTCAGGTACTACTTCTCAGAAAAATAGACAGGACAAAGGAATTTGTGCAATTGTGCAAAGATAACGGATTTCTACCGGGTATCGCTGTGAATTTTTCTGATCCAGATATTGGTGAATTCAAAAAAATGGGTTTTGAATTTTTCTTAGTTGATTTCGAACATAGGAAAAGAGAAGATGTGGAATCACTTAGAAATGTGTTAAAAGATTCAATCGTTGTTGCAAAAAATGTATCTTTGTTGGATGCTGCCGGCTTGATAGAAGGTCTTGTTGTGGGAAAAAATGAAAGATTAGAAGATTTATTGAGAATGAGCCTGATACAGAAAGTTATGAGACTGTACCTTGAGATGAACAGTCTTCACAAAGAAACACTTGATCTTTGTGAGGCTCTTGGCTTTGGTGTGGTTTTCAACGGGAGTTTTGAGAGAATAGAGTATGCGAAATTTTGTAGATTTGAAAAGATGAGCGATGAAGGTTTTGAATTATTGTGTTTTGATAAAACCAATACTCTGAAAAGGTTATTTGTGACTGAAGGACAGATTCGAATACAGGTTGAATCAACGTCGCATTTGATCAAAGAAGCTAAAATCCGTCCAGATGGGAGATCGTTTTATTTTTACCGTGAAGGGTGAGAGAGTTGCTTGAATTAAGGTATAATCCATTGACTGATGAGTGGATCATTGTTTCTGCAGAAACTCAGAAAAGACCAGTACAGCCATCACAGCAGAGCTGTCCAATATGTATTGGTGGTCTCGAACTTCCCGAGGAATACGATCTTGTTACCTTTGAGAACAGATTCCCAGCTTTGAAAAAAGATCCACCACAAGTTGACGAAGACGATTTCTATAAAAAAGCCAGATCTTTTGGTGTTTGTGAAGTGGTCGTTTACACAAAAGATCACAACACGGCTTTACCTGGAATGCCTTTAAGGCAGATAGAAAAACTCGTTGAAATGTGGATAGATAGGACTATTGAACTTTCAAAGCATGACTTTGTCAAATATATCTTTATTTTCGAAAACAGAGGCAAAGAAGTTGGTGCGAGCTTACCACATCCACACGGACAGATCTATGCCTTCCCATTCCTGCCAAAAAGGATCGTAGCTAAGATAGAGGCAATGAAAAAATGGTATTTGGAAAAAAAGCGATGCGTGATATGCCAGATAATCGAGAATGAACTTTCAAAAAAAGAAAGAATAATCTATGAAACGCGATTTTTTGTGGCATTAGTGCCATTTTATGCGAGATTTCCTTTTGAGGTTCACATCTATCCAAAACGACATATCGGTGCGATATATGAATTTTCCAACGAAGAACAAGTCGATTTTGCAAAGATGTTGAAGATAGTCACTTCAAAGTACGATAAACTTTTTGACCAAGAGTTTCCTTACATGATGATGTTTTTTCAAAAACCTTTCAACTGTTCTGAAGAAGATGATTTGTTCCATTTTCATGTTGAGTTCAATCCACCAAAGAGAGACAAAGACAAAATAAAATGGATGGCAAGCGTCGAGACAGGTACATGGGCTTTCATAAACCCTGTGGTACCTGAACAGGCTGCGGAGATATTGAGAAATACACAAGTGGAGGGGATTTAATGCCGAGATTCAGAGCACCCGGTAGAGTCAATATAATAGGCGAGCATACAGATTACAACGATGGTTTTGTTCTTCCTTTTGCGATTGATAAATACGTCGAGGTCGAAATTAAACCAAGCGATAAATACATATTCACTTCTCAAATGATGAACGAAACAATTTCACTTGAGAAATTTCAAAAACTTGGCAAGTGGACAGACTACATCATGGGAGTTGTTTGGGCTATTGAACAGGAAGGTTACAAAACAACACCTGTTCAGGTCAATGTTTTTTCGAACCTTCCCGTTGGAGCCGGGCTTTCAAGTTCTGCAGCATTGGAAATAGCAACTGCTTATGGGATAAGCGAGGTTTTCGGCTTAAAGCTCGATAAGATAAAGCTCGTTCAGATTGGAGTGAAGGCGGAACGAGAATTTGTTGGGGTCAGATGTGGTGTGATGGATCAATTCACTGCGGTCTTTGCCAAGAAAGATTTTGCGATCTTTCTTGATACTTCAAACCTTAAATATGAATACGTGCCATTGAATTTGAACGATTTCGAACTCGCTTTGATAGATTCGAACACAAAGCATGAACTATCTTCGTCTGAATACAACAAAAGGCGCGAAGAGTGTGAAACCGTTCTCAAAAAATTAAATAAAAAGTCATTCAGAGATATAAGCTATGATGATCTGGCAAGGCTCGACCCACTATTGAGAAAAAGAGCAAGGCACGTTCTTGATGAAAACAAACGTGTTACACTCTCAGTGAGGGCATTGAAAAATTCGGAAGTCTTCTTATTAGGAAGTCTTTTGTATGAATCCCACGTGAGTTTGAGAGACCTATATGAAGTTTCCTGCGATGAGACAGATTTCATAGTTGGTTTTTTGCGAGGTGAACTTGGAATACTTGGAGCCAGAATGGTCGGAGGGGGTTTTGGTGGTAGTGTTCTTGTACTCGCCAGAGCTGGTTGTATAAAAGGAGCTTTTGAAGAATTGGAAAAAAGCTACTTTGAAAGGTTTGGCAAGAAACCAACATTGATCAGAATAAACAGCAACGACGGAGTGCATATGGTGGTCGAATGAAAAAAACATCATCTGAATGGTTAAAAAACGAGATAATAAGGTACATAGTCAGAATGGGACTCAGGCCATCAGATAGGCTTCCTTCTGAGCGAGAACTTGCTCAGCTTTTCCAAGTGAGCAGGACCACTGTTCGTGAGGCAATTAAAAAATTGGAGGAAAAAGGCGTTGTTAAAGTCGAAGCCCCCAAAGGGATTTTTGTCGCAAGTGATCTACACGAACTTTCTTTCGAAGCTTCTTTCTCGGTGAAATTTTCTCCATCAAGGGATTTCATAATAGATTTATTGAGAGTCAGAGGAGCTATGGAAGAACTCGCGGTTGAATTAACTGTTCAAAACTCATCAAAGGATGATCTTCTAAAGGCAATCGATGAGCTGAGAAATCTTGATCTTGTTGATCCAGATGAAGACATGAAATTTCACAAGAGGTTTTTTGAGATGTCTGGGAACACCGTGTTGATGAATTTCTTCGAAGCCTTTTACGACCTTTTAAGCGCTATATGGCATCCCCCATTCGTTGAAAGAACCTTTGGTAGGGCAAGTCTGCCCTACCACATGGAATTGTTAAATGCCGTTGCCCAAAAAGACGTTTCAAGGGCAAAATTCTTAGTACGAATGATCATCGAAATGGATATCAAAGTTTTACTTTCTTCATAGCTTGAAACGCGTTTTGCAAATCATTAATCAAAAGATCCGGATTTTCCAATCCTATATGAAGTCGTATCATTTTATTCTTCTCTGTCAAACCATCTCTATTCGTAGCTGCATAAGGCATGACAAGACTTTCATATCCTCCCCAACTCACAGCCCTTCTGAATATCTTCAAGGTATTTGTGAAAGTAATTACATTTTCTAAACTTTTTACATTGAGTTTTATACTGAGTAAGCCGCTCCCACCTTTCATTTGCTTTTTGGCAAGTTCATACTGGGGATGCTTAGAATAAAACGGATAGAATATTTCTTCGACTTCCGGGACTGTTTGGAGATATTCTATAACCTTCAAGGTGTTCTCCATATGTCCTTGCATCCTGACGTGAATTGTGCGAAGACCTCGCAATAACAGCCAAGCTTCAAATGGTCCTATTGTTGCACCGATATTCATAAACTCAGTGTTGAAAATGTGTCTTATGTCTTCTTTCTTGCCTATTACTACACCGGCCACTACATCACTGTGGCCCCCAATATATTTACTGGCAGAGTGAACAACCAAATCTATTCCCAATTCAATTGGATTCTGAAACACAGGTGTCGCCCAAGTGTTGTCTATAACTGTTTTTATGTTATTTTGCCTTGCAAAATTTGCAACTTGGACTAAATCTTGTAATCTAAACGTGAAAGTTGTTGGGCTTTCAAGGAAAAAGAGTTTCGTATTGGGCTTTGTATTTTTTATGAAATCTTCCGGATCGATTCCCTCGACAAACGTCACTTGAACATCGAATCTTTTCAAATATTGTGAAAAAAGTTTACTTGTCCACCCATAAGCATCTTTTACACAAACAACATGATCTCCACTTTTCAAAAATGCCATCGTTGCGGCACTAACTGCTGCAATTCCAGAGGCAAACAATTTTGCATCCTCTGCTTTCTCCAGTGCTGCTAACTTTTTTTCTACTACTTCTGCCGTTGGATTCTTGCCTCTGCTGTAAAGATGCGCCTCAAATTCATTGAGTAATGAATTTTGAAACTCTTCAAAATTTTTGAAAGAAAATATCGATGTTTCATATATTGGGACACTGACAGGGTTGTACGAAAAACCTTCTTCTGCATAACTGTGGAGAATCTGGGTGATATCCACGGAATTTTCCTCCTCTCATTCTTTTACTGCGCCTTGTGTCAATCCTTGAACGATGTATTTCTGAGCAAATGCAAAGATCAACATAGCTGGTAATAAAGCAATCAACACTCCAGCCGCCATTGCACCCCAGTCTATATCTGCCTTACCAACGAAAGAATTCAAACCAACGGGAATAGTTTTCTTGGATTCACTGTTCAAAAGCATAATTGCAAGGAACAACTCGTTCCAACAGTTTACAAAGGCAAAGCAAAAGGTTGCTGCAAGCCCGGGTGCAGTAACTGGGAAAACCACTTTAAAAAGCATTTGAAGTTTCTTACAACCATCTATTAAAGCGGCTTCTTCAATGCTTTCAGGTATCCTTTCGAAAAATCCCTTCATCATGATCGATGAAAAAGGTACCATTATACCGGTGTATAGAAAGATCAACACAAAAAGATTGTCAACCAAACCTATTGGTCCGAACATTACATATATCGATGACATGAGCATGAAACCAGGGATAATCTGTGTTATGAATAACAGAAAAAACAGTACTTTATTGGCTAAAAATTGTTTTCTTGCCAAAACATACCCACTGAAAGAAGCGACGATCAAAGCAATCAATGCTGAAAATAGAGAAACAAATACACTGTTGGCTGTATATCTTGTAAAGTTCAATGATTTCAAAAGATATCTGTAATTTTCAAAGGTAATATGCTTTGGCCAATATGTGATGGGATAGGTGTACATCTCTGTTGGCCCTTTGAGTGAAGTAACGAGTGTCCAGTAAAGTGGGAAAAGTGCACATATGAGAAAGACAGCTAAGGCTAATATCCTAAGGGCAACGAAAAGTTTTTTCATCAAAAACCACCCTCAACATGACTGAATTTCAAGTACAAGTACGCATACGTCACAAGGATTAGCATTATAACTACTCCGATGGCAGAAGCTACTCCATAGTTATATTCATTGTAAACTTTGCTTATTAACAATGTAGAGAGAATATGCGAACTACCAGCGGGTCCACCGTTTGTCATTGAGAAGATAATATCGGGGAAGTTGATAATCCAGATGAATCTTATGAGTGTGGTATTCACTATTACTGGTTTCACATAGGGAATTGTTATGTTGGAAAATTGTCTAAAGACATTTGCTCCATCTATCTTAGCTGCTTCATACAATTCCTGCGGTACAGATTGAAGAGCGGCAAGAAGCATGATGGCAAAGAAAGGAACACCATACCATATATTCGCCACTATTGCTGAGTACAGTGCATAATGTGGATCTGAAAGAAATGCTATTCTTTCTTTTATGAGTCCAATTTTCAAAAGAAGATCATTTATTACCCCAGCAGAGCCATGAAACATCCACCGCCATTGAAGACCTATCACAAAACCAGAGACTGCCCAGGGATAAAAGACAAGTGCTGTATATATACCTCTACCTTTGAATGGTTTTCTCAATAATAGAGCCAATGAAAAGCCCAGAATAAATTGCAAAAGAAGTGAGAGTAAAACCCAAATCATGGTATTCTTTAAAGCTTGGACAAAAATGGGATCGGCAAAAGCATCGGTAAAATTTTTAAAGCCAATGAATTTCTTGGTCAAGAAATACATATTGTAATCTTGAAAAGCCATGAAAATCGATCTAATGGCTGGTAAAAAAGTGACAATACTTATGAATAAAAAACTTGGCAAAATCATGAAAAAAATGAATTTTCTATCCTTAACCATGAGATAATTCTCTCCTTAAAGTGGGGGTGAAAACCCCCACCTAAATCACTTTATACCGTATTCTTTCTTCCAAAATTCAGCCCATTCTTTTACCGCTTGATTCAGATCCTTCTTACCCAAAATAATGTTCTGTATATCGTTCTTGTGTTTTTCTGCATAAGCCGGAAAACCAGACATGTGAACAGGCCTTTCGTAGAAGATATATTTGGAAGGATTGGTCAACTCTTCATACCATGCTCTGTAAGGACCTGTTGAATAATATGGATCTGCAAAGGCAGATTTGCAATTTGGAATAGTTCCGTTGAGCTGAGAGAATCTTGCATTTACCTGAGGAGAAGACAAAAATTTTACAAGCTCCCAAGCTTCATTTTTGTATTTTGAATAAGAAGCTATACCCCAACCTGCATTTCCATAGTCTAAATACACTTTTCCATGCGGGCCAACTGGCATAGGTGCGACACCGTAGAGATTTGGATCACCAAGCCTTCTTTCAACTATTGGAACTGTGTCGGGATCTTGAATCAAAAATGGTGTCATGCCGGAAACAAACCCATTGACTTGCTCCGCCCAACCCCAGTTCAGAGAATCTTTTGGAGAGCAATCGTTATATAACTTTATCCACATCTTCAAACCCTCTATTGCGCCGGGTGTGTCGTGATATGGAACTCCATCTGTTGTTAGATAACCTCTATCAGGTCTGGGGTCAATATTTGGTACGTAGGACATTATCACTATTTCTGAGAAAGAGTGTTCGCTTGCTCCTCCTCTGAATGCAAAACCGTATTTCCCTTCTGATGGTACTGTTAATTTTTTAGCAGACTCATAGAGCTCTTGCATTGTCTGTGGGATTGGTATACCATTCTTTTCGAGTATATCCTTTCTGTAGAACAAGGCTTTGATGAAAAAGCCATAAGGAATATAATAGGTTTTCCCTTCAACCTTTGTTGCAGCTGTTTTTGTGAGTTCAAGAAGATCATTCCAACCATCCCATTGTTTGACAAATTCAGTGAGATCCAATAAATTCTTGTTGTTCACATGGATCGCGAGAAAGTTGTCACGCACTTCAAAGACATCGACCTTCTGTTTTGTGTTGAGCATCATGATGAGTTTTTGATCAGAACTCTCATATGGTGGAGAAATCAATTCAACCTTGATTCCAGGGTGCGTCGCCTCAAATTCATCAAGGAGTTGTCTTAAAAGTTCAGTGCGAGCAGGGCTTGTTATTGTTTCGACCATTGTAAGAGTGATTGCCCCAAAGATAGTCGTCGCTACTGCGATGGCTAACAATACCGCCACAAAAAGCCGCCTCATGGTTTCACCTCCCGGTTTTGGTACTATGATCATACCACGAGTCCATTAGTAGTGTCAAATCAAGCGATTTGTTGTCAATTCGCCCATCAAATCAGAGAAATTTGAGATTTCCACTCGCAGAGAGATGTTCGATATTCATGTTATTAAAAGTGCTTTTTTGAATTGACAGATTCTCGACATTTTCTACAGACAGAGGGACTTTGACTGACAATATCTGCGAGTCTTCGATCGTTACATTTTTAATCTCGCACCCTTTTGCTGTTTTGATTAACATGCCATAATTTCCATTGATACACTTGAATTCTTTTATGTAGATATCTTTGATAACTGGAGGATAGTCTCCCGTTTCGTCGTCATACAATGAGTCTATTACAATGGCTTCATGTGAGACATTCAGTGCTGTATTATTCACAAAAGATATATTTTCTATGATTCCACCTCTCAATGTATTGGTCTTGATTCTCAGAGCCCTTTCAAGATTAATGAATATATTTTGATAAGCCAAAATATTTCTAATACCACCAGACATTTCACTACCTATGACAACTCCGCCATGACTGTATTTGCCAAGAACGATGTTATTCCTTATCAAAATGTATTGTGAAGGTACATTGATTTTCCTTCCATCTTCGTTTTTTCCTGATTTGATTGCAATAGAATCATCACCGGTGTCAAAGCGACAGTTTTCTATCAGCACATAACTGCACGACTCTGGATTTATCCCATCGTTGTTTGGCCCTCGACTTTCTATTTTTACATCCTTGATAATCACATTGACACACATAACTGGGTGTATGCACCACATCGGTGATCGTAAAATGGTGACTCCTTTTACCATTATGTTCTTGCAATTGTAGAATTGTATGAAATTAGGTCTCAGATAATGACCCATTCCAAATATTCTTTTATCAACTGGTATTTGTTTTTTCACCATATCGAGCAATTCTCTCACATCACTCGATTGCTCTGGCAGGTTTGGGTGCCAGCCAAACTCTGGTTTCCCCTTCCAAAACCACCAATGCTCATTGTCTGACTGCCCATCTAATATTCCTTCACCTGTGATTGCAATATTTTGTTGATCGCTCGCATATATAAAAGGAGAATAATTGTACAATTCCATACCTTCAAATCTCGTCAAAACTACGGGTAGGTATTTATTCGGATCTTGGTCAAATTTTATCTTTGCTCCATACTCAAGATGAAGTTCAATGTTGCTTTTCATGTGTATTGAACCTGTTAAGTACTCACCAGGTGGTACAATTATCTTTCCACCACCAAGATTTGATACGGTGTCGATTGCATTTTTAAAAGCATTAGTACAATCAGTTTTTCCATCTGAAATTGCACCAAATTCTGTCAGGAGAAATTTCCTATCAGGTATATTTGGTTCTGATATTCCTTGCAAAATTTGTTTTTCGAGTTCCATTCTCATCCCTCCGTGAAAGAAGGCGGCTTTACGCCGCCTTCTTGATAGATCATTTGAGATCATTTACTTGGAATATCTATAAAGACCAATTTACCGGCACCTGCACCATCAACAACTATCTTAGGAACTTTGTTGGCATCATCGATGGTGTATTTGTAGAATTCCGATGGATTAAAGACAGGTTTTCCTTCCTCGATGAATTTTACTTCAGGCTCTTTGCAATAAACAAATACATTTTTTGCTTCATTTTGTCCAAGAGACAGATACCCTTCAGGTGAGGTACCAGCTCTAACAGTTGCGGGTAAAAAGGCGACGTTGGCTTCCTCCATCAACTTTGCACCAAACCCCATGAAATTATTTGCTTCCACATGAACTCTTGCTCCAACGGTCGAAGCTATGCCATACTGCGGGACTACATTTCCTGAGACATCCATCCTGAATCCTGCACTGTAGAAATTGTTGAATACATGTACCATTCCAAATCTCACTCGGGGCATCCTTTGGATACAGTTCTTAAAATAATTGTGATGATAGGTGACCTTGTAACTCTCGGAAGCTACCGAAGGGTCTTCTTTGTCACTACTACCAACTAAGGATACTTTGTCATGATCTACGAATTTACACCAGGATACCGTTATGTAGTTGGACAAGTTTGTAATATCAACGGCACCATCATTTCCATTGACAAAGGTACAATGATCTACCCAGACATGATGTGAACTTTCAACACTGATGTAGTCATAATCGTACATCTTTCCCTGTGGATCGTCTTCCATGTAGAAACCTTCAAAATGAATATTTCTGATGATCACATTTTTCTGCTTTTTAATGACGAAGCCTACACCAATCAATTTCGCATCGTTGATTCCTATTATTGTTTTGTCGGATGTCACTTGGATTTCCTTCATTGGATCAAAGGCAATGATCCCATCTACGACAATAATCATTTTTCCATCAGCTTTAACTGATTTTTCGAGGTCTTCAGCAGTCCGCACAAAAACGATCTGTCCACCTAAACCTCCAGTAGTTCCATCCTGCCCAAGCGCACTTACACTCGCAAAACCAATTGGACTGTCAGATAAACTGGCTTGAATAGCGCCGAAACTCATGGAAATTGCAGAAAGAAGAATACAAATCAAGAAGGCCTTTTTGTACATAAAAACCCTCCTTCCCTTTTGTGATGTTTCAAGCCATTAGTAATTATATACCAAGATACAAAAATTTTTTTCATAGATTAAATGCCCATCTTTTTAATTGTATTGTTATTTATTATGAAAGCAAGCCATTGTCTTTCTCATATAAATTTAAGATTGGTGTAGTTTATCTTGCCTTTGTAAATATCTATGGTGTTAGTTGAAATAATCGATAAGGTTTGATAAAATTTTTTTGGTCCACAACTTCTGGAAGGGAGGTAGTATCTATGAAGCGGTTGTTAGTCGGACTTTTACTGGTTGTTCTGGTTGTTTCAAGTATGGGGGCCATCAAACTCGTTATTTGGTGTGGAGGCGGCACAGAAAGACAGGGCATTGAAGCGGCTATAGCTGAGTACAAGAAACTCAATCCAGATGTTGATTTCGAACTTGTTGATGTACCTTATGCGCAATATGAGCAAAAAGTCAGACTTGGTATCATGGGTGGAGATTTACCAGATCTTGTAACAATAACATATCCTTATGCCCCCGGGTATATGCAGTATATGCTCGATCTAACGCAGTATGTTCAAAAATATCTTGGAATCACACCTGAACAATTCAAAAATGCAATGTATGATGTTGTGAGAGTACGTGTTACGGAAGGAGATGCGGTGAGATATGTTCCACTTCACTTCACAATGCAATGTTTGTGGGTAAATGTCGATTATTTCAAAAAAGCAGGTGTTGCTTACCCACCATTCGGTGGCAGAGCCGATCCTTGGACTTGGGCAGAATTCATTGATGTTTTGAAAAAGGTCAAACAAGCCAACAATATTCCATACGCAATGTCGATGCAGCGCACCGCTGAGAGGTTATTCAATTACCTTGGTATCAGAGGAGTAAAGATCCTTGACGAAAATTTGGACTTCACACTTGATAAAGATCCAAAGGCAAAACAAATGCTCACAGAATTTGTCGATTTGTTTAAGCAAAACCTCATGGTGCCAGCAGAATGGATATCTAACCAAGATCCAAACATGGCTTTCACTGGTGGGCTCTCGGCAGTGTTGTGGGCTGGAAGTTGGAGTACACTTGATCTTCTCAAAGCAGGTAAGAATTTCGCGCCTGCCTATTTGCCAAAGGATGCTGAATGGTTGAGCTTGGAAGGTGGAAGATTCTTCGGTGCGTTCAAAACAGGTAAAAAGGATAGAGAAGAAGCTGCTGCAAAGTTTGCACTCTGGTTAGGATGGAAAGGTCTTGGATATGATATTTATTTGAGAACAACATACCACATGTCTGCCTATAAAGAACATGTAGTCAAGTATGATAATCCGATAATGGATTTGGTTCAAGCAGTTTGTGGAAGACTTGCGGAAGTTACACCATCATGGGTTGTGACTATTAGAAATTCAACTCTTTATTCAAATATGCAAACTGCAATTCAGAACCAAGCATCTGCTGCTGTTGCAGGACAAATCAGTGTTGACGAGATGATAAAGAATTTGAGGAAAGAATACGATCGATTGCTCTCAGAACTTGGTAGCAAAAAATAATTTCGATCGACGGGGTGCCGCCAGGCACCCCTTGTTCGCATGGAGGATGATAGACTTGAAAAATCTCGTGAAAAGTAGATTCATTTTTGTCCTACCAGCTCTTATCTTCCTTGGAATATTCATCTTAATTCCCATAATAAGTATTTTTGCAATGAGTTTTTATAGTTGGGATTTGCTCAGACCACCTAAGTTTATCGGATGGAACAATTTTAAATTGATGATCGGCGATAAATGGTTTTGGAATTCTATATGGGTTTCTATAAAATTACTGATTTTGACTGTACCGATGACCTTTTTTGTGCCGTTAGCTCTTGCGCTTGCTTTGTATAAGGAAACAGGATCTTCAAAGATACTCAGGGCACTTTTCTACTGGCCATACATGATGCCTGCTGTAGCAGGAACTACTATGTGGAAGTGGCTTTTGTCTTATGATCTGGGGCTTTTGAATTACTTTCTAAAATCTTTGGGGCTAAGCCCTGTTGGTTGGTTACTCAAACCAACCCCAGCTTTGTTTTCCATAGCCTTACTCAGAACCTGGGCGATGACAGGACTTTTGATGATGATGTTCATCACAGGACTTCAGAATATCTCAGAAGAATATCATGAAGCAGCAAAGATAGATGGAGCAAACAAATGGCAAATCTTCTGGTATGTGACCTTTCCTCTTCTAAAAAACACTAATCTCCTTGTACTGACAACTGCTATAGCTCATGTGTTTAGAGATTTCGCGGGTATCTATGTACTGACTGGTGGTGGTCCTGGCTATTCAACTATGGTCACGCCACTCTATATATACAACAGTGCTTTCACACAGTTCAGAATTGGATATGCTTATGCAATGTCAGTTGTATTTTTGTTGATATCTTTTGTGATTGCAGTTATGACACTTAGAGTAAGAGAAACTAAATAATTGGAGGGTGCCAAATGACAAAAATAGTAAAATGGATCTTTCTGATAGTTGCCCTTGTTTTCTATATGCTTCCTGTTTACTATTCAATAGCTTCTTCTTTTAAAAGCCTGCAAGAAGTGTATAACTATCCTCCAACGGTTTTTCCAAGTTCACCAACACTTCAAGGCTATCGAGAGGCAATCAAAAACCAAGATTTGTTGACATATCTCAAGAATACACTCTTTGTTTCACTTGTTGCCACAATAATAACTGTATTGATATGTGTAATGGCAGGATATGGATTGGCAAAAGGAACATTTCTTGGTAAACTCGCCCTTAACAGACTGGTTGTGATGACACTGTTTATTAGTGCTCAAGTAATAATGGTACCTTTGTTTGTCATAATAAAGAGATTAGGGCTTATAAATAATTTGTGGGGTCTCATTTTACCTGCAGTGTACACACCGACAGGCATGTTTACCGCTATACAGTATATGAAGGATATACCAGATGAAATGCTTGAGAGCGCCAAGATAGACGGAGCCAATGAATGGCAAATTTTCTGGAAAATTGTCATGCCACTTTCCCAGCCTTTGGTTGCTGCGCTTGCCATATTCTCATTCACATGGAGATGGAATGACTTTGTCTTGCCATTACTTGTTGTTAACAAGAGAAGTTTGTACACACTTCAACTCGCACTCGCAGTGATTCAGGGTGAATATGGTGGAGTGCCTTGGAATACAATACTCGCCTTCTCTACCCTGACGATAATCCCCACTTTGATCATTTTCTTACTCTTCCAGCGTTTTTTCATGAGAGGTATCATGGCTGGCGGGTTGAAGTACTGATTTTGAAAGGATGAGAAAGTGTGAAAAAATGGCTATCGATTCTTCTGGTTGGTGTGGGGGGGTATGGTGCAAAATATGTTGAGTATCTTCTAAGAGAAAGAGAAAATTACTCTGTTCAAATCGTTGGCGTGGTTGACCCACAAGCGAAAAAAAGTAAGTTCTATGACATTTTAGCGGATATGAAAATACCTATCTATGATGATTTAAAAGATTTCTACAAATACCACAAAGCCGATCTTGCTATAATATCGTCTCCCATTCATTA
This sequence comes from Thermotoga profunda AZM34c06, assembly GCF_000828675.1. Lineage (NCBI taxonomy): Bacteria > Thermotogati > Thermotogota > Thermotogae > Thermotogales > Thermotogaceae > Pseudothermotoga > Pseudothermotoga profunda. Next base: position 1,025,440 of record NZ_AP014510.1, on the reverse strand, counting down.
CCATTGTGATCAAACCTGTTTGGCTCTGGAACACGGTAGTAATGTACTTTGTGAAAAACCGGCAGCAGCTACTGTCCAGGAAGTTAAGAAAATGATTGAATATCGAGATCGTTTTGAGAAGATCGTTGCGATAGGTTTTCAGTGGGTCTATGATCCTACCTTTCTGAAACTAAAACAAGACATATTAGCTGGTAAATTTGGAAGACCCATAAGACTCAAGACTATGGTACTCTGGCCAAGAGATATCACTTATTACACAAGATCGTCATGGGCTGGACGAATCAAAATAAATGGCAAATGGGTCTTAGACAGTGTTGCAAACAACGCCACTGCTCATTTCTTGCATAGTATGCTTTTTATACTTGGAGATGATTTACCAAACACAGTATTTCCACAGACAATACAGGCAGAACTTTACAGGGCAAACAAGATAGAAAGTTTTGATACATGTTGTATGAGAATATGGGCAAAAAACATAGAAATCTTGTTTTATGCCACACATGCTTCAAAAGAAAAGATTGGTCCATATTTTGTTTATGAATTTGAAAAAGCGAGAATCATTTTCAACGATCCAAGAGTGGGTGAAAATAAATTGGTTGCAGTTTACAACGATGGAGAAACACAATTTTACGGTGTTATTGATCACGGTAGCATGAAAAAATTATGGGATATTATACGAGCAGTACGTGGCGAAAAAAACATAAATTGCTCTCTGGAATCTGCACTCGCTCATACCTTAGTCATAAATGGTGCACACGAATCTTCAAAGATCGTTGATTTTCCAGAAAAAATCATCAAGAGAGAGCAAGAAATTGTTTGGGTTGAAAATTTGACTGATGTAATCAAGGAATCATTTGAAAACAACAGGCTTTTTTCAGAAACTAAAGTCCAATGGTCGTATAGTGGAAAGACCATTGATCTAAACAATTATGAAGGTATAAGGAATGAGAGCATATGAAGATATGCATAATAGGTTCGAGTGGGCATTATCATTATGTACTAAAAGGACTTCAGAAAAACACAAAAATCGTCGCAATCGCGCCAGGTTGTGCAAATGAAGACATGACTTCTTTAAAAAGAGCTTTAAGAGAATTAGGTATAGAACCCAAGGAATATGAAGATTACCAAAAAATGCTCGATTTGGAAAAGCCTGATGTAGCTGTTGTGAATAGCTTTTTTGGTAGAAATCCTGGTATCTTATTTGAAACACTTCAAAGGAAAATTCACACCTTTGCCGAGAAACCTGTAGCCACTTCATTGGAAGATTTGGAAAAGATCAAGAGACTCTACGAAACAATCAAAGACGATGTCTTTTTCACGGCTATGTTTGGTTTGAGGTATAAAGCCCACTTTCTCACAGCAAAGGCTCTACTGGATTCTAAGGAAATCGGCGAGATAAGGCTCTTGAATACACAGAAATCTTACAAACTCGGCAAAAGAGCAGAATTTTACAAGAAAAGGGAATTATACGGTGGAACAATTCCATGGGTTGGCATACATGCCATAGATTGGATAAACTGGTTCACAGGGAAAAAGTTTCTGAGTGTGTATGCCGTACATTCGAAAGTTTGTAATAGGGATCATGGAGAACTCGAAGTAACTGCTCTTTGTAATTTCGTTCTTGACCAAGAAATTTTTGCATCTATAAGTATCGACTATCTAAGACCAGATAAAGCACCAACTCATGACGACGACCGAGTTAGAGTTGTTGGTACGCAAGGAATACTTGAATTATTCAAAAACAAGGTAATTGTTATCAATGATAAAGGTGAAAATGAAATTGCATTATTGCCTGAAAGACAGATATTTTCAGAATTCCTATCACAGGTAAAGGGAACGGGATTTTGCATGGTAACAGCTCAAGATAGCATATTGGCGACTGAGATTGCTTTACTGGCAAGAGAATCTGCAGATACAGGGAGGGTAATACAGATATGTCAACAGTGAAAATAGCTTTCATAGGAGCAGGTAGTGTGAGATATACGATAAAACTCATTGGCGATCTTGCCAATACACAGGAGCTGGAAGATGTCAAAATATCGCTCATGGACATAGACAATGAGAGATTGAATGCAACATATTTACTGGTAAAAAAATATGTAAGAGAACTTGAAAGAGATTTTGAAATCGAAAGTACGACTGATTTAGAAGAAGCACTCAAAGGGGCTGATTTTGTTATCAACACAGCTCTCGCAAGAGCTCAAGGACACGAAGATGGTTATGTACAATATGAAATCATCAGGGAAGTTGGCGAGAGATATGGCTACTATAGAGGAATAGATAGTCAGGAATTCAACATGGTTTCTGATTATTATACTCTGACCAATTATAACCACATGAAGATGACTCTCGAGATAGCAAAAACAGCTGAAAGAATATGTCCAGATGCATGGTTTTTGCAGACATCAAATCCTGTATTTGAGATTACACAGTTGATAAAAGAACTGACGAAGGTAAAAATCGTTGGCTTGTGTCATGGGTATGCCCATATTTTTAAGGTGGCAAGAAAGATAGGCTTTGATCCAGATGAATTGAAATGGCAAGTGGCCGGTGTTAACCATGCAATATGGTTGAATAGATTTGAGAGTGATGGCAAAAATGGATATGAATCACTTGATCGATGGATCAAAAGAGAGTCTGAAAAGTGGGAACCGCAAGATCCATGGGATGTGGATCTCTCTCCAGCTGCGATAGATATGTACAGATTCTATGGTATGTTACCCATAGGGGATACTGTCAGATGTGGCACGTGGAAATATCACTATGACCTTGCAACTAAGAAAAGATGGTATGGAAAATTCGGAGGAATAGACAACGAAATTGAAAGGCCCAAATTCTACGAACAATTAAGAGAAATCAGAAGAAAACTCATTAAACTCGCAGAAGAATTGCGTGAAGACCCTTCAATAACTCTTACAAAAGTCATGCCGGACATATTTACAAAAAATTTCGAAAGCAAAGAACAGCATATTCCATTTATAAATGCAATTGTGAATGATAAAAAAACTCGACTTGTCTTGAATATTTTGAATGAAGGACTTTTAAAAGATTTACCCGATGATGTTATCGTTGAAGTACCTGTTGTTGTTGACAAAGAAGGAATCCATCCTGAAAAGATAGAACCAGATTTGACTGAAAGGATAAAACAAATGTACTTAATACCAAGGATATTGAAAATGAAATGGGCTCTTGAAGCCTTCAAAACAGGTGATATAAATATTCTGAAAGAAATCCTCATAAGAGATCCCAGGACAAGATCGTACAAACAAGTTGAAGAGGTGTTAAGTGCTATCTTGAATTTGCCTTTTAACAGAGAAATGAAGAACTATTATTTGAAATCTTAAGTACTTTCTCTAACAACCAGATCAACATCCAAAATTACTTGTTTTGGTTTTTCTCTTCTTTGATTAAGTCTCTCATAGAGTAATTCAAAAGCAATTGTACCTTCTTGAAATTTATCGATTCTCACAGTTGTAATAGTTGGATGTACAAATGATGCATAGGCTATATCATCGTAACCAACGACCGATACATCTTTTGGTACACTCTTTCCAAGTGTTCGCAAAGCTTTCAGTGCAGCGATCGCGAATACATCGTTGAAACAAAATATTCCATCATATTCAAGACCTTTCAATTCGATGATCTTGTTAAAGCACGAGTCATAGCCTTCTTCAATCTCTACCATCTTATATGGTTGTAACCCGAACTCTTCCAAGGCTTTTACGTAACCAAGATATCTCATTTTGGCAACTGACTTGTACATATAACCATTGATCATCAATATCTTGCGCTTGCCTTTCTCTAAGAGATGTTTTGTGGCAAGATAACCACCTTTGAAATCATCAGAGTAGACTTCGTCTATTTGAGAATCCTCAAAGTGAACCCCGAGAATAACAAAAGGGTAATTAAGGGTTGTTAAGTGCTTAATATCTTCATCATCAAACTGGGTTGGAGAAATTATTATGCCATCTACTCTTTTCTCAATTAAAGTTTTCACGGCTTGTATCTCGTTGATGTAATCTCTTTCCGTATTCATAAGAATTATTTGATAATCATACTTTTTCGCACTGTACTCTATACCTTTAAAGACTTCTGCATAAAACGGGTTTGAACTGTCTTCGAAAACGACACCTATAGTCTTTGTTGTTCCATTTTTTAAAGAGAGTGCATTGAGGTCTTTTATATATCCAAGCTCTTTTGCAGCTTGCAATACTTTTTGTTTAGTCTGAGGGCTTATATCTGGTTTGTTATTCAATGCCCTTGATACTGTGTTTATGGAAACTCCAGCTCTGATTGCTATATCCTTTATAGTGACGAACTTTTTCAAACTCAGACCTCCTTTGAACCATATTTTACACTATCGTTTTAACCCTTCACACTGCCCAGGGTCAAACCCTCTATGAAGTATCTTTGAAAAATCAGAAAGATTGTAACTGGAACAATCGCTGCTAAAAGAGCTCCTGCGGCTATGACATTCCAACTCGAGATCCACTGTCCTTGAAGAGCCGTGAGACCTATAGTAACGGTTTTCTTAGTGTCGCTTTGGAGTAATATCAATGACCACAAATAATCGTTCCATATCCATGTGAATTCCAATATGGACAGAGCAGCAACAGCAGGTTTTACGAGTGGCATGATGATCTTTGAATAAATGGTGAATGCATTTGCCCCATCGATTTTTGCGGCTTCAAATAGACTTACCGGTATCGTAACCATAAAATTGCGTAAGAAAAAAGTGCAAAAGCCTATCTGAAAAGCTATATGAAAAAGTATCACGCCAAAAAGTGTATCGTACAAACCAGTTGTGACAGAAAATCGGTACACGGGTATCAGTAACATTTGGAAAGGTATAAGCATCCCAGCAACGAAAATGATCAGAATTGCCGTTCTCAATTTGAATTTGTACCATGATATGGCAAAAGCACTCAAACTCGATAGAAACAGAGTTGCTATGACCGATACAGAAGTGACAAAAAAAGTATTCAGAAAATATCTTTGCATTCTTCCTTCGATCCAAGCTGTCTTGAAGTTTTCAACGGTCCAGGTTTTCGGGATAGACCAGAAATTCCTGAGCATGAATATTTCGTCCATGGTTTTGAAGGCTGTGAAAAATGCAACCATCAATGGTATCATCCATATAACAACTATCAATGTAGAGAACACATAGAATAAAATCATTCGTGGTATCTTTCTCAATCTCTTTCCTCCTTTTTGAGAACGTTGAGTAGGTACATTATTATAAAACCAAGTGTGATGCCGAATTGTACTACAGCTATCGATGCTCCATACCCCATCCTGTAATTGTGAAAAGCCTGAACATACATGTAATTTGCCATCACACTTGAAGAGTAAAATGGTCCACCACGAGTCATGACAAAGACCACATCAAAAGCCCTCAGCGAATCGATGATGTTCACGGTTATTGCTATCACCATTGCTGGTTTCAATGCCGGTAAGATAACGTACCAAAATCTTTGAGTGGAGTTTGCACCATCGACTATGGCAGCCTCAACTAATTCTTTTGAGACATTTTTAAGACCAGCTAAGAAAAGAATCATTGCGTATGGAATTTGTCTCCAAAGCGCAGCTGCTATGAGTGAGTAAGTTACTATCTTTGGGTCACTCAACCAAGGTTTTGCAAATTGTTCTAAACCTATTGATTTTAAGAATGCATTGACAATACCTCCTGTTGGCTCAAGGACCCAGGACCAAATCTGACCGATAACGACAAAAGAAAGAGCCATTGGTAAATAAACCAAAGATTTGTAAATTTTGTGACCAGGAAACTTTTGATCCATCAGCAAGGCAAAGATCAAACCCAGAGGTATTGAAAGGAGTACAAAACCTATCATCCACTTGATGTTGTTCAACAGAGACAGGCCAAAATAATTGTCGTTTATCAATCTCTTGAAGTTTTCCAAACCTATGAATCTCATCTTTGTCATACCGTCCCATTTTGTGAAACTCACAACGAAGGTTTGAAAGATAGGATATATAACCCATATTGAGTACATACAAAGTGGAGCGATGAGAAATAGATAAGGTGTCAATTTATTCTTTTTCATCTCATGTCTTCCTCCAGAAATTTAACCCTGTGGGCAATTGCCCACAGGAAATAATCACTTTGAATAAATTCTCTTTCTTTCTTGTTCCAATCTGTCAAGAATCGAATTGATCTTTCCGGGGTTTTGCATAAATTCTATGAATGCATTCATGCCCACTTCTGCCATTTCTGGGTTAGTATCTCTATCATAGAACTGAGCAACACCTGAAGAGGCAACTATCATATCGAGTCCTTTCTTTGCATGTTCATCTGGGGGTGTTACTTCAACATTTGCAGCAAGTCTTCCCAAATCTTTGGCAAATTTTTCCTGAGCCTCTTTAGAAGCTATGAATTTGAGAAACACAATTGCTCCTTTCTTGTTAGGTGCATTAGTAGGTATCATGAATCCATCGATAGGTGTTTCTTCATAAAGAGGAACGGAAGAATCTATCACTGGAAATCTAAAGAAATCAAGATCATCCTTTACTTCGGTAGGTGCTACATCTTTGATGAACTGTCCCATGTAATACATTCCCGCTTGACCGCGGAATAGGAAAGTTGCACCTTCTTGCCATTCATATGCGGCATGATTAGGCAAAAAGTATCCTTTTTCTATCAGCTGTCTCCAATACTCAAAGACCTTGAGAAGTTTTGGATCATTGTATGGAACTTTCCCGGCTGTTAGATCGATGTGATAATCAAGGCCGTTAATTCTCAGATTGAGTATGTCAAACCAACCTGCAGCAGTCCACGGGAATTTAGTGCCTATAGCTATAGGAGCTATTCCGTTCTTTTTCAATGTCTCACATACATTCAAAAATTCGTCCCATGTCTTGGGTTCCTTTATACCAAGTTTGTCAAACACAGATTTCCTGTAATAAACACCCCACCAATACCAGCTCTGGGGTATGAAATAAATCTTGTTGTCATAAGAACAAGTACTCTTGAAAGATGCAGGAAAATAATCTTCCCACCTTGATCCCTGAAACACTTCTTCCAGAGGAGTGATCAAACCCATTTCTGCAAAATACCTCATTCGTTCACCTGCAAACCACGTAACGACATCTGCCGTACCCTTAGGTGCTGCAAGCCAGGTTCTAAGAAGAGTTTTGAAATCTTCGTGTGCGAAGGTATTTATCACCACTTCATAGTCTGGATATTTTTCTTCAAAGATTTTTACCAGATCTGCAAAGGCTTTTCTCGGTGCAGGATCTGACATGTAACTGTTTACGATGATCTTTTCTTTTGCCAAAACGGTGAATACTATCAGGATGGCAAAACAAATCACTAAAAATTTTCTCATGAACACACACCTCCCCTTTTAATTCCCGGTAACGTTACCGAGAATGATACAACTTCAGAGTACATTCATTTTGCTTATTAGTCAAGTTATGATATCCGTCAAATTCATCAATTCTTCCGACAAATAACCGCATGAGAGATATTTAGATGACTACTTTGATCTCTTTTTCCTTTAAACTCTTTTTCTCGTGAAAAATCTTCTCAAATACCGGCTATGTTACAATCAAATTAATTAATACTGTTTTGAAAGATAGATCGTTGAATGGTATAATTTTGTGTACAAAATCTGATTTATATAATAAGGTGAATATCTTTGAGTAGAGATCTCACGCAAGGTAGTCTAACTAAAAATCTTTTTTATATGGCGCTGCCCACGATGGGTGGTTTTGCTTTGCAAACCTTGTACGACATAGTGGACATGTTTTGGATAGGCAAAATATCTGCCAAATCCATTGCGGGAGTAACTGTTTTCTCAACAGTTTTTTGGTTGGTTGAAGTGTTGAACGAAGTAATTGGTATGAGTTCGACTTCCTTGATTTCTCAAAATTATGGTGCAAGAAATTACGATCGAACAAATAGAGTAATCGAACAAACAATAGTGTTCAAAATCTTTGTGGCTATTATCGCTTCAACCATACTGGCCATTTTCCTTAAACCTCTGATGAATTTCTTCAGCAAAGATACAGAAGTAATCAAAGCTGGACTCGATTACGGTTACTGGAGAACCTTTTTTATGCCTGTATTTTTCGCGACTTATTCAACTTATACAGCCCAGAGAATGACAGGCGAATCGAGACTTCCTATGATTATAATGGGAACAAGTGCGATTTTGAATGTGATACTTGATCCGATTTTCATGTTTGACAGAATACCTGGTACAAACATTAAAGGCTTAAATATGGGCGTCAGTGGTGCTGCAATCGCAACAGTTATATCGACTATTGTGGCATTCTCGTGGGGCTTTGGCGCACTTTTGAAAGGAAAAGGAAAGATCAAGATAACACTGGCTGGTTTGTTCAAACTTGACAGAGAAATTGATTTGAAACTTTTGACGATCGGTTTGCCGAGCGGTGTAGAAATGCTCATGAGAAGTCTCTCGGGAGCGGTTTTGACCAAAATTCTCAGTTTATATGGTTCTTCAACTCTGGCGGTTGTAGGTGTCGTTAGCAGATTGATGGGTCTTGCCTTTGTACCTTTGATGGGATTTTCGATGGGTGCAAGTGCGATTGTTGGACAAAATCTCGGTGCGAATAAGGTACAGAGAGCCGAAAAGACTGTTTTTCTTGCTGCCTTATATGGTTCTTTATTTGTCCTTGTCTTTGTACTACTCGCTAATTTTTATCCACAAATGATTATGGACCTCTTTGTACACGAAAAAGACGTCATCAAAGAAGGAGTTTCTGCCGTAAGGATTGGATCTTGGTCTATGTTAATAGCTGCGCTCTCGATTTCTTTGATGAGTAGCTTTTTCGGAGCCGGGTATACTCTACCAGCGATGATCTCCAGCATCATCGGAAGATGGTTTGCGCAGCTTCCATACGTAGTAATCGTGGTAGTATTTTTGAGATTGCCGAGTACTTATATTTGGTTCTCATTCATTGTCGCAGAGATTGCTGAACTGTTCTATGCCCTTTTTGTTTTCTCAAAAGGAAAATGGAAAGAGTACAGAGTGAGATAAAATTTGCACTCGTGCTATTTGATGGTATAATTTTTCCAAACCAAGGGGGTGTCTGGTATGAAGAAGGTTCTGATACTCTTGACGGTCTTGTGCATCACATTTTTGGGTTTTTCACAGATAAAACTTCCATTGACTCATGTAACACCGGGTGGTTTCACTGTACATTCAATTGAGATACTGACCAACCCAACAACTTTTTATGAAAACGATGTACTCAGCGTGGGTATCAAGATCAATTTTCAAAGAACCATAGCCGGTTCAACTGTCTATTCTTTTGATCTAAGAGAAGGCGAACAGAAATTGATGAGTCTTAGATTAATTGGTTTGAAATTGAGTGAGACAGAGACAAATCAACTTGTATATTATGGTCCAACATCTGCTTTCCCGAGTAATTATCAATATGGTGGCTTTCAAATAGTTGGTTTCTTTGTCACTAAAGCAGATCTTGATGCTGGTTTCAAAGAAATATGGGGATGGAGAGTAGCTTCACCTCTAATGTGTAAAGATTTTTCGATCATAGTTGATCTTGACATGGACCCTGTTTATGGTCAACCCATGGCTGGTGTTCATATGGGAACCCAAAAAAGCTGGACTTGTTCAAGACCTGTCACATCACCTTTTGGAAGATGCCAATTCGCTGAGAAAGTACAGCAAACCCAATCTCAACAAACAACTACCCAATATTATTGGCCAAAGGATATATTAGATATCATTGTTGAACCTGAACCATTTGAAGTAGGACAATCACTCAAAGTTACTGTCATTTTGAATTCAGAACCGGCTTCAAGTCCTTGGGACTATTACATGGTCTACTGGGTCACGGTTACCTACCAAAATGGTCAAACCAGAACAATACCACATACTTACGGAAATTTCAATCCCAATACTGCGATAATAATTACATCAACGCCAAAAGCAAAAGACTTTCGAACTATTGTACTTGACCGTGTTGGTAGTATAAGTTACACCCTACCAGAGAACATAACAATAACCCAAACTGCTGCCGCTAATGTACCAATAAGCCAGATTGAGATAAAAGTTCAGATATGGGCCGGGTTAGATGTAGATAGATTTTCTCCATATGATTTTGTCAAAAAATGGGTGGCAAAAACGGTATTTGTACCCGTAGTACCTTGAGTGAATTACAAAAAACTGTGAAGTTCATACTTATGTGGTCTTTAGAGAAAAATATTCATCGAATTTTTTCACTTTAACGATTTTTGGTTCTATGTAATTTGGAAATTTTTTGATAAGTTCATAGCAAAAGCCAGGCATTATTTTGCTTTGAAAAAATAAGTGATACATTTCCCATGACGGCTATGATATACTCTAATTTTTAATATGCCTTTTTTATAGGAAACTTCACTGTAAAAAAGTTAATGAAGTTAACCAAACTGTTAACATTACCAAAAACCTGATCAATATAGTGAAAAGTTTCTAACGAGAGACTTAGTCTTAAATAAGTTCCAAGAATGGCATCAACACAAAATATTTTGCATGAAGTTGCATCAAAACATTATGAATACTTAATTTGTGTGATGTTAGTCATTTTTGCTTTCCGTATATTATATATTGGGCAAGCTTGACCGGACAGATCTGTCTTCGTACATTGGCATAGGTCTACCCTTTTGGGATTGGTACACCTTATCTCCCCCAACCCTTTGTGTAATCCCCACCATTAAAACTCTTTTGAGAAAACTGAGTCATAAAGATGTAACGGGTTGAGGGAGGGATAAAGATGAAAAAAGTTCTGTTTATTGTTTTTCTAACTGGTTTTGTAGCGATTGTTGGTTTTGGAACAGTTGAGAAATCAAGTAATCTCTTTGGAATTGAATTGTACAAGGTTTTGTCAAGAAATCCTGGAAATGTATTCTTTTCACCTTTTAGTATCAGTTCAGCCCTTGCAATGACTTATATTGGTGCATCTGGTGATACAGCAAGACAAATGAGACAAGTTCTTCATTTCAATCTTGATGATGAAGTATTACACAGTGATTTCTCTCAATTGATAACGTCTTTGAATCAGCCAAACGAGAATTACGAACTTTCTGTTGCAAATTCTATGTGGGCACAAGATGGATATCCATTTTTGGAAGGGTTCATCGAACAAGTACAGAAGTATTATCAAGCAGGAATCAATTACGTTGATTTCGTTTTCAACAGAGATGAAGCAAGACAAAAGATCAATACATGGGTCGAAGAAAAGACGAATCACAAGATAAAGGATATTATAAAACCAGACGATATAGATGAACTCACAAGGCTTGTTTTGACAAACGCTGTGTATTTCAAAGGTTATTGGGAAAACTCATTCGATGCATCATCGACAAAGAAGGAGCCTTTCTATATCAGCAAAGATGAGAAAAAAGAAGTAGATATGATGTACCAAAATATGACTACAAAGTATGCAGAAGATTCATTAGTTCAAGTCTTAGAATTACCCTATACTGGTAAAAACCTCTCAATGGTAGTCGTTCTCCCAAAAAATAATATGGAAGAGGTGGAGAGAGAACTTTCATTAGATCTTTTTGAGGAATGGTTGAGAAATCTTAGATTAACCGAAGTCAAAGTCTATCTTCCAAGATTCAAAATGGAATGTCGATTCAATCTAAAGCAAACACTTATGAACATGGGTATGACAGATGCTTTTTCAATGTCAGCTGATTTTTCAAAGATGGATGGCACAAAAAAATTGCGGATAAAGGATGTTATTCACCAATCATTTGTCGATGTGAATGAGAAAGGTACAGAAGCGGCAGCAGCAACGGCAGTTATCATTAATGTTAAGATGAGTCCGACAATGCCCGTTGTCTTCAAAGCAGATAGACCCTTTCTTTTCTTCGTATACGATAAGACTCACAATTTGATATTGTTCATGGGTAGATTAGTTAATCCATAGATTCAAAAAACTGCCCCATTGAGGGGCAGTTTTTTTATTTAGCATACAAATCAAGATCACAGTAATTAGTGGAATCAACATTTCTCCATAAAGTTGCATAGCTGTTATCCTCGAGTTTTATCATGATGTCGTTTTCGGTACAGTATTTTCCATTGACTGTTCTGTTTTCAACAAGATGAATTTCCACATAGTGATTCCAAAAACTTGATCCTAAATCAAATCTCTGCCAATTGACTTTTTCATTGCCAAAATGTTTTCCATTCCATTTGTTCTTTATCTCATTCACAGTTCCAAGGCCTTTGCCGTCTATGTAGAATTCGATGTAGGCATTGGCATCTTTGTAGGTCATGAAGTAAAAACTGTGCATTTGATCTGAACACCAGAACTTTACGTAATCTCCATCGTGACAAAATAAGGCTCCAATGTAGGGAAAGTCAGAGCCATTCCAGCTTTTGTTTTTGAAGGTTGCTCCGGTAGTTAATAGTATCAGGGCTAATACGGATAAAACCACCAGTGCCTTTTTAACCATTGTTCATCCCCCCGTTTTAAAAGATTTCCACCCCTTAGGATGGTCATCACAATAAGAAAAGATAGTAAGTCGAAATTAGAAAAAAATTAAAAATTTTCTATAAAAACCCCCATTTCTGGGGGCTTATATTACAAGTAATCTTCCTGTAGGATTGAATCTCTTGTATAGTTGCACTCTCAGATTTTGGTATTTCTTGTAATGTTCTATGTGGTCATAGTTAGGTTGATTCCACGGCTCTTTTTGTGAAAGCACATTGTTGAATTTATCCAAGAGGTCTTCTTCAAATTTCCCTGCATATTCATGCTTAATGAATCTTTCAAATGCCTTCTCAAATTCACGCCACGATTTTTCTTCTTCTCCAGGGACAACTGGGTAGAACAAACCGTTGTTCGATTTGACAGCTTTCAAATCGCCTATCGCATCACCTATCATCAAAACTTCATCATCTGCATATCCACCTGATTTTTTCGCAAATTCTATGTGTTGCGCTTTTGTTCCCATCTCTTGTCCAGCGATTAGAGATATGTACTGAGCAAGACTGTATTTTTCCCAGTAATCTGCAAGATCATCATAGGGTGTTTGTGAGACAACTATGATATCAGCATATTGTGACATGAGTTTCACAGCTTCTTCCACACCATCAAATGGAGGTATTTCTGCTGAGATGTGAGGAAAAGTTCTATTCACTGCTTCACTCCAACCGAGCAATTTGTACAAGCCAAGAGTCGTTGGTCTTTCTTCGTTTATGTATTTCTCCAAGCTCTGATTTCCAAGGCCTAAGTTATTCTTCTTGGTATATTCTATGAAATCTTCAAGGATTTTCAGATCTGGAAGCTTTATGTTCTTTTCTTTTACTATCTGTTGTACATCATTTCTTTCATATAAAGCATGGAGAATGAGCTGGATTGCTATGAATCTATTACATCCTCTGTGCTCCGAGAAGAGATTGTAGTATTCCGCTATTTCTCTGTAATAAGATTCTATCTCCCACAGATTGTAGAATTCCATGAAATGCGGATGGAAGATCAAAATCTGTTTTCCATTCATGTTGTCTGTAACGCATCCATCTGTGTCAATTGCGACAAGGAATTTCTTGGTTCTTTTGAAATTCAAAAGTTGCTCTCTTGGTCTTTCTTTCAACTCTTTGTGTGTTAGTCTGGTATACATCTTTTTTTCACGCTCCTTGCTGTCTCAAACCTGCCGGAATATATGTTGAACACAATTTGGGTGCCATTATCTCTCTGAAGTTTGCAAATTCAGGTAGTGGATCACCTATCAAGGGCATTGCCCACTTCACAAAATCGTCTGTCACGTCGACTTTGTTTTCGCTGATCCACTGTTTTGGAAATTCTCTGGCAGAGTTAGCGACAACACTCAGTGGAATTTTTGAGTATTGGACTTCGTATTTTTCTCCTGGCACTCTTATAATCGTTGCCATATAACCTGTCTCGCCGTTTAAGGCGAGTGTTGCTGCAAAAGCACCAACTTCATAGGCTTCCTTCAAATCCACTTTGGAAACATACGCGATTTCCCTTCTCTGTCTTGTCCCTGGTTTTTCGTACCTTGCAATGCCGGGGACGATCAGTCTGCTCCTTGCCCTTCCTTTTTCATCTTTCCTGTCAAGACCATTCAAATAGTTTGCAAGGACTTGTTCTGCACTTTTTTCTGCTGCACTGAACTGAGCATGTCCAAAACTGTCTTTGAGTATTCCCAAATCTCCCACATTCACACCTTCACCAATTACGACAATACATCTTTTGTGAATTTTCAATGTTTCATTCACTTTCTGGGTGATGTATTCAAGATTTGATTTGTAATCATCTTGTGAAAGCGCCTCAGGAAGTATCACCAGAAGTGGCATTTCTCTTTTTGGATCTGCAAGTCTTGCAGAAGCAGTTATGAATCCCATCTTTCTGCCCATCACACCTATAACAAGTACTGGATCAGATGTATAACTTGCTTTATTCTCTTCATTCGCTTCAAGAACATTTATTGCTGTATTTCTTGCCACACTGCCATATCCAGGGTCGTGGTCGCATATGGCGAAAGTTCCATCGCTTTGAAGCTTTCCACCAAGGTCGTTGTCTATAGTCTTTGGAATACCAACACAGATAACTTCAAGACCTTTCTCACGGGCAAGTAAACTCACCTTATTTGCAGTATCCATTGAATCTTCTCCGCCACAATAAAGAAAATATCCAACATCGTGTGCTTTGAAGACTTCGACAATTCTTTCCAAATCTTCTTGCGATTTGATCTTGTATCTGCAACTTCCTATTACCCCTGCCGATGGGGTTTTCTCAAGCAGTTTGATCTGCTTTGGATCTTGCGCTGTTATATCTACGAGTTCTTCGTTCAGAACTCCCAAGATTCCCATTTTTGCACCATAGATCTTTCCAACTTTGCCACTGTTCATGAATGTTTCAATTGCCCCACGCAAACTGTTGTTGATAACAGAGGTTGGGCCTCCTGATTGTGCAATTACGACATTTTTCATTGTTTATGCCTCCCTTTTTAGATCGTACAGAAATTTTCCACCGTGTTCGATCCAGAGGCAGTCATCTGATTGAAAATCTTCTTTTCTGATCGATCTTGGGTCACGATAAGCCAGTCCAACTGCTTCACATTCTTCTTTGGGTATAGAAGTTGCAAGAGTTACCGTGAAAGCAAATTCTTCCTTTTTCAATATTGGGTCGTACGTGCCATCTCCTCTCACATTTATTACATGTGATGCTACGTTTAGATCAAATTTGGGATGTTTTTTCAGAAATTCTTTGACATAATCTTTGCAATGGTATCCAATTTCACGTATAGATCTGTCCATTTGTGGGTTTGAATGAAAGATTTCAATGTGGGGTGCATAAATTATGATTTCTCCATTGGATACAAGGACTCCTGGTCTTTGAAGTTTGTATGAGCCTTTTCCTGCAGTCCAGATTTCGTCGTAGTTTTCTCCAATTACCTGTACGGCTATCTTCACAGGTTTATCGAGGTAGATTATATGAATCCGCTGACTTGCTTTCACCGCTTGTTTGTATGCTTTCAATGATCCTTCAAGGTCAAAACCTGTGTAGAGGCCTTTTGCAAGAATTCCATTATCTGTCTCTTCATACACCATGTTCAAAAACAGAACAGGTGAATTCACTTTTTCAAAGGCAATCTTACAGGCTTCATTGATCACTTCTCTTGCAGGGTTGTTTTCTGAGCCAATGATTCTTGGAATACCTATCAAAACGGCAGCCCAGTGAAACAAACCGACAACATCCGGTCCAGCGATACCAGGTATTATCGACTTCAAACCACCAGAAAAGCCTGTAGATTCATGAGGAGAAGTACCACTTAAAACAATTATCAAATCGTATTTTTCAAAAAACAATTTGTTCAATGTCACTGGTAGTGGCTCTTCAAGATCACCCATGGTTTTTTCACTCACGAATTCTTTGCTCAGAATTCCGACAGTTGTCAACGCATTCGGGTTGGCATACTCATGGTTGAAAAAGACAAGCTCTTCTTTGTAAAGTCCGAGTTTCTTTCGAACTTCTTTCTCACTCATTGCTCGGTGTGTTCCACTTGCATTCAAAGTATGAAGAATCTTCAAACCTCTTTTTTTCAAATGCTCGTACACCAGAGGAACTAACCTATCTGAGAAATCTTGACGTGTATAATCTGGGTGTATCAAAAGGACTTTCTCAAGTTTCTCATCTGGTAATACACGTTCGATTAGTTCAGATAGTTCTTTTGAGCTCAATTCACCTGAAAGATTCTCTATGAAACTCATCACTACACCTTCTTCATACCCCAGAATATGCGTTGAATCCACCGTCTATCGGTATAACAGCACCTGTTACAAACTTTGATGCTTCTGAGCATAACCATACACATACGCCAATGAGATCATCTGGATCTCCAAACCTACCCATTGGCGTGTGATCGATTATAGCCTTTCCCCTTGGTGTGAGATTTCCCTGTTCATCGAGCAACAAATATCTGTTTTGTTGTGTTAAGAAAAAGCCTGGTGCAATTGCATTAACCCTTAGATTCTTGTTGTATTCCATGGCAAGGTGAACGGCAAGCCATTGAGTGAAATTACTCACTGCGGCTTTTGCTGCAGAATATCCAATTGTGCGTGTTAATGGTCTGAATGCTGCCATTGAAGAAATATTGATTATTGATCCACCTTCTGGCCTTTGAACCATGAATTTACCAAAGACCTGTGAAGGTAATATTGCCCCACCGAACAAATTCAATGCAACTACTTTCTGTAAGGCGTCCAATGGAAGATCAAAAAAACTCAATTCAGCCGATGTTGTTGCTTGAGGCATGTTCCCTCCTGCGGCGTTGAGCAAGACATCTACTTTACCAAAGTCTTTCAAAATCTCATCGTAGGCTTTTTTGATCACATCGATGTTCAAAACATCCATGTAGTAACCCTTTGCTTCAAAACCAGCCTTTTGCATCTCACTTGCTACGACATCAAAGTTCTTGATGTCACAAACAGCAATCCTTGCTCCAAATTTTGCTAAACCTCTACCTATAGCCGAGCCGAGTATACCTGCACCACCTGTTATTACTACGACTTTCCCTTCCAGATTGAACAATTTGTAAGCCTCGTTCATCTTAAACACCCCTTTCAAATTTTTAGTAGATTGAGATGTTTTTCCATGTGATTTTTGACGAATTCGTAGTGCAATTTTTCGTTATCAAATAATACTTTGAAAATACGATCTTTGAAAAGATAATGTCCCGACTCTTTTGCTGTGAGAATTGAACCGTATGTTATATGGATCAATTGGCGAGCATCTGGTATATCGAAGAGTTTCACAAGATCTGTGTCGCTCATCTTATCAACATTAGGTATCTTGTTGAGATCTGTTGTCACGTGGTATGATGCCCTATCTATTTCAAAGCGTTCAAGGGCATATCTGTGTATGTCTCTGTACAATACAGCGTCTTTTACTGCTATTACCTTGATTGCCTCTAAATAACTTGTCCCCGCAGTCTTGATATGCAAATTACCTTCAGTACATTTTGCAAAGATCGAATATACACTAAATTTATCACTTCCCGAGTGCAATGAAAGTCTGTATCCAGAGAGAATCTTGACAATTTCACCATGAATGGTCATCTCTTTCTCAAGAATAGAAAGATCACCTATGTAATCTATCCCTTTTTGCCATTGTCCGATGAATCTTGGTGCAAGGGTTTGAAAATCCACACCTTTTCTTCTGAGTTCTTCTGCAATGAATATATGTGCCAGTGGGGTTGTTGGTGTTGAAGTTTCATCTATCGAGACTTCAAGATCAAAATCTCTTTTAACGCTTTTGAGCGCATCATAACATCTGACGACGTGCTTTATCACATCGATGTACGTAACAAAAATTTTTACAAAACTCTCTTCGTCCATAACGAGTTTTTGTTTTGATAGGTTAAAAGTTTTTCCAACGTATTTTGATTCAAGTTCCCTTCTTTCTGGATGAGATTGATAAAACTCAGCGATCTCTTTTTGACTCATTTTATCGATATCTCTAACATGATCCGATGGATCTAATGTGTACATACTGTATCCTTCATGTGCGGCGTTCAAAAGATCATCGATTTGCTTCACATGATCTGCATCAGCACCAAAATCTTTGTGATATCCACTCTCAAAGACACCCCACACAGCACTGTCAAGTGCATCTTTGAAGGTTCTCTGTGTTCTTGATAATTCCCTAACAGACTGTTGAGCAAAGATTGGAAATAAATCATGATCTTTCGCGGCTTGAGCATGTGCAGGAGTTGCAATCCCAAGTCTATCACCAAAACCAAATGAAGTTTTTTTATTACATCTTTTTGGATTTAAACTGAATAAATCTTTTATTGTGTCACAGTTTTTGTGAGAAAGTTGGCAAATTACTACATCCAGATCATTAATTTCTCCAATCTTGTTGGCTTCGAATCTCTCACATATACCTTTCTTTCCTATTATCACGAGTTGTTTTCTATCCTTGTCCCTGCATATAAAGAAAATAGAAGTGTCTATCTGGTGAATTGAATCTTGATAAACTTGGTACTTGCCAGTTGTTAGTTTCTCAAATTCTTTGAGAAAATATCCAATTTGTTTTTTCAATGCGATCTCCCCCTTTATGTTTTGTAAACTTGAACGCCTTTTTCGAGTAAGAAAGCTTCAAATTCTTTCGGTATGTTTTCATCTGTTATGACACCGTCAACTTCTTCAGGTAAGGCAAATGAAGCAAAAGCACTGCGTGTGAATTTTGTGGAATCTGTCACAATATATACTTTCGAAGCGCTTCTTATCATTGCTTTTTTTACGTCTGCTTCGACAACGCTCGGGGTCATAAAGCCTTTATCAATGGAAAATCCTGTTGTACCCAAGAATGCCTTATCAACATTGATTTCCTCCAAAAATCTTAGAGCCCAAGGTCCTACGAGCGACAAGCTATTCTCTCTAACTACACCACCAAGTACGAGCACTTCAATGCCCAATTCTATGAGCTTTCCTGCAATGAAGACGTTATTTGTGACAACGGTGATCATAGAAAGATCTGATTTTCTAAGTTCAAATGTTGCATAGTAATTGGTACTACTACTATCGAGTATAACTGTATCTCCATCCTCGATTAATGATACTATTTTCTTGGCTATTCTTTTCTTTTCGTTTTCTCGTTGGTGTATTTTTTTCAGAAAATTCCATTCAGAGCGCGAGTGATCTGGAAGGATAGCACCACCATGAGTCCTGACAATTGATCCGTTTGCTTCTAAAAAATCAAGATCCTTTCTTATTGTCACACTACTCACCCTTAACTGCCGGGTTAATTCATTAACAGTTACCTTCCCTTTCTTTCGTAAAAGATCCAGAATCACGTTTCTCCTCTCTTCAGTGAACAAAATTACCCCTCCATTTGAATCCTACCAATTTGAGTTACGAAAGTCAAATTCGAAATCATACAAAATCACATGAAATAATGAGAAAACACAAAAAAGAAAGAGCAAGAAAATGATAAAGCGTTATAAAACCTTTTGAACGACGATTTTCAAATTTGTCAATTCTGTTAACTGTAGGTAGACTTATAATGGAGCCGAATGGCTACCTTAGGAGGGGTGGAAATGAAGGCAGTAAGACTGCATGCAAAATGGGAGCCAAGACCGGGGTTTAAACTTGGCCCTAAGGACATTGAAGGAAAGGTTTGTTGGCTTGGTAGCAAGGTTTGGCGCTATCCACAGGTTGTTGTAGAGGAAGTTCCAGAACCTAAGATCAAAAAGCCCACAGAAGTACTGATTCAAGTAAAAGCATGTGGAATTTGTGGAAGTGACGTTCACATGGCACAGGCAGATCAGGATGGTTATATGCTCTATCCCGGATTAACGGGATTCCCTGCAACGCTTGGTCACGAATTTTCAGGAATTGTTGTCGATGCTGGACCAGAGGCAATAAACAGAAGAACAAATAAGAGATTTGAACCTGGAGAACCGGTGACTTCTGAAGAAATGTTCTGGTGTGGTCATTGCAGGCCATGTGCAGATGGTTATCCAAATCATTGCGAAAATCTCCATGAAATTGGATTTGATATCGATGGTGCTTTTGCAAAATACGTGATATCTGATGCGAAATATCTGTGGAGTTTAAGGGAACTTGAAAAAAATTATCAAGGTGACAAATTGTTCTTGGCTGGTAGTCTTGTTGAACCAACTTCCGTTGCTTATAACGCAGTTATAGAAAGAGGTGGAGGTATAAGACCAGGAGACAATGTGGTGATTCTCGGCGGAGGACCTATAGGACTTGCAGCCGTTGCTGTGCTTAAAAGGGCAGGTGGAGCTAAGGTAATACTTTCAGAACCATCGGAAACAAGAAGAAAACTCGCAAAAGAGTTGGGTGCAGATGTTGTCATAGATCCAACAAAAGAGAATTTCGTTGAAGCGGTTTTGGATAGTACCAATGGCATGGGCGCAAAAATCTATTTAGAGGCTACAGGTCTACCCCAGATTGTTTGGAAAGACATTGAAGAAACTATCTGGAGAGCAAGAGGTGTGAATGCAACTGTTGTGATAGTGGCAAGGGCAGATGCAAAGATCCCCGTAACCGGTGAGATCTTCCAAGTAAGACGTGCCCAGATAGTTGGTTCGCAAGGTCACTCAGGACATGGTAATTTTCCAAGGGTTATAAGCCTAATGGCAACGGGAATGGATATGACCAAGATGATCTCTAAAACAGTGAAGCTTGAGGAGATACCTGAATACATAAAGAAATTGCAAACTGACAAGGAACTCATCAAGGTAACTATGCTCAACCCTTGAGGTGACTTCTATGGAAAAGGTTAGAGTTGGAGTCATTGGAAGTGGATTCATAGGTCAGGTACATTTGGAAATTCTTTCGACCTTTGATGATGTTGAGATTGTTGGTGTGATGGATGTAGACAAAAACAGAGCAAAATCAGTTGCAGAAAGATTCAAGGCAAAAGTTTTTGACGATTTAAGACAAATGAAAGACGCCGGTATAAATGCTGTGTATATCACATCACCAAACAAAACGCATTTTGAATATGCCATGAATGCACTCGAAACTGGCTTGAATGTGTTTTGTGAAAAGCCGATGACTATTTCTTTGAAAGATGCCTTAGCATTAGAATCGAAGGTCAAAGAAAAAGGTGCGATTTTTCAAGTGGGTCACAACAGAAGATTTGCCCATGTATATACTTTCATGAAAGAGAGAATAGATAATGGGACTGTGAAACCTTATTCATTCCAGATAAAAATGAACAGAGGAGAATTACTCAATCCACCATGGACATCAGACAGGTCATACACTGGAGGATTCCTCTTTGAGAGTACCTTGCATCTCTTTGATATGGCGCGGTGGCTCTTTGGAGATATTGAAGAGATGTATGTCTTGGGTAAAAAGAGTGTTTACCCAGATATCGATGATTGGTCGATTGCAATGAAGATGAAAAATGGAATCATAGGTACTTTCACATCATGCGCTCATGCAAGTTGGATGATACCTTTTGAAAGAGTTGAAGTTTATGGTGAGCACATGATGATGACAAATGAGGAAATGGAAAGAGTACATTTCTGCAAAGGCCTTGGAAAAGAAGTTGAGAGCCACGATTTCACAAAAGTAGATTTCAAAGAAAAATGGGGATACATAACCGAAAACAGACTTTTTATCGATTGTCTTAAGGAACACAAGACTCCCCCTGTTACTGTGAGTGACGGTGTAAAAGTGATAAAGATCATCGATGCATGTTACAAGGCCGTCGAAAGTGGTAGTGCACATGTGAGATTGGAGGGTTGAATATGCCAAAATGGGAAATACCACCGAAAGAAGGTCACATGGAGAAACCATCTGGAGTTTATTATCAGACGATGACTATGAAAGAAATAGAAGAAAGATTGAAAAAATGCGATTTAATAATTATTCCAGTTGGAAGTACGGAAAATCACGGCCCGAATGCACCGACTGGTGAAGATACTTTCTTAGTTACGAGAATGGCAGAACAAGTTGCATTGAAGACAGGTTGTACTGTGGCAGAACCAATTTGGTATGGTTTTCACCCATATCACCACATCGGTATGCCTGGGACAGTACCAGTGAAAGATGAAGCCTTCATAGATCTTTTGGTCAGTGTCATCGCTGGATTTTGGAATGCAGGATTTAGGAAGCAGATCTTATTAAATGGCCATGGGCAAGAGTTTGTCATACCTGTCGCAATACACAAATTTGCGAAGATCTTCCAAGTACCTGCGATGATCTTCAACGTAAATTGGTATCATGCGATTCAGGATAAATTCAAACTCAAAAAAGACGGTGGACCGTATGAGACCAATTTCATCCACGCTGATGAAGTAGAAACTTCTTGGAGTCTTGCTTTGTTCCCGGAGTTTTGTCATCAAGAATGGGCGGTGGATACAACACCACGTGGTTATATGCCAGAAGGCCATATCGACAAGGCGGGTAATCTGCTGCACAGGGCCATCGCGTGGTATGGACACGTTGGTGGTGGGCCGATTGAAGTTGCTGCGTATCCAGAAGGTGTCGTTGGGAAGGCAACTAAGGCAAGTGCAGAAAAAGCCAAGGAGGGAGTAGAGGCATTACTCGATTATCTTGAAAAACTCGTCAACGACATCATGAAGACCTATCCAGTGGGTAAGCTCCCACCTGCCAATGAACTTTCTCAGAGACCTAAAGAGGAATTAGATGCCGCACTGAAGAAACCATTTGAACCAGGTTGGAGGAGCATATACAGCTTGGGAAATATGTGGTGATTTGAAGGCGCCTTGAGCGCCTTCATATTAGGGGGGATCTTTGTGAAAAGACTGGTAACATTGTTAATTGTTGCCATGGTGTCTGTCGCTGTTTTTAGTTACACATTCTATGTCGTATCACATGGTGGTCCGGCTGATCCATTCTGGGGAGTTGTCATGAAAGGTGTCAAAGATGCAGCGGCAAAATTCGGAGTCGATGCGGTTTACCTCGGACCAGAAAAATTCTCTCTCAAAGAATTCATCGATCTTGTCAATTCAGCAATAGTCAAAAGACCAGACGGTCTTGTTGTCACAATTACGAACCCTGTGGCATTGGATGAGCCACTCAGAAAAGCAATTGAAATGGGTATTCCTGTAGTTGCGATCAACGTTCCAGATGACAGATCTGCTGATGAGAAGATTCCATATCTGTGTTATGTAGGTATGAATGAGTACCTTGCAGGAGTTTATGCGGCAAGAAGGATGCTCCAGGAATTCACACCGAAAAGAGCCGTTGTGGCGATTCACGAACCAGGTCATGTGGGGCTTGAAGCAAGGGCAAAAGGTATAGCAGATGTTTTAGCGGAAAAGAAGATACCTGTGGAAAAACTCGATATCACAACAGACCCGACGAAGGCTTTGACATTACTCAAAAGCTATTTGACAAAATACCCTGATACCAACGCAATATTCACTCTTGGACCACTTGGTGCACATCCCGCAATACAACTTGTTGAAGAAGAAAATCTCGTTGGTAAAGTGAAAATAGGTGCTATTGACTTGACAACGAAAATAACCGATGCCATCAAAAGAGGTGTCGTTGTTTTCACGATTGACCAACAACAGTATCTGCAAGGTTATTTACCAATCGTTTTCTTGTATTTGTATAAAGAATTTGGTTTGATTCCGCACGAAGATGTTCTCACTGGACCATCAATTGTTGATAAGAGTAACGTGGAAATCGTCGAAAAGACGGTGCAATTGGGTTACCGTTAATGAATTTACCAGAGGGTGGCTGGTGCCACCCTCTTTGAAAAGGGTGGTCGTTTTGACAAGGAAGAAAGATTATCTTTCTTTTTTGAGAATAAAGGAATTTGGCGCAGTTGTTGGAATTGCTGTGTTTTTTGTGATCTTTTCTTTTTTATCAAGTCGATTTTCCACCTTAGATAACTTAATGAATACTTTGACAATGGCGGCTGAGCTTGGAATCATAGCCATTGGTGTTTGTATGCTCATGATTAGTGGTGAATTTGATTTATCTGTTGGTGCTGTTTTTGCTGTAGTTCCAATGGTCTTTGCGATAATGGTAAACCACAAGATGAATGAATATCTTTCACTTTTTCTATGTTTACTCATTGCTGTAGGAATTGGATTCACAAATGGTTTTATCACTTTGAAGACGGGTATACCTTCTTTCATAACCACTCTTGGAATGATGATGTTCTGGCGCGGCATCTTGTTGGCAGTGACGGGTGGATTTCCAATAATTCTTTCAAGGCGGATCAAAATGCTTGAATATCTCGGCGGTCGTGTAACCGGTGGCTTGAGATACTCTGCAGTCTGGTTCATTGTTTTGACTTTTGTCTTTTGGATCATTCTGGAACGAACTCGATATGGAAACTGGACTTTTGCTACAGGAGGTAACCTTGGAGCTGCGAAAGCCCTTGGAATACCATCAGAGCGAGTGAAGATAACTAATTTTGTGATATGTAGTATCTTAGCTGGTTTTGCTGGGTTGACGACTTTTGCACGTTTCAAAATAGTTGACCCCACACTTGGTCAGGAACTCGAGTTGGAGGCAATAGCTTCAGCCGTTATGGGAGGGACACTTCTAACGGGTGGCTATGGAAGTGTCATTGGTACACTCATAGGTGCAACGATGATAAGTATGGTTAGAAATGGTTTGGTACTCGCAGGAGCTCCTGCCTATTGGTATAGAGCCTTTATAGGAATCATTCTAATAATTGCAGCAATCATAAATGCAAGGATTCGAAAGAAGGTGGCAGGATGAACTTGCTTGTGGAAATGAAGAATATCAAAAAATCATTTGGTAGAGTACAAGCTCTTAAAGGTGTGGATTTCCATGTTTCAAGAAACGAAATAGTGGGATTACTTGGTGATAATGGTGCCGGCAAATCTACTCTCATAAAGATACTCGTTGGATATTATCAACCAGACGAAGGAGAAATATACTTTGAAGGTAATAAGGTCAGTTTCAAATCTCCTTGGCAATCAAGACACCTTGGTATAGAGACGGTCTATCAGGATCTTGCCCTTGTTAATCTCATGCCATTGTGGAGAAATTTCTTCTTAGGTAGGGAGATGGTCAAGAGGATAGGTCCCTTTTCTTGGATAGAACGAAGGAAAATGAGAAAGATCGTCGTAGATGCGATGAATGATGTAGGTATATCTGTGAGAAATCCAGATGAAACCGTCGCTTTCATGTCTGGTGGAGAAAGGCAAGCTATTGCTATCGCAAGGGCTATTCATTTTGGTGCAAAACTCTTGATACTGGATGAGCCAACGGCAGCTCTATCAGTTGGCGAAACCAGGAGGGTTCTCGAACACATTGAAGAAGCAAAGAAAAGAGGCATCTCTGTGATATTTATCACACACAACATCTACCACGTGTATGAAGTAGCTGACAGATTGGTTCTACTCGAGCGCGGCGAAAAAATAGGTGACTATCTCAGAAAAGACGTGACCCCTCAGTACATAATGGATGTCATTGCGGCAGCTGCGGGGGTCAAGTGAAAGAGTGATTTGGATGGAAATTCTTTTTATAGGTCATGTTGCAAAGGATATCAATAAAACACCAAATAAGACAGTTGTTGTGCCTGGAGGAGGAGTGTTCTACGGAAGTATCGCTGCACAAAGAATAGGTGCAAATTGTAGGGTTGTGACAAAGTGTGCGATTCAAGATCGATTTTTGTACGATGAAATGCTTAAAATAGGCACTCAAGTTTCATTTCTCGAAAGTGAAACTACCACAGCTATTGAAAATTTTTATCCCACTGAAAATCCAGATGACAGGATCAGTCGAGTTCTTTCTTTGGCAAATCGGTTTCAGAAAGAGGATATCAAAGACTTATCGTGCGAAAAGATCGTTCTGAGTGCGCTCTGGCATGGAGAATTCGTGGAAGAATTGATACCTGTTCTAAGGGATAAAGCAAAAATCTTGATTGGTGATGCACAGGGATTTCTCAGAAACGTGGTCGATGACGGACAGTTGAGATACCAAGATTGGCCACAGAAAAATAGATATCTCAAACTCTTTGATGTTTTTAAGGTAGATAACAACGAAGCATATATTCTCACAGGTGAAAGGGATCTCAAGAAAGCCTGTGAACAAATTCATTCGATGGGTGTAAAAATAGTTCTCGCAACTCACAAAGATGGCGTTTGTGCATATGATGGTGTGAAGTTTTATGAGGCAAAATTCTTACCATACAAACTCGAGGGTAGGACTGGTAGAGGTGATACCTGCTTAGCAACCTTTACCACCGTTCTCGATGATCTCAAGATGGCTGTTCAGCTTGCGGCAGATGTAACTTCCAAAAAGATGCAATATCCTGGCCCATACAAGGGCTGATTGGGGAGGTGTTTAGAATGAAAAGATTCTTGGTGCTGGTACTTGTTCTGATTATTGTGTTTGTTTTTGCAAAGGAACAAGTTTTGCATATCTATACAGCATTGGATGAAAACGAGTGGCCGATTTATGTAAAGGCATTCGAGCAGGCTACAGGAATCAAAGTACAGGTTGTGAGAATGTCTTCGGGAGAACTCTTGGCAAGAGTAGAGGCTGAATCAAAAAATCCGCAGGCAAGTGTCTGGTTTGGTGGTCCGGCATTGGATCAAATCGCGGCAAAGAAAAAAGGACTTCTTGCACCTTACAAATCAGAAGCTGTAGAAAAGGTACCTGCTGCCTTTAAAGATCCCGATGGTTATTGGGTAGGAATTTATTTTGGAGCGATTGGCTTTGGAAGTAATACCGAACAACTCAAACAACTTGGAGTCGAACCGCCCACTTCTTGGTATGATCTCTTAAAGCCTCAGTTCAAAGGAAGGATTTCACTTGCGTATCCATACACTTCTGGTACAGCCTACACAGTTCTCGCAGCACTTGTTGCAATCATGGGAGAGGACAAAGCCTTTGATTATTGGAAACAGCTACACAAGCAAATTCACCATTACAACACTTCTGGATCTGCCTGTGTAACTCAAGCGGGGCTTGGTGAGATAACCGTTGGGATAGCCTTTGCACATGACATTATCACAAAAGGCATTGACAAAGGTTACCCAGTGATCCTCACTTTCCCAAAGGAACCAACTGGTTATGAAATCGGTGCTATGTCAATGATCAAGGGCGCACCCGAACCAGACCTTGCAGCCAGATTCATCGACTGGATGCTCTCCGCAGAAGCTCAGAGCTTGATGGTTAAATGGAACAGAATACCGATTAATCCAGAGGCAAAGGTCGCTCCAGGAGCGGTCAAAATGCAAGATGTCAACGTTGTTCCAATGGATTTTGAATACTTTGGTGAGCAAAAAGACAGACTCATTGAAAGATGGAAAGAAGAAATCGAGTACGGTATGTGATTGACGGGCGTGGTGTCATGCCACGCCCTTTTGAGGTGATTGAATGAACTGGTTTAAGCAGATAAAAAGATTGGTAAATGAGCCTGTTTTGTTTGCAATGATTATCTTTGTCTGGGTACTATTGATTGTCTTTGTTGTCTATCCAATATTGATGGTTGGGCTGAAAAGTTTCGAGTCCAAAAGTGGTGTGTACAGTTTTGATGTTTACAAAACACTTTTTAGTAAGAAATACTTTGTGACACCAATAATAAACACTTTGAGACTGGGAGTTGTTGTGGCTTCAATAAGTGTTCTAATAGGTTACATCTTTGCTTATTCAATAGCCAAAGTGAATATACCGCTCAAAGGATTTTTCAGGACAGTAGCAACCTTTCCAATAATTTCACCACCTTTTGTGATTGCACTTGCGGCGATACTCCTGTTTGGAAGAAATGGGATCATTACGAAGAATTTGTTTGGAGGCACACCGCCCTTTGAAATATATGGATTCTGGGGACTTGTTATAGTTGAAACACTCGCTTACTTTCCAACGGCATTTATGACCTTAGAAGCGATATTGATCTCTATAAGTTCAGACCTTGAGGAAGCATCTCTGAGCCTTGGCTCGAGTAAATGGCGCACCTTTTGGCGAGTAACTTTTCCGTTGTCTATGCCAGGTATTTTATCTGCATGGCTTTTGGTTTTCTCTCAGTCAATGGCAGATTTTGGAACTCCATTGATTCTCGGAGGAAGGTACCATGTGTTGAGTGTTTCTGCTTATCTTGAAATAACAGGTTCCTACAGAATTTCATATGGATCTGGATTGGCAATCTTGCTGTTAATTCCAACGTTGATCGCCTTTTTTGTTCAGAGATATTGGCTCTCAAAAAAATCTTATGTCACAGTCACAGGTAAACCATCAGTGGCTAAGGTACTCGAACCAAACGTATATGTGAAGATCATCTTCACCATTGTCTGTGTAATTTTAGTATTCTCGATCTTTCTATTCTACGGGACGGTGTTGTTTGGTTCATTTACAAAACTTTGGGGTGTTAATCACAAGCTCACATTAGAGAATTATAGATTTGCATTTACATACAATTGGGATTACATCAAAGACACTTTGTTTTTAGCCTGTATTGCAACACCATTGTGTGGTATCCTCGGTATCATGATAGCCTATCTTGTGGCAAGAAAACAGTTTCCCGGTAGAAGGATTATGGAAGCCATTTCCCTGTTGACTTTTGCTGTACCAGGTACAGTTGTCGGTATAGGCTATCTGTTGGCATTCAATCAAAGGCCACTTTTACTGACCGGAACTGCAATGATTATCGTGCTGGTTTTCATATTTAGAGAATTACCTGTTGGTGTTCAAAACGGTGTTGCAGCACTTTATCAAATTGATCGTTCTATAGAAGAGGCATCTTTAGATCTTGGAAGCAGTAGCAACAAAACTTTTTGGAAGATCACTTTGCCACTTTTGATGCCCGCTTTTTTCAATGCCCTTTTTACAGCTTTTGTGAGAAGTATGACAGCGATAAGTGCCGTTATATTTGTCGTCTCTGGAAAATGGAATTTGATAACCGTGAGAATACTTGGAGCAGTTGGTAACAGTGATCTTGCTCAAGCGGCAGCTCTGAGTTATGTACTCATAGGTATCGTCCTAATGGCTATGTTCTTCCTCAGATTTATAACAATAAACTTCTCTTATCAAACCAAAATCAGGAGGGCAATGTCATGACAGAGTACTATGTTGAGGTAAGAAATCTCACCAAAGAATTCAAAGATCCAAGTACTGGTTCTTTCATAAAAGCTGTTAACGATGTGAGTTTCGGTGTCAAAAAAGGCCAGTTAATGACACTGCTTGGACCTTCTGGGTGTGGTAAAACGACTACCCTGAGACTTATCGGTGGATTTGAGATAGCTACCAAAGGCGATGTTTTGATAGATGGTAGTATTGTAAATGATCAACCACCAAATAAAAGACCAACGGCCATGGTATTTCAAAGTTATGCGCTTTTTCCACATATGAATGTCTTTGAAAATGTCGCATATGGTTTGAAGAATAGAAAACTGACTTCTCAAGAAATCAAAAACAGAGTTTCACAGATACTTCATATAGTTGGTTTGAGTGGCCTTGAAAAGAGATATCCCAGCCAACTTTCGGGTGGTCAGCAGCAACGAGTTGCACTTGCACGTGCACTCGTGATCCAGCCAAAAGTCTTACTCTTGGATGAACCCCTTTCTAACCTCGATGCAAAACTCAGAGAACAGATGAGAATTGAACTGAAAAAAATCCAATCAAGTCTCGGTATAACGAGCATTTATGTCACTCATGATCAACTTGAAGCGATGACATTGTCTGATGTAATCACTGTGATGAAAGATGGTATCATCATGCAACAAGATCCACCTCAGATGATCTACAGATACCCAGTGAATAAATTCGTTGCCGGCTTCATAGGAAAGGCAAATTTTCTCGAAGCAGTTGTTGTTCAATGTACTGAAAATAAATGCAAAATTCGTACGATGAACAATGTCCAGATTGAGGTTCATGTGAGGGAAGGAATCCAATATGAAGTAAATGAAAAAGTTTATCTTGTTCTGAGACCTGAGGGAGGAAGATTCGTAAAACCAAAAGAGGGTATCATTGATGGAGTCGTTATAACAAGGGTCTACACTGGTGCAAGTGCATTTTTCGAGGTTAAGACAGATTATGGAATATTATCCATCGAGATTCAAAATCCTTCATCTTTAAAACTTCCAGAACAAAATGAAATTGTGGGACTTGATTTTGACCAAAATACTTTATCGGTGGTGAGATACGAATGAAGTTGTTGATTTCAGATTTGGATGGCACTCTTTTGGAAAAAGATCACACCATTTCACAGGGAACCATCGAGTTGGTTGAAAAGATAAGGAGTCTTGGTGTTCTATTTTCAATAGCCACAGGTCGCGCTTTGACTGCTGCAAAAAGTTATATTGAGAGACTCAATATTACCACACCTGTAATACTCTTCAATGGCGCAAGGATATACGATCCATTTGAAAAAAGATATTTAGTACAACATCTTTTATCAAAGAAGGCAGTTGAGTTAGCAACTGAAATAATCCTTTCACGCAAAAGTCTTACGGCAGCCTTTTTTGTGGGTGAGGAAGTTTATGCCTACAATGTAGGCTTAAATGCAGCAACTTACATGATAAGAGATGCTCTGGTATACAAATCGATCGGCGATCTTGAATTTGTAAAGAAAGTAGATGTTACAAAAATTGTCTTTGCGAGCTATCCACACAATTTGAGCAAGCTTGAGATAGAACTTCCGGGGGTTTTTGGACAAGAGGCCGATGTCGTCAGATCAGAGGATGATTTATTAGAGATATTACCTAAATCTGTCAACAAAGGGAAAGCTCTAAAGGAACTTTGCAAAATGTTGGGAATATCGACAAATGAAGTAGTTGCTATGGGTGATAGTATGAATGATCTTGAAATATTGAGGACAGCAGGTATCGGTATAGCCGTGGGCAATGCAAAGGATGAACTCAAGAAAACTGCAAAGTTGTACATAGATAAAATGGGAAAAGAAGCCTTAGAAAAGGTTTATGAATTGCTACAACGGGGGTGAATTACTTGAAAATAGCTCTTGTAATAAGTACTTCTGATGCCGCATTTAATTCTCTCGCTTTCAAAGGAGATCTTGTGAAAGGATTAGAGATGGCAAAGAAGATTGGCTATGATGCAGTTGAAATCGCTATCAGAGATCCCAAAAAGGTAGATGCGAATGAAATAGTAAAAGTTACTAAAAAACTTGGAATAGACGTTGCCGCGGTGGGAACAGGGCAAGCATTTTTGGCGGAGGCTTTGAATTTGATCGATCCTGATGAAAATCTTCGAAAGAACACCGTAGAGAGATTAAAAAATCATATAGATTTTGCTTCACATTTTTCATGTAAGGTGATCATAGGCTTTATAAGAGGTAACAAAAAACAGAGATCTGTTCAGGAAGTGACAAAAATATTCGTTGAACAAATGAGATTTCTTGCCGACTATGCATTTCCAAAGAAAGTAGTCCTTGTGATAGAACCCTTGAACAGGTATGAAATAGATTTTCTCAATACGCTCCATGAAACATATGAAGTTGTTCAGATGATTGGCAGAACAAACGTAGGCATACTTGCAGATACTTTTCACATGAACATAGAAGAGGCAAAGATAGAGGAAAGTATCCATTCCATAGCAGATAAACTTTATCATTTTCACGTTGCAGATAGCAACAGATGGGCACCAGGAACTGGGCATTATGACTTTGAATCAACCTTCAAAGCTCTGCACGAAATAAACTACAAAGGATATATTTCTGTAGAATGTCTACCCTTACCAAATGGCACTGAGGAAGCTGCAAAGATTGCCTATAGAACTGTGAAAAAATATTTAGAAAATCTTGAGGGGGGTTAATATTCACCCGTTATACCCATCCTTGGAGGAGGTGGTTTCATGAAAAGGTTCTTTGTAATTTTAACAACTGTTCTGGTATCCATTTTTGTCTTTGCGCAATCAGATATTCCCGTTAAGGTTACTCTCACAATGATGGTTGCTGGAGATCAGAACATGGTCGATTTCTTCCAATACGAGATTGCACCTGAATTTGAAAAGCTTTATCCAAATGTGAAAATCAAGGTTGTAGGTACTGGTCCAGGTGATGCCGGATCTCAACAAATCATTCAGCAACTGCAGCTTGAAAAAGATTCTGGCAAAGAAAAATGGGCAGTAGACGTTGTTGTGATTCATGAAACAGGTGCTGTATGGGCTATTGAACGAGGTTTGATAAGACAGTACACTGATTTTCTCACCGCGAAAAGGCTTGCTATAAGAAATACCGATGAAATGGCTCTTGGAGTTAATGTGGATGGTTATGTAATGCCAATGTTTCACAGCCAAACTGCACTCGCTTATAACCCAAAGTTTGTCAAAGATCCGCCAAAGTCTTATGCTGAACTCGTTGAATGGGTCAAGAAGAATCCTGGTAAATTTGGATACAACGGTATCAAAGGTGGCATGTCAGGTGTTGCATTCGTGTTTGGTTGGGTATACTGGAAATCCAAAAATACAGATATCCTGATCAACGGTCCATACGATAAAAAATATGAAGAAGACTGGCCACAGATATATGCAGAATTAAAAGAGTTTAACAAATACGTCACTATGACTGCAGGAAATGCGGGTACATTAGATGCACTCAATCGTGGTGAGATCTGGATGGGTCCTGTCTGGGTTGACATGTTCTATACTTGGATGCGCGAAGGCAGAATGGACCCAAATATCAGGATTATATTGCTGGATCCTGGTATGCCAGGTCAACCCATGCACTTTGCTATACCAACAAAAGCCGCAAATGCTGATTACGCATTGAAACTCATCGAATTTGTTTCTTCACCAAAAATGCAAGCAAAGTATATTGTTGAAAGATTCAATTGGTACCCTGCAATTGGCGATGATTTTATGACACCTTATTTGACAAAAGAAGTTCTTGACAGAATCTACAAAGATGTTAAACAAGCAGAGCTACTCAAATATGGAAAGCCAATGCCATTACTTCCATACAAACAAGATATGCAAGAAGCATACGAAAAATGGGTTGAAAAATAACAGGCAGAGCCGGCAGGCTCTGCTTTTTGTGGGTGAGATCTATGAAAATAGAACTTAGGAATCGCCTAATAGGTTTCTTACTGATCTTACCTGCCTTTTTAGTTCTGATATTTCTGTATATCTATCCTTTGATTCGTGCTGTTTGGATCAGTTTTATTAAAGATGGTCATTTGAGTTGGGCTAATTATGGGAAAGTTTTTGAAATATATTCACGAGATATTCTTTATTCAGTTGTTATGACAGTTGGTACAGTTTTGGTTGTATTGATTTTGAGCGTTCTTTTGGCGAGTTATCTGAGATTCAAGGAATGGAGATTTTTAGATGTGATGTACCGTCTGCCACTGTTCATTCCATTTTTGATAGTTGGTCATGCCATGAGAATTTTTCTCGCACCACATGGTACACTGAATAGTCTTCTCACAAGAATTCTCAGAATTGAGGAATTGCCAGGTTTCTCGAGAAATTGGATAGGATTGTTGTGGACTTTTGTGTGGGTTATGACTCCATACGCTGCCTTAATAATCCTTGGAGCCTTTAGAGCTCTTGATAGTTCCTACATTGATGCTGCCAGAAATCTTGGTGCTTCTAAAACAAGAATCGTTTTCACTGTGATTATTCCTATGTGCAAACCTTCGATAATGGTTGCAGCTATACTCACATTTGTGAGAACGATAAGTAGTTTAACTATACCAGTTATGATTGGCCCAAATACTCCAAATATGATAACCGTTGATATGATGTTCAGAATCAACTTTTTCAATGATTGGGGAGTTGCAAATGCCTTGGGTGTGATTTCGTATTTAATTGTTATCGTCCTTGCAATTTATTATCTGAGGTTTATGGCTGCGGAACGAGGGGGTATAAAAGGGTGAGATTCTCCATCTGGCGATTAACAGCAAGGATAGTTTTTATCATATTCATGCTATTGATTATGATAGGCCCCATAATTGGAATTGTCATTTGGAGTTTTGCTAAGATCTGGTATTGGCCAAGTCCATTGCCTCAGGAATTCACTTTAAGGTACTGGTCTGAGGTCTTCAGACAAGGAAGAGTTTTAAATTCATTGGTCTTAAGTGTAGTTGTTGCTTTGTTAACAGTCGCTTTCTCTATCCTGCTCGCAATCCCAGCGGCATATGGTTTTGCAAGATACAGATTGCCATTTGAGAGGATTCTTCTTCTGCTTTTTTTGATGCCACAAGCCTTTCCACAGCTACCTGTTTTCATAAACCTTGCCAGTATCTTTGGACGCTTAGGGCTCAGGGGTAATATTTGGGGAATCATACTTGCACACACCATGGCTTCATTGGTTTTCTCGCTTTGGATTATAACTGCTACCTTTAAATCTATACCCGTTGAATTTGAGCAGGCCGCACAGAATCTCGGAGCGAGCAGATTCAAGGTTTTCCGGACCATAACTTTCCCATTGGCAATTCCAGGCATCATCGCCGGAGCAATCTATGTCTTTCTTTGGTCGATGGGGGAATTCACAGCAGCCTTTTTCATAGGTGCGCCGTTTATTCAAACAGCTCCTGTTTTGATGTACACATCAAGTATGGGATATAACCTTCAAATAGCAAGCGTGATTGCGATAATACTGGTGATACCCTCGTTGATCTTCATGATACTCATCGAGAGATTTTTGAAAGCCGAGTATATAGCTGGTTTGGGAGGTTGAATGCATGACTATCTTGCAGGCACAGAATTTGTGCAAATCCTATGGTCAAGTCAAAGCTCTTGACGATGTGAGTATAGAAATAGAAGATGCAGAACTGCTTGCAGTCATAGGACCAAGTGGTTCTGGAAAAACCACTCTTTTAAGATCCATAGCCGGTTTTGTGCAATTGGATTCTGGAAAGATACTTGTAAAATCGAAAGACATTACAAACCTTCCACCAGAGAAGAGAAATGTAGCCATGTTTTTCCAAAATTACGCTCTATGGCCGCACATGACAGTCTTTGAGAATGTCGCATATGGTTTGAAGATACGAAAGTACGATAAAAAAACGATCCAAGAGAGAGTAGAATGGGCACTAAACTTTTTGGATATAGCCCCCTTAGCTCAGAGAAAACCAAATCAACTCTCCGGAGGTCAACAACAACGTGTTGCATTGGCAAGAGCGATCGTAGTGGAACCAGATGTATTGTTATTGGATGAGCCTCTGTCAAACCTTGATGCCAAGATCAGAATGAGAATAAGATTCGAGTTGAAAGCCCTGCAAAAGAAGTTGAAGATACCTACGTTGTATGTGACCCATGATCAAGAAGAGGCTCTCAGCATAGCTGACAGAATAGTCATAATGCACAATGGAAAAGTGCTTCAGATTGGAACACCTCAGCAGGTGTACAAAAGCCCTGTTAATCTATTTGTTGCCGACTTTGTAGGTGTAAACAGCATTTTAAGAATAACACCTTTGGCTAAAGGAACAACAAAGATCGGTAATTTTGAATTTCAAATTGACCAAGGAGAAATACACATAGTTATAAGGGCTGAAGAAGCTAAAGTCTTGCCAATTCAGCAAAACGTTACTGTAGGTGAAGGTGATCTTAGGTTCGAAGGCACAATAGTGGGAAAACTGTACCTTGGTTCTAAGCATCGTTATGAAATTAAAATAGAAGGTATAGAAGATATGCTTTTCATAAACAGTGAAGAAACGTTTGACATAAATCAACAAGTACAGATAATTGCACACAAAGACAGTTTTTTTGTCTATTCACAATGACTTTAATTTTTAGGATCACGCAGATAGATGCACATTCAATGTTGTTCGACCTCACCTCTTCTCACAAATCTCATTGTTACGAACGACAAAGTGACAAAAATTATTGAAAAGACCATCAAAGATTGATAACCCAATGTGTCGATGAAAACACCTGCCAAAGGTGGTGCAAAAATATTCGCAGCCATGGAGAAGAAATAATACAGACCTGTATATCCACCGACCTTTTCTGATTTGGTCATGTCCACTACCATTGGAAGTGAATTGACATTCACCAATGCCCAACCCATACCACTTATTGCGAACAACATGAAAAACATTGAAAGTAGAATGGATTTGTTCTGTGAAAAAGCGGATATAATAACCACTATTAAAAGGCATAGCATCAATATGAGAAGCCCAATACTTATGGTCTTCTTTCTCCCAATCCTTGAACCAATCAAACCCGCTGGTATCGAAAATAGCATGAAAGTCAAGGAAAAAACACCAAGGACAAGTGCTCCTGTACTTTCAGATATATTCAGATAGAACTTAGCATAACTTGTGAAAAAAGTTTCTAAGGCATTAAATCCTATAAACCAAAACAGTATAGACAGCAAGATAAACAATAGACTTCTTTCTTTTGAGTGAAACACGTCCTTTAAATTGTCCAGAAGTTCTTTGTTACCTTTTTTCACAGTCTCGATAACACTCACTTTATCTTGAGTTATTGTATACTCTTTTGGCTCTCTTATGAATACAATCACAAGAACGTTTGCAAAAATCATCAACAGAGCACCGGCAAAGAATGGATATGAATAATGTGCGTCATAAAGTGGTTTACCTGCAAAATAAGCCAAAAGTGCCCCAAATCCTCCCATGAAATTGATGATCCCATTTGCCTGACTTCTATAAGCAGAAGGAGTGATGTCTGGCATCAAAGCTATTACAGGTGATCGGAAAAGCGCCATTGAAAAATTCATGATCACGATCACTGTCATCATCAAAAATAAAGATTTTGTATCACGCATCAAAGGTATCAAACAGAAAAACAAGGCTCCCAACGGTGCTCCAAAAAGGATGTATGGCTTTCTCCTCCCAAATCTTGTTCGAGTTTGATCGCTCAGTGTACCTATATAAGGGAGCATGAAGATTGCGAAAAGATTGTCGATGGTCATCACTATACCTATCACGAAAGAAGATAGGGCAAAATCCTTCAGAAAAATTGGAACATAGGCATTGTACAAAGGCCAAAGAACGCTTATGCCAAAAAAACCAAAACCAAGCAAAAAGACATTCTTATAGCTGAACTTTGTCATTTCCTTTCCCCCTTCAAAGTACTATTCTATCAAGATCATTGGGTATTAATATCTTTCCGAGAAAATATTGTTTGAGCTCATTGATTAACTTTGTTTCGTTACCATCTATTTCTGGTCCGATGTGAACAAGACAGAGTACTTTCGCGTTAGACAACTGCGCGAATCTCGCAGCATCTTCAGCACACGTATGACCTTCAGTTTTTTTCGAGTAAAGATAACTACAAGTTGATTCGTGTATCAAAAGATCTACATCATTGAAAAGATCGATCATATCTTCACACAGTTCAGTATCGCTTGTGTATATAACTGTCACTCCATTGGATCTGATTTTCAAACCTATATTAGGAACAGAATGTTTTACAGGAAATGTCTCGATAGATATCTTCGAATCATTTATCAATAGCTGTTTCTCGTAATTAACAGCTCTTAATTCTATCTCAAAACCTTTTTCTTGGTATAAAAGTCCATGCATTTCAAGATAGACTTCGGTAAGTTCATAGAAATGTCTTCCAACATAAATCTTTAATGGGTCTCTTCTCCCTGAAAGCCTTAACATCTCTATCAGAGAAGGCAATCCATAGATATGATCAACATGTCCATGGGTTATGATTATGCCTTGGAGTTTTAAAGGGTCATACCCGACCTTTTTCATCTTTCCAAACAAGTTGCCAGAACAATCTATGAGAAAATCGTTCACAAGAAGAGATGTATTGTCTCTACTGGGTGTTGAAACAGCAGCTGCTGTGCCAAGAAAAACTATTCTCACATATTTTCCTCCCTACAAAATTATATTCGAAAAGATTTTCAATTTGTGCTAATATTAAGACCAAGAAAATCTCAACATTTTACAGTTAATTGGTGGGGAGGTGAATCTATGCTAAAAGGTTTCAACGGCGCTACTTCCATGAAGTACGATCTATTTAGTGATATTTCCTCAGCCAGTGCCGCTGGGTTCGATGTGCTTGAGATCTGGAAAACAAAGTTATTTGACGCCATGAAATGGCACAGCGTGGAGGATATCGTCAAAGATTTTGTGAAAAATGCCATTGAGCCTTATACAATTAATTCACTTGAACAGGCAACCTTTAGCAAGGATTTTGGTGAAAAACTCGAAGAATGTGAAATGCTTTGCGCGTTAGCCCAAGATGTTCGAGCCAAAGTTCTCATAGTCGTTCCGGGTTTTATCCAAGAGAGATTGCCAGAAGAAGAGATAAAAAGAGAAACCATCGGTGTTCTGAAGGAACTCTCAAAACTGGCAGATCATTACGATGTAAAACTCGCCTTTGAATTTCTTGGATTTCAGAATTGCTCTGTAAACAAGTTGAGTGTTGCAAGAGAGATAGTTAAAGCTGTGGATCGAAAGAATGTAGGTCTTGTAATTGATACTTGTCATCTTTTTGGGGGAAGCTCGACCCTTGAAGATGTGCAGCAAACGGATCCCGAAGATATATTCATTGTGCATATCAATGACCTTCCAAAAATCGAAGGTAGAGAAATCAAAGATTCAGATAGAGTTATGCCAACAGATGGAATACTACCGCTAAATGATTTCATCAAAACACTGAGAAAGATTGGATACAGCGGAGTAGTATCCGTGGAACTTTTCAATGAACAATACTGGAATTTGGATGCAAGACAAATAGCTCAAATTTCATACGAGAAACTATCACAACTCTTGTGAGAGGTGTTCGTCATGCTCAAAGATAAGGTAGCTGTAATCACCGGTGGTGGTCAAGGAATAGGCGCGGCAATCGCCGAGAGTTTTTGTGCTAATGGAATGAAAGTTATCATAGCAGAACTCGATGAAGAAGCCGGTCGGGAAAGAGAATCTATTCTCAAAGAAAAAGGTTTTGATGCTATTTTTGTGAGAACTGATGTTTCCAATGAAGATTCTGTAAGATCAATGGTTGAAAGGACTGTACAGATTTATGGAAGGATAAATGTTCTTGTTAACAACGCTGCGATAAGTTCAACAAAGAGTATCTTTGAGAGAACATTTGAAGAATGGAATAGAGTCATACAGGTGAACTTGACTGGTCCATATCTTTGTTCAAAATATTGCGCACAGCAAATGATTAAAAATCCAGGTGGTGTGATCATCAATATAGCCAGTACGAGGGCATTTCAGTCAGAACCAGATACTGAACCATATTCTGCATCAAAAGGTGGTGTCGTTGCCTTAACACATTCACTTGCCATAAGCCTTGCAAGATATCGAATAAGAGTGGTATGCATAAGTCCAGGTTGGATAGAGACCTCTCTATGGAAAAAGAGACAATTAAGGAAAGAACCACAATTGAGACCTATAGATCATTCACAACATCCAGCGGGAAGAGTTGGCGATCCTTTGGATATAGCCAACTTGTGTTTATTTCTCGCAGATGATGAGAAATCAGGTTTTATCACGGGCGTTAATTTTACAGTTGATGGTGGTATGACAGTAAAGATGATTTACGAAGAATAAAAAAATGCCGGAGCTTCGCTCCGGCCAATGGGTGGGTCTATCTTATCCGCCTACGTGTTTTGCTCCTTCAAAGATCGCTTTGATATTAAGTTCGATAATCTCGGAATTTCTTAAGGAAAGTTTGTACTTCACAGCTTCAATCAAAGAATCTATGCTAACGCATTTTGTTACCTGAACAAAGCTACCAAGCATTACCATATTTGCGACTTTGAGGTTTCCCAGTCTTTCGGCGATATCATTCGCGGGCACCTCATAAACCTCGATGTCAGATCTTTGAGGTTTTCTATCAACAACTGAAATATTTATAAACAGACAACCATTTTTCTTGACTTTTGATTCGAACTTCAAAAGCGAAGGTATGTTCATCGCCACAACTTCGGTTGGCATCTCCACAACTGGTGAGGCGACAGGTTCTTCACTGACAACCACTGTACAATTTGCCGTTCCTCCACGCATCTCTGGACCATAAGATGGGAACCATGTTACATACTTATTCTCATTCATACCCGCTTGGGCGAGTACCTGCCCCATGAGCATAACTCCTTGTCCTCCAAAACCAGCAAAGATTATACTGTGTGTCATTTGTCTTCACCAACCTTATCCACGAAGACACCAAGAGGATATTCTACCACCATATTTTGTTCAAGCCACTGCATGGCTTTTATAGGAGGCATACCCCAGTTTGTTGGACAGGTTGACAAAACTTCGACCAGTCCATAGCCTATATCTTTTATCTGAGCTAAGAAGGCTTTCTTAATATACTTCTTTGTTGTCAAAACATCCTTTGGCGTTGTAACTTTTGTACGTGCTAAGAAAGCTACTCCTTTGAGTTCTTTCAATATCTCACAGATATGTACAGGATAACCCTCTTTTTCTGGTGATCTGCCATACGGAGATGTCGTGGTCTTCATACCAAGCAAGGTTGTTGGAGCCATTTGTCCACCTGTCATACCATATATTGCGTTGTTTATAAATATTGTGGTAACCCTTTCTCCTCTATTTGCTGTATGAATTGTCTCTGCAGTTCCAATGGCTGCCAGGTCTCCATCGCCTTGATATGTAAAAACCACAAGATCCGGTCTTGCACGTTTCATTCCGGTTGCTACAGCAGTCGCTCTACCATGTGGAGCAACTGTCCCATCAAGGTTGAAAAACTCATAAGCAAAAACAGAACATCCCACAGGAGCGACGATTATCGTCTTTTCCCTTATTCCCAATTCGTCTATTACCTCTGCGATCAATCTATGGACAATTCCGTGATGACAACCAGGACAGTATGTAAACGGTTTCTTACTCAAAGAATCAGGCATCTTGTAAATAGCTGTGAATTCCATTTTCATTGCCTCCTAATTAAACTTTTTAGGTGAGTGAAAATTTCCTCAGGTGTTGGAACGACTCCTGCCATTCTCCCATAAAATTCGACTTTGGTTTTTCCACAAACTGCGAGTTTAACATCTTCAAGCATTTGACCAGAACTCATTTCTACTGTCATGATCAAAGACATATTTTCAGCAAGTCTCGCTAAGGCATCGTAAGGATAGGGATATAAAGTAATTGGTCTAAATAAACCAATCTTCAAGCCTTCTTCTCTTGCCATCTTCACAACACTCTTAGTGATTCTTCCAACTGTTCCATGTGCAACGATCAGAATATCGGCATCTTCTGTGAGAAATTCTTCGTATCGAACCTCGTTTGCTTCTATTTGTCGATATTTTTTCTGCAGTTCTATATTCATTTTTTCCAAGCCATATGGATCTATATTGAACGAAGTCACCTGTCTGGGCGATCTATTTTTTGCGCCAGTCAATGCCCAACTGCTATTATCGTAGATTATTTCTCTTTCTTCGAAAGTAACTGGTTCCATCATCTGCCCAAGTAGGCCGTCCGCAAAGATCAACACGGGATTTCTGTACCTATCTGCCAAATCAAAGGCAAGTATTGTAAGTTCTGTAGCTTCTTGGACGGTCGAAGGTGAAAGGACAATTAATCTATAATCACCATGTCCACCACCTTTTGTGGCTTGAAAGTAATCTCCTTGAGATGGTTGGATGTCACCCAGACCGGGTCCACCGCGAACTACATTCACAAAAACAGCTGGTAATTGAGCACATGCAATATAGGAAATCCCTTCCTGCATCAAGCTAAAACCAGGAGATGATGTAGATGTCATGACACGTTTTCCAACACTCGAAGCACCATAAATCATGTTCACAGCCGCAACCTCACTCTCGGCTTGCAAGAAACTGCCATTAACCTCTGGCAAACGCCGAGCCATGTACTCTGTTAACTCACTTTGTGGTGTAATAGGATAACCAAAGTAATTTCTGCACCCAGCTTTTATGGCAGCTTCACCTATTGCTTCGACACCCTTCATCATGATCTTTTTCATTTCACATCACCTCACAGGCTGCGTCGCCTTGAAAACGGTTATACAGCTATCTGGACACATCATATAGCAAAAACCACATCCTGGACATTTTTCGTCTGGATCATACTGCTCTGCTGGGTGATATCCCTTCGTGTTGAACTTATCTGAAAATCTAATGATCTTTTGTGGGCAGGCATTTATGCACAAACCACAACCTTTACATCTTTCAGCATCGATCTCTATGTATGCTCTTCTCAAGAAGACTCCTCCTTACTTTTTACAAATCTTTCTATATGTACCACATTGAATTTCCCATCATAATCAATTGAGTCAGCAACGACCGTGAAAGCAACTGGTTTTTCCAATATTTCTGAAACTTGTTGTAAAATTACTTCACCTTCATTTATGATCTCAGGACTTGTTTGTGATCCAAGGTTCGTATTATTTACAAGAAAATCAATCTTCACTCCGGAACGGTTTTCAAGTGCCTTTGCAATTTGTACGATTTGTTCTACTCTCTGGCTGAATGGTCTTTTCGTGTTTACAACCAGATATACATTAGTGTCAACAAGGTGCTCTTTGAGATAACCGAGCACGACGATACCTCTCTCGTCACCGCCAATATCTAACACAACTCTGTACTCTGGATTGTCAAGATACCCAGCCACCGATGCGGTAACGATTGGCAAATCGGCATTCATCAGTTTTTCAGGAGCTGTTATAACGACTATGCCATGAGAGTGAAGTATTTGTTGAAAGTCTCTTATTCTAAAATATGGTGAGACTATATCGACGTCAGCTATGGCAACTTTTTGTGATTCTTTCTTCAACCTTATGGCATAATTTATCGCCAATTCAGTTTTTCCGCTTCCATATAATCCTACAAACACGTGGTTTTTTGCCATCTTTCTGCCTCTTCATGATAAATTTTGGGTTTTTCTTGACCTTTCAAAATTCTAAGAACACCTAATGCAAGCGCTTTTTCTTCATCGCCACCTGGATACACAATAATTGGCGCAATGAATGAAACATATTCTTTGATCCATCTGACCATGTATTTACTGTCATAGGCAAGACCACCTGTCAAGACTATGGCATCGACATTACCACGCAACGCAACTGCTGTTTTACCAATCCATTTTGCTATTTGATATGCCATTGATCTGTATACCAATTCAGCGTATTTGTCGTTATCATCTATTTTCTTTTGAACATCAATTGCACTGTTTGTTCCAAGATACGCAACCAGACCACCGTTACCTTTTATCCTCTTCAACACCCATTCCTTGGTGTACTTTCCCGAAAAGCAAAGATCTATTAGTTGTGTCAAAGGTAATGTCCCACTGCGTTCGGGTGTGAATGGTCCATCGCCATCTAAAGCGTTATTCACATCGATGACCTTTCCTTTCATATGGGCACCAATCGATATTCCGCCACCCATGTGTACAACTATCAAATTCACATCTTCATAAGTTTTACCAATTTCTAATGCGGCTTTTCTTGCAACGGCTTTCTGATTCAACGCGTGGAAGATCGATTTTCTTTGAATTTCAGGATGGCCTGAAATCCTTGCTATATTATTCATCTCATCAACAACCACTGGATCCACTATATAAGCTTTAACACCAGCTAATTGAGCGAGTTCATGAGCAAGGATTGCCCCTAAATTAGATGCATGTTCGCCCTGTTTTGCATGCCTGAGTTCTTCAAGCATTACCTCATCCACTTCATAAGTGCCACCCGGAATTGGTCGTAGTAATCCTCCCCTGCCAACTATGGCAGAAAAACCATTCACAGGATAGCCGTTTTCTTCGAGAGCTCCCAGTATGACTGATTTTCTAAACTCATATTGATCGAAGATATTCTTGTAAACAGACAGTTCTTCAACACTATGTCTGAGTGTTCGAGAGAAGACTTCTTTCTCATCTTCAAAAATCGCAATTTTTGTTGATGTGGAGCCAGGATTTATTACCAAGATCCTGTACAATTCCATCACCCTTTCAGGTGAGCATAGCCGCAAGGGCTATTGAATACAACTTGGTCTCGTCAGAGTCTGCCCTTGAAGTTAGAACAACTGGAAGTTTCGCACCGAGTATAACAGAAGCTACCTTGGCATTGGCAAAAAACACCATCGCTTTGTAGAATATGTTACCTGCTTCTATATCTGGCATAATCAAGATATCTGCATCACCAGCAACAACACTTTCTATTCCTTTGTGTCTTGCGGCTTGGAATGAGATTGCATTGTCCAAAGCAAACGGTCCATCGATGATACAATCTTTTATTTGCCCCCTGTCGTTCATCTTGCTCAATATGGCCGCATCAATAGTCGCAGGCATCTTCACATTCGGAATTTCCACAGCACCAAGAACCGCAACTTTTGGTTTCTCAACACCCAACTTTTTCATCACTTTCACACTACTGTTTATCATATCTATTTTTTGCTCAATGGTTGGCGCAATTATCATACCAGCATCTGTTATAGCAAGGAGTTTATGATAAGATGGTATATCAAAAACACTCACCATTGTTATTGTTGCGCCCGTTCGAAGACCATACTCTTCCTGAAGTACTATTTTCATGAGATCGGAAGTTTTTACAGAACCCTTCATAAGTAAGTCTCCATTTTTGGAAGCTATTTCAACAGCCCTAACGGCAGCTTGATCTTTTGGAACATCGACTATCTCACAACACGACAAATCTAAATCCACTTCTTTTGAGAATTTTTCAATATCAGACTTTGGACCAACCAAGATCGGAGAGACTATCTGATATTCACAAGATAACTTTATTGCACTCAATACAACATCGTCATCTGCTGCAGCTACAATGAGTTTCTTCATTTTCCTTTTTGATAATTCAAGGAGATTATGTAATCTACTCATTGAAAATCACCCCAAGTTTTGGCAGAATCCTCACCTCTGAGAACTCTCAAAGCACCTA
The DNA here is from genome assembly GCF_000828675.1 of Thermotoga profunda AZM34c06. Lineage (NCBI taxonomy): Bacteria > Thermotogati > Thermotogota > Thermotogae > Thermotogales > Thermotogaceae > Pseudothermotoga > Pseudothermotoga profunda. The sequence continues at coordinate 980,735 of NZ_AP014510.1, read as the reverse complement.
ATGCGAGGGCTTCCATCTCAAATTCACCTGGTACAACAAAGATAGGGGCAAATTTGTACACATAACTTTTTATCCTGTCTACAAAATCATTACTGTATGCCATCCCACCTGTGAGGATTATTGCATCGACAACACCACACAAAACAGCACACATACCACCAATTTCCTTCGCTATCTGATATGCCATTGCTTCGATAATAAGATCGGCTTTTTTATCAATCTGTGCCATTTTCAGCGCTTCTCTTAGATCATTAGTACCAAGATAGGCTACAAGTCCTCCCTTTCCTACGAACATCTTTTTTAACTCATCCTTTGTGTACTTTCCTGAAAAACACATCCTTACCACATCGCCTACTGGTAATTCACCAGTTCTCTCTGGACTGAAAGGTCCTTCATCATTGGCATTGTTTACATCGATGATTCTGCCCTTTCTTATAGCTGCAATGGAAATTCCACCACCAAGATGTGCTACAACCAAGTTCAATTCTTCGTAAGTCTTGTTGAATTCAAAAGCTACTTTTCTGCAAACAGCCTTTATGTTCAGAGTGTGTAGCAGACTTTTTCTTTGTATTTCAGGTATGCCAGAAAACCTTGCTTCTGGGATCATTTCATCAACAGAAACTGGATCTGTTATGTAAACAGGTATCTCACCATCGGCAAGTTCGTATGCGATCACTGCCGCAAGGTTTGAAACATGTTTGACAGGTGACAGGTATCTCAAATAGTGGACCATTTTTTCGTTCACAAGGTAAGTACCACTTTCAATCGGTGGTAGTATGCCACCACGCGCTGCGATAGCTGAGAAATCAGATTTTTTAAAACCATGTTTTTCAAGACAGTCGATTATATTTTTTCGCCTGAATTCAAGTTGATCCATGAGATCTGGATGTTTGTCAAGGTCTTGGACCTTGTGTTCAACTTTTTCAAGAAAAACACACTTCTCATCCTCATACACTGCTATTTTTGTTGAAGTCGATCCAGGGTTTATGACCAAGATTCTGTACATAAAATCACAACTCCCCGGAAATTCTATATTTTTCAAATGCATCTCTCAGTCTTTTTATACCCTCGTATATATCCTCTACTGGGGGTAAACAAAACGACATTCTCATAGAGGAGGAAGGTTGATCGTATGGTCTGAATGCTTCACCTGGTATATAGAAAACCTTATTTTGCTCTGCGAATCTAAACATTTTCATCGTATCGTATTTCTCTGGTAATGTAAACCAAACAAAGAGTCCTCCTTCCGGATCAGTCCATTTTGCTCCCTCAAGATCGCCAAAATTTTCCTCAAGGGCTTTCACCATTGCGTTCTTTTTCTTCTCATACAATGCAATAGCGGGTTTTATTTGCTCGAGTACATCATATTTTTCAAGATATCTCGCTGCAAGTCTCATAGTTAGTGAGGGACTGCACAAATCACTACCTTGTTTTGCAAGCACCATCTTCCTGATGATAGACTTATCAGCCACGACCATACCAATTCTCAAACCCGGACAGAGAATTTTGCTGAAAGTATTCAAAAGAATTACTCTTTCAATTCCGCCAATTTTCATTATTGAAGGAACAAATTCACCTTTGAATCTCAGTACACCGTATGGATCATCTTCAACGATCAACAGATCATATTTCTCTGCAATTTCAACCAGGGTTTTTCTCTTTTCAAGGTTGGTCGTGATTCCCGATGGATTTTGAAAGTTCGAAACTACATATATGAACTTTAGATATCTTATTTGACCAGATTCTTCGAGATCCCTTATCCTCTGTTCGACCATGTTCATATCTGGTCCATCGTTTTCAAATTTCACCACTAAAAACTGCGGATCTCTCATTCTAAAAGCACTCAGCGCACCAAGATATTCTGGATCACCAACGAGTACATAATCGCCTGGATCAAGTAGAACCTTTCCAACAAGCTCCAGTGCCTGTTGGGATCCAACTGTTATGAGAATGTTCTCATTGGAAAGGCCATCTATCCCATAAACCCTTTTCAACAGAACAAGTATCTGCTTTATGAGCTCTGGGTCTCCTTCGGTTACTGAATATTGAAGGGTGTATTTGTATTCCTTTTCAATGATCTCCGAAGCAATTTGTGCGAGCTCATGTCTTGGAAATGTCTCTGGATCTGGGGTGCCCCCACCAAATGAAATGGCACCGGGTACGTTTGCATACTTGAGTAGCTCACGTATCATCGATGACTTTAGTTTGCCTGCGAGTTTTGAAAACTGATACCGAGAGTTTTCCATTGAATCACCCCATTATTTTTATATCAAAATCGTGCCAAAATGATGGCAGTACGATTTTAATTTCTAAATGCTGCTTTCTGTTTTGTGCAATACATTGCATTAAGCAAAAATTTGCATGCAATATATTGCATATCAAATTTTTTTTAGTCTCATCTTATGTCATGCTAAACTACAATCGAAATCATTCTAAGGAGGTGTTCTTATGTTAAGGAAAAACTACATTATGGCACCTGGTCCAACTCCTGTTCCAATAGACATTCTACTCGCGGGAGCCAAAGAAACGATCCATCATCGCACACCACAGTTCCTGGAGATCATCGAAAAAACTCTCGAAGAGGCAAAATACCTTTTTCAAACCTCAAACAGGGTTTATGTCTTTGTTTCATCTGGAACTGGAGCCATGGAAGCAGCTGTAACCAATCTGGTCAATCCTGGCGAGAAGGCAATAGTGGTTGTCTCTGGAAAATTTGGAGAAAGATGGAAAGAAATCTGTCAGGCATTTGGTATCGATGTAGTCGAAATAGCACTTGAATGGGGTGAGGCAGTTACACCAGAACAAATAGAAAAAGCCATGAAAGAAAATCCCGATGCTAAGGTTATCTTCACCACACACAGCGAAACTTCTACCGGTACAGTTATGGATTTAAAAGCCATAGCAGAACTCACAAGAAATACAGATCGTGTCCTTGTGACCGACGAGGTAAGCGGTTTACTTGCCGAACCATTGAAGATGGATGAATGGGGCGTTGATGTAGTTGTGAGTGGTTCGCAGAAAGGTATCATGATGCCACCGGGTTTAGGTTTCATAACCTTGAGCAAAAAGGCTTGGGCATTAGTCGAGCAGAACAAATGTCCCAAATATTACTACGATTTGAGATACTACGACAAAAACTACCCTGATAATCCATGGACACCTGCAGTTAATATGATATACATGCTCAATCAGAGTGTGAAGATGCTCAAAGAGGAGGGCATAGAGAATATTTGGAATAGACATAGGGTACTTGGAGAAGCTACAAGAGCAGCAGTAAAAGCACTTGGACTCGAGTTGTTCTCTAAAAGGCCAGGTAATGTCTGTACCGCTGTAACAGTACCTGCAGGTGTAGATGGTAAGAAAATAACAAAGATCATGCGTGACAAATATGGAGTAACCATAGCGGGTGGACAAGAACATTTGGCAAATAAGATCTTTAGAATAGCCCATCTTGGGTATGTTTCTTTGTTTGACAGTATTACTGCCATATCTGCTTTGGAGTTCACGTTACACGAACTTGGGTATCCTGTCAAATTTGGTGAAGGTGTGAAGGCTGCGATGGAAATATTCCATCGTGAGGGGGTTGCCGGATGATAAGAATTCACGTGAACGATCCATTGGATCAAGAGGCAATGAATTTGCTCAGATCTAAAAGTCAACTCGATGTAACCAGTGAACACCTTGAAAAAGACAAGTTGCTTGATTTGATGCCTCATATTGAAGTTTTGATAGTGAGAAGCGCCACAAAAGTGACCAGAGAATTGATCGAAAAGGGTACAAAACTCAAAATTATTGGCAGAGCTGGTGTTGGTCTGGATAATATCGACGTCAGTGCCGCAAAAGAAAAAGGTGTGAAGGTGTTGAATACACCCGGAGCAAGTGCAATATCTGTTGCCGAACTCACATTTGGCTTGATGCTCAGTGCGGCAAGGCATATAGCAAGAGGAACTAAGGACCTCAAAGACGGATTATGGACTAAAAAAGAACTTGAAGGACACGAGCTCTTTGGAAAAACTCTTGGTATCATAGGTCTTGGAATGATAGGTAAAGAGGTGGCAAAGAGGGCTTTGTCCTTTGGAATGACTGTAATAGCTTACGATCCCTTGGTGTCTGATTTTGAAAATGTGAGAATGGTTAACTTAGATGAGCTTTACAAATTGTCTGATTTCATAACATTGCACGTTCCATTGAATGAACAGACAAAACATATGATAGATGCCAGAGCTATTGATAAGATGAAGAATGGAGTAATAATAGTAAATGCATCTCGCGGAGGAGTAATTGATGAACAAGCTCTGTACGAAGCTCTCATTAGTGGCAAAGTTTATGCAGCTGCCCTTGATGTTTTTGAAGTCGAGCCACCTCAGGATGATCTTAGAAGGAAATTGCTTGGACTTCCTAATATTGTTGCCACACCACACATAGGAGCTTCTACATACGAAGCGCAAGAAAGAGTTGGTAAAGAGATGGTGGAAAGAATTTTTAAAGAACTTGGGATTTAAAAAGGGCGGTTGAGCCGCCCTTTATTCTACCACCACAATCTGCTGTGCCTTTATCAGAGCATTTGAAAGCGCATCTTCCAGTTTCAAAATCAATTCCGAAGAATCAGCCACTTGTGTGGTTACTTGACAAATTGCAGAAACAACTTGAGGAAAGTGCGTAGATTTGGGAAGTTTAATTCTCCTTGAACGCCTCAACAATCTACCAACAAAAATTCTTGCACCTTCTATTTGTGTGTAGGGTAAGAAAGTTATTAAGGTGTTTTTGTCATAAAGCATTACTTTGTCAGAAGCTCTTGCCTGTCTTTTTGCGCAACTATAAAGTGTTCTAACGGCAAGTTCATCTTCTTTGCCAAGTCTTACCATGGCTATAGAGAGTGGAATATCATATCTCTGAGATTTGTAGATTTCCTCATCTAAAAATGCTTCTACGCTGCAATGAGTGACTACATAGCAATACAGGAGTTTGAATTTCATGATGTAATAGTCAAGCGATTGTTTTGGCAACACAACATCGACAACTTGATTCAGATTCTCGGGCACAGACTTGCTCACAATTACAGTATCAAGCAAAGGATGTACTTTCTCACCAACAAAAAGATCTGCATCTTTTTCATCAGCTACAGCTAAGCCACAACACATACTAACTGCTTGAAGGAGATTTTGCTTAGTTTCTTCATCGGAAAGATCAATATACACCCGCATACTTCACGCCCACCATTCTCAAAAAGTATTCGTGTACCCGTAAATCAGTCCCGAGTTCCGGATGAAACGAACCTGCCAACAAATTTTCTTGTTGAACAAGAACAGGTGAACCATCGTATTTCGCGAGAATCTCAACTTTTTCACCGCATTCAACGATCTTGGGTGCTCTGATAAAAATCGCCTTGAATTTATCCCCTATCGCTTTAATGTCTAAGTCAACTTCAAAGCTCTCAACTTGCCTTCCATAGGCGTTCCTTTCAACGGTGATGTCCATCAGTCCGAAACTGTATTGATCTGGATAATTCGCTATTCGCTTTGCTAATAGTATCATCCCTGCACAAGTACCATAAACAGGCATACCTTCCATGGCTCTCTTTTTTAGTTCATCGGCTATGCCCGTTAATCTTGCAAGCCTTCCGATCGTTGTAGATTCACCACCAGGTATTATAAGCCCTTTCACCCTTTTGAGATCTTCAACGGTCTTTACTACAATTGCTTCAACTCGGAGTTTTTGCAAAGCCCATAGATGCTCCCTGAAATCTCCCTGCAGTCCCAAGACTCCAACGATCAATTTTACCATCCTCTCTCTTGCATTCGAACTTCCAATTCTTCGACTTCAAGACCTGGCATCGGCTCTCCTATGTCTTCAGAAACCTTTAACAACATCTCGGGGTCGTTCCAATAAGTAACCGCCATAACTATTGATCTTGCCATCTTTGCAGGATCTTTCGATTTAAAGATGCCAGAACCCACAAAAACACCATCGGCACCGAGCATCATCATCAAAGCGGCGTCGGCAGGTGTAGCTACACCACCAGCTGCAAAATTCACAACAGGCAGCCTACCAAGTCTCTTAACCTCTCTTACTAATTCTACAGGTGCACCTATTTCCTTTGCATAAGCGACGAGTTCATCGTCAAGCATTGTTGTGACCTTTCTTATATCGTCCATGACTTTTCTCATGTGTTTAACTGCTTCAACGACATTCCCTGTTCCGGCTTCACCTTTGGTTCTAATCATAGCAGCACCCTCAGCAATTCTTCTTAAAGCCTCACCAAGATCTCTTGCGCCACAAACAAATGGAACTTTGAACTCGTGCTTGTTGATGTGAAATCTATCATCTGCTGGAGTGAGTACCTCGGACTCGTCTATGAAATCCACTCCGAGCGCTTCAAGGATTCTTGCTTCTGCGATGTGACCAATTCTGACTTTTGCCATAACAGGTATTGAAACAGCCTGCATGATTTCCTTTATCTTGGATATACTCGCCATTCGTGCTACGCCGCCAGCCTTCCTTATATCTGCTGGGACTCTCTCAAGTGCCATTACAGCTACAGCACCGGCTTCTTCTGCGATCTTTGCTTGCTCTGCCGTTGTTACATCCATTATGACTCCACCTTTAAACATATCTGCAAATCCAGTTTTTACGGTCCATGTCCCTTTTTCCATAACTGTTCACACCTCCTCCCAATATCTCTTTGGAACAAATTCAAGTCTTGAAAGATCTTGCTTTGATCTACCAACCTTTGCACATGGTCTACCATTCACTTCAACTATATCAGCAGTTATATCGACTTTATGTCTCAACAATTTCGAACCAACTGCATAGACATCGACCGGCACTTTCAATTTCTCAAAAAGTGATATCTTATCCGCATCAAATCCACCTGAAACGACTATTTTCAAATTCTTCAAACCGACCTTATCGAATTCCTGTCTTGCACGCCAAACGAGTTCTGGACAAACACCGAGAGAAGATTCATCTCTCGGGACAACGGAAACATCTCTTAAATTACCTGATGTATCGAAACGAACACCCCATATCTTTCCCTTACCCTCACCTATTATAGGCGATGGGTCTGTCACCCCAAGAACAAATGGTTTTTTCATTATTTCCTCATAGGTCGCTTTTACAACTCTAAAAGTAGTTCCAATCACATCATTGTCCCAATCAACCAAAACTATTCTGTTCACATTTTCAGGCATATGTCTGTCAAATGCCAAAGCGGCAGCTTCAGTACTGCCATCATAAGCTGCTATCAACGCATGAGGCATTGTGCCCATCGACTCTGCACCCCAATAATCGGCATTTGCGTCGGTTGAAACTCCAAAGGCACCAGCACAAAGAGCGGCATAACCATCGGTCGTTTGGACCCAGTAATGATCAAACCTCGCACTGAAATACAAAACAGGTTTGCCATTGGCAGCTTTCACAACATTCTTCACAGCAGTTGCGGTACTCGTTGCACGCGCTATAACTCCCAAAAGAATTGTCTCAAGATATCCAAAATAAGTTGGATCGCCTTCTATAGTCATTATCGGTTCCCATTCTCTTGCTTCTTCACCATCGTATAGAGCCCTGACTCCTATTTCTTCCCACTTATCCACCCAAAGATCGTTCAATTTCATTCTCAATTCCCATTTTTTTCTTGTATAATCTAAAACGAGATCGGTTTTCATATCAACTGATGCAGCTTGTATGGCTTTGTCCAACATCAAAGTTTCCTTGAAGATCTCGGTTGCCTTTTCTTCATCTTTGTAATAACCAGTTGCAAACTTGAGTATGGCGAGTGCTTCATCTATTCCAACCACGACACAGTCTTTTCTTGGGAAGAACTGGTATAAAACATATGGATGTTTTTTGTCTTTCTTTAAAACTTTGACATATCTTGTGAAATATGTATCTGAATAGTAATTATTTCTGATTCTGTCTATTGGTACCTTAAAGACCTTCGGGTCTAATCTCTTTCCTCTCAATTAAATCACCTCGGCACCGAGGATCTCTCTCATCATTCTGATGGCAAATTTATGTAGTTCTGAATCATATGAAGCAGTTGCTTTTTCATGTACAGTTACTTTTATGCCTCTGTTTCTGAGCTCTTCAACTGTGAAAAACACACATATATGAGTAACAACACCACACACATCCACTTCAGTTATCGAAAATTTGTTGAGTATTTCATCCAAATTCGTCCCATAGAATGCACTGTATCGTGTCTTATAAATTTTGAAATATCTTTCATAGCCTTCAAGTTGCTTTTTGATGGGTTCAACTATCTCTGCTCCGGGAGTATTTTTAACACAATGTACAGGCCACATGGCAAACTCAGCATCATCGATATCGTGCCAATCCTGTGTTGTGACTATGATTTTATGATCCTCAATCGCTTTCTCTACCAAACCAACCACGGGCGCAACAACCCTTTCTGCGCCCGTGAAATAAAGAGCACCATTTTTCTGAACAAAGTCATTTTGTACATCTATAACTATCAGAGCGCGCATGTATAGACCTCCAAATCGGCGCTCATTATCTTATTGGTTTGTCTTTTGTGGCTTCTTCAAGGGCAAGCAATCTTTCCCAGCGTCTATCTACATAATGTTGAATCTCGTCAATTATCTCTTGAGCATCAGGCCTCTGCAACAACAATCTGAATCTTTCCTGTGTCTTTATGAACTCAGATACTGGTTTGAAAGTGCTCGGTTTTCTTGTGACTTTGTACACACCACGATCAACTTCGTAGAGAGGCCAATATTTTGTCTGAATTGCAAGTTTTGTGATATCTACTGTCTGATCCTCTGGCACTCTCCAATACCTCACACATGGGCTGAGAGCAGCTATGAAGGAAGGTCCATCAAAAGATAGAGCCTTTTCTATCTTGCTCATAAAGTCCATAGGTTCACCAAAAGCCACAGTTGCGGCATAGACGTATTCATGCCCAGCTATTATCTCCACTATGTTTTTCTTCAGCTGAACTTTTCCTGGTATCTTCTTTCCAACAGGGGCAGTTGTCGTATCTGCACCGGGTGGTGTTGAACCAGATCTCTGGTTTCCCGTATTCATATATCCCTCATTGTCATAGAGAATGTAGATGAATTTGTGGCCTCTTTCTACGGCACCTGACAATGACTGAAGACCTATATCATATGTACCACCATCACCACCAAATGCAAAAAAGGCATACTTCTTGTCAGCTGATATCTTTCCTGATTTTTTCAAAGCTCTGTAAGCAGTCTCAACACCACTTATCGTTGCTGCAACATTTTCAAAGGCATTGTGTATGTATGGTACACTCCAAGAAGTGAATGGATATATCGTTGAAGAAACTTCCATACATCCAGTTGCAAAACCAATAACGGGCTCATATCCAAGGGCTTTCGCAGTCATCAAGGCTAATTTCACCGTTATCGGCGCACCACAACCCGGGCACATTCTATGACCTTGTGTCAAACCTGTCTCTTTATTCGTGAAAATCTCAGCAAGCTTTTTCATTGTTAACGGCATTTGATGCACCTCCTCATTCTCTAAGACCAAGATAGAGTTCCTGGTCTACAACGAGTTCATGTTTCATTGCCTTCTCGAATGCGAACCTTACCAATTCTGGATTTATATCCCTTCCACCAAGGCCATAGACGAAAGACCCAAGAAGTGGTTTTGATGCCACTTCATACAGTGAGGACTTAATTGCCTCATAAAGAGGTGCCTCGGCTCCAAAAGAAGCTGACCTATCCAGTACAACAACGGCTTTCCTACCTGTTAGTAAACGTTGAATCTCAGCCTTTGGGAATGGTCTGAACATCCATATCTTCAAAAGACCAACTTTTTTACCTTCTTCTCTCAATTGGTCAACTACGTATTTGATAGTTCCATTTGTTGAACCGAGGGCAACCATGACGTACTGTGCATCTTCCATTTTGTATGGTTCTACAAAGTTGTATCTTCTACCAGTGATATTGTAAAATTCTTCTGCTATGCTGGGAAAGACTTTGAATACATTCTTCATTGCTTCAATTTGCTGTCTTTTATGTTCGAAATAGTAGTCATACAAATCGAGTGGGCCATATGTGACAGGATGTTCTGTGTCAAGTAATGGATACAAAGGTTTTAGTTCACCAACGAATTTTTTCGCAACCTCGTCAGGCAAGAGTTCGACGGGCTCGACACCATGAGAAATTATGAAACCATCCTGATTGACCATGACAGGAAGTCTCACCTGTTCATGTTCTGCGAGTCTAACAGCCATCAATGTTAAGTCATAGACTTCTTGTGCGTCCTCACAAAACAGTTGTATCCAACCAGAATCTCTCTCAGCCATTGTGTCACTATGGTCACAGTGAATGTTTATTGGACCACTCAAAGCTCTATTAACAACAGGCATTACCACTGGAAGTCTCATTGAAGCCGTGATATATACAATTTCGTGCATAAGAGCCAGACCATTTGCACTCGTCGCAGTCATGGCTCTTGCACCTGCAGCTGCCGCACCAACAACAGCACTCATTGCACTGTGCTCGCTCTCAACTGGAACCATCTCTGTTTTAACAACACCGTCGGCAACATATTTTGCAAAATATTCGACTATAGGAGTTTGTGGAGTGATTGGATAAGCAGCCACAACATCTGGTTCAATCTGTTTCATAGCATATGCAGCCGCTTGAGCACCTGTAATTGCTTCTTTATGAACCTTAGTCATGCTCACTCCTCCTTGTGTGCAAATTCTGTTTCGGGTCTCATTTCAATGGCACTTTTTGGACAGACATTTGCGCAGATGCCACAACCTTTACAATAGAAATAATTGATACCTTTCATCACAGAATTTTCCTGCATAATTGCTTGATCTGGGCAGTAAAACCAGCACATCATACAATCAATGCATTTTGATCTATCATAAATTGGTCTTTTAACACGCCAATCGCCTGTCCTGTACTTTCGAGCAGTACCAGGCTCTGTAATGATTCCACCAATGGGAATTTCATTCCATTTCTTGAGCTCAGCCACTGCAGCTCACCTCCTCGTATCCTCTTTTCAGTGCTCTGATATTAGCCTGAAGCATATCTGCAGACAGTTTCTTTTCAAACATTCCACGGATTTTTTGTTCGGCCGCTTGGAGTGTAATCAATCCAGTAACTTTTGCAATTGTTCCAAGCATTACGGTGTTTGGTATACCCCTTTTGATCTCTTCAAGGGCTATGTCTGTTGCCTTTATTGTGCATATTTTTCCATTGAATCCAGTCTTTTTTCTTATGTATTCAATTGGATGAGCTGTGTTAACTATCAACACACCTTTTTCATCTAAGCCTTCAACAATACCAGGTGATAAAAGTGTATCGTCTATGACCACAACGACATTGGGTCTTTCAACAGAAGAATGAACCGTTATCTTCTCATCGCTAATTCTGTTGAAAGCTCTCATTGGAGCTCCCGACCTTTCAGCACCATATTCTGGGAAAGCCTGGGCATATTTACCCATGTCCAAGATAGCTTCCGCAAAAAGTTGAGAAGCACTTTTTGCACCTTGTCCTGCTCTTGAGTGCCACCTGATTTCATAGTATTTGGCGGGCACTGTATCCCTCCTCTCAAAGTTTTTGCTGCACATACACACGATAATCAAGCCATGAAAAAATGGCATCCATTTGCTCGACTTTGGAAAGATATTCTTCATCTATATTATTGCTCAAAAACTGATTTTCAAGATCTAAAAACCTTTTCACATGCGTTTTGATTCTGTTAACAGCATACTCAACACTGGTTCTTGTAGTTAAAATGAAAGCCCAATCACTTGATTGCAAAAGTAAAAGCTCTCTGAGCATTTGATTCAGTACTCTGATTTTTAATGGGTTGGTTTCGTTTTCATGCTCCTGAACAATTTTTGTCATGCGATCATGAAGTTCATTCATGTGAAGATATATCCAGTCGTTTTGTCCGTTCAGCCAAGTTTCGTTATACCCGCCAGATCCCCACGAAGAGGAAGCTGGTGTGAGTACTTGGAATGCATCAAATTTTTCCAATATTTCTGAAGCCGTTGCTGCCTTCAGAGATTTACTCTTAGCAACCTCTCTGAAAAAGTATTCAATAAATTCAGGTCCTTCAAACCACCAGTGTCCAAAGAGCTCCGTGTCGAACGGTGCAATTATCACGGGAGGTTGCTCAAAGATATCATATAATCTCTGCATCTGTGATAGTTTCTTGTTGAGAAAATCCACGGCATGTTCTTTAGCGGCATTTAATGCTTCTTCACGGTTATATAATTTCTTTTGATTCAATGGTGTTTCTTTTGAAGTTATTTTGTGGTACTTTATCCCCGTATTAACTCTCACACCACTTGGATCAATGTAAGGCTTTATATAATCAAAATCCCTATCAAAACCTATATCTCTGTAGAATTCTCTATATCTGTAATCTCCGGGATATCCAATCGTCGCGCTCCAAACTTGTTCACTCGATTCTGGGTCTCTTGCAAAAACAAAAACTCCCGAAGGAGTCACTACAGGTCTATAGACACCGTATTTTGGTTTTTCATCAGCATACCATAGGCTATGAGAGTCGGCAAAAAAGAATTCCAATCCATATTTTTTCAAAAATTCATCAAGCCCTTGAAAATATCCACACTCGGCAAGCCATATACCCTTTGGTGTGAGTTTCAATCTCTCTTGGAATGCCTTTACACCTATATTGATCTGAGCTTCAACGGCATTTGGCTGATGCTGCATTAAAGGTAAAAATGCATGTGTAGCATTGCTTGTAATGAGTTCTAAATAACCATCCTGAGCATATTTTAAAAATCCACTGGCAATATCATAATTGAGATCTCTGTAATAATCTAAGACCTGTGTGAGTCTATCTCTGTAGAATATTGCCAAAGTTTTTTCTTCTTCATTCTGTGCATGTGAGATTTCTTTGTTACTAAGTTCTATCAATTTATTCATGTGTGAAATGAATTTTTCCGTGAGTCCATTTGTTTTTGTCATCTCAAGTAGCGGTGGTGTGAGAGAAACGGTTATCCTAAAAGGTATTCCGTCTTTTGCGAGTCTGTCAAAGGTCATCAACAAGGGGATATAACTCTCTATCAAAGCTTCAAAAAACCATCTCTCTTCGAGAAAAGTTTCATGTTCTGGATGATGAACATAGGGGAGATGAGAATGAAGAGTCAGACAAAAGTATCCAATCATTTTTTACCACCACCAGAAGTTGTACTCGTGAAACTGAAGATGTTCATTCGCTCAACAGGTTGTATCAGCACTTCTCCCATCGTGACAATTTGCTTTTTACCTTTGATAAACCATCTCTGCCTGCTCGTCATAGATGGAGAATCAGGTGGTGTTTTGCAGAGGTTTGACCTCAAAACTGGTACAAAATTATCCTGTTCTCTGTAGCCAATCTCAGCAATGTAGTCGGCATTCGAACAAGGGACATGAAAATAATAATTTCGACATACTCCAAGATCAATACCCGCCTCGAAGATTCGATGAGCATTTTTTCCATTGAATATAATGTAAGTCACATCGTACAATCTCACAACGGTGTTACCTGTTTTAGCCATTTTTTCAAATGAATGTTGTGAAAGATCCCAATAAAGGTAAACAAGATGTGGATTCACAGGAAGAAGTACAAACTTGTCGGATTGATAGGAAGTGGGAATCTGTTCGATTTTTTCTGTAAATACTTGCTTGGTTTCTTCAGATCGTTCTTCTAATTTCAAGGCATGTTCTCTGAGTATTTTGTAAACTTCGTTCTTTTTCATCCTTTTTTTGATCTTCAGTCCAAGTTTCTTGGCAAGGGCTTTAGCTTCTTGAATGGTAGGCTGGTTGTTGAGAAAATCAAAAATCTCCTGGCGCTTCATAATTGGCGCCCCCTTTTGTAAAATGTTTACATTATATTTTATCATGTTCTCATAATGTTGTAAATAGGTGAAAAAGAAAGAAAAAAAGCTTTTAATACATTATATCGAACATAAATGTCAAACGCCAGGAGATTCTGGTATTATCTCGTCTATATGTTTGTTCCTCTTATCTTCGCGAGTTCCTTGAGTAACCTTGCTTCCTCAGAAGACACACTATCTGGGATTTTGACATTAACGGTAACATAAAGATCACCACGTTTTCCAGTTCTAACCGAAGGTGCTCCTTCACCTTTCAACCGGAAGATGCTGCCAGGTTGTGTCCCAGGAGGTATTCTCAACATGGTTGAACCACCAGTGGGAAGGTCGATTTTTATTGTTGCTCCCAATATCGCCTGAATGTAGTCAATCGATACATCTACATAAATATCATCATCTTGTCTTCGGAATCTCTTATCTGGTTTGACATGCACTACGATGTAGAGATCTCCATACGGCCCACCACCGTATCCAGCATTACCTGCTCCATCTATTCTCAACCTCGTTCCATCTGAAATCCCAGCTGGTATATTCACAGTTGTTCTAATTCTTTTCTTAACCCTGCCAGTACCTCCACAGACGTGACATTTTTCTTTGACTACCTTACCAGTACCTCCACAAGTACCGCATGTTTTTGTACTGACAAAGACTCCAAAAACACTTCGTCTTTCTTCTCTTATAACACCCGTCCCATGGCATCTTGGACAAGTTTGATAACCACTGCCAGGTTCAATTCCTTGACCATCACAGTGGTCACATTTTTCATACCTGTCATATTCCACAGGGATTTGTTTTCCCACTAAAGATTCGGTGAAGTCTATCTCTACCGTTATCGAGATATCTTCGCCTGATCGTCTACGAGTTTGCTGTCTCTCTTCGGTGCCTCTTTCCCCAAAAAATATGTCGAAAACATCCCTTCCAAAAAAACTCTCGAAATCTCTAAATACATCTTCAAAGGGACTTCCAGAACTCTGCTGTGCAAATTCAGTTTCTCCGACATAGCCAAAACGATCATACATTGCCTTTTTCTGAGGATCGCTCAGCACTTCATAAGCTTCTTGTATTTCTTTGAATTTTTCCTCTGCTTCTTTTTTATTCTCTGGATGTAAATCTGGATGCCATTGCTTGATCAGTTTTTTGTAAGCTTTTTTGATATCTTCTTGTGATGCGTCCCTTGGAACACCTAATATTGCGTAATAATCTTTACTCTGTCTTGGCACTTTCTCCACCTCTTGGTTTGATTGCGACCTGTACCTTTACTGGTTTGACTATTTTGCTGTGGAATTTGTAACCGTTCTCTAATACCTTGAGTATTGAATATTCCTCATGTTCATTGGTTTCGATTTTTTCCACCGCTTCATGCTCAAATGGATCGAATTTTTCTTTTACTTCTATTTTGAAGAACCCTTCATCATTCAAGATTTTCCATAATTTCTTATAGATCAATTCTACTCCTTTGTAGAAATTCTTATATGAATGCGATTGTTCTACTTCTTTAAAGGCTCTGTCCATATCATCTAATATCGGTATGAGTTTTGTGAGAAAATATTCGTTCGCATTTTTTATGATTTGTTCTCTCTCTCTGAGTGAGTCCTTTTTGTAATTCTCAAATTGTGCTTTGAGCTCCTTCAAATACCCAAGGAGTTCTGTTTTCTCTTGCTGGAGTTTTTCAACTGTTTGTTGATTTTCCTGCGTGACCTGTTTTTCATTGTCGTTCATCTTCTTCCCTCCTCTCTGGTTGCAACTGTGAAATACTCCGTGAGTCTACTCACCATATATCTCAATGAATTGGAAACGTCTTCGTATTTGACTACCTTAGACGTTATCACCATGACTTTTCCCATTAGTTTTTCCTCTTTTTTGTAACCATCAACAAAGATAGCGAAGTTCTCCAAGCCTTGTATACCATGCTCGGAACCTATTAAAATCTTCGGAAGTTGTTCGAGTTTCAGGAGTACTTTTTTCAATAATGAATCATCCGAGAAGAAATTCGAAAGCCTTCTTATCTCATCTATATTGAAGTACTCAGCATTTATCAATGTATCTATTCCGACCTTTACAAGATTACTCGACGAATCCTCTTTTAATGCATTTACCAAATGTTCCGAGAGATCCAAAAGGTATTGATCGATATTGGTTTCAAATTTTCTATCACCTACACTTTCAATTGTGTATCCTCTCAACAGTTCATTCATCAGATTTTCCAAAGAAAGATAGTCTATCTCGTAAAAAGTTCTAAATGGTATGAATTTAACCAAGCCAAGTTCGGTTATTAACGAGACAACATTGTATGTTTTGGTTATCGGTGCAATAGATATTCTGAGTATTTTCAATTTGTCTATAGCAGGTTTTTCAAGGACAACTGCTCCTTTTGTGATTCGTGAAAGAGCTATTGCTGCGCCTGTTAGGATTTTTTCCATATCTCCAAAGGTCATGGGGTATTTTGAATGAATAGAAGCCGAATGCTGTGCATACTCTCTTATTAAACTAAGGGTTTCATCTACATAGAATCGATAACCTTTGTCTGTCGGTATTCGCCCAGCCGAAGTATGAGGCTGATGGAGATATCCAAGATACTCGAGTTTTCTCAAGTCGTTTCTCACCGTTGCACTACTGCACGAAACATCTGAAGCCTCAAGAACACGCTCCGAACTGATAGGCTTCTTTGTAAGTATATATTCCCTAACTACACAATACAAAATTTTTTTCTGCCGTTCATTTATCTTCGCTTCTCGTTTCATTTTATCACTCACCATTATCGAGTGCTAATTTTAGCATAGCACAGAGTGTAAACCTTGTCAAGATTGATAGAGGATGTTAGAATAACAATGAAAAAGAGGTGGTACGATGCTCGTTAAAGAGCTCTTAAAAGTGGTCAATGACATTTCTCTGAGTTTCTCTTTAAATGGACAGAGTGAGTTAGAGATTACTGGATTGACAAACAAATCGACGGAAGCAAGAAAAGGTCACCTTTTCATCTGTCATAAAGGTAGCAGATTTGACTCACACGACATCGTACCAGAGATAATCAAAAAGGGCATTTCTTTTCTGGTAGTTGAACGACCTGTTCAATTGGATTTTCCACATGTTCTGGTGAGTGATAGTAGACTTGCTGAAGCACTCTTAGCTGCACATTTCTATGGATATCCCTTTAATAATTTAATCACCATTGGAGTGACAGGAACAAATGGTAAAACAACATCGGTACATCTGTTCCATCATGTTTTGAACTCACTCGGAAGTCGAGGAAGTATGCTTGGTACGGTTTATTATGACATTATAGGCGAAGCTCGTTTCCACCACGATAACACAACCCCCGGTGCTATAGAAATCTTGAAGGCTATGAGAAATACTGTTGACAGGAATGGCACACATTTTGCAATGGAAGTTTCATCACATTCATTAGCCATGAAGAGGGTAGAAGGAATCAGATTTGACATAGCAGCTCTTACGAATATTACACGTGATCACCTTGATTTTCACCAAACCTTTGAGGACTATACCAAAACCAAACTCCACATTTTTGATCTTTTAAAGGATTCTGGTATAGCACTGGTAAGCGATGAATATGAACATCTTCTGAGTAAAAAGGTGAAAAAGGTCGTATATGGAATATCTCCAAAGAGTGATTACAAGATATCTGATATAGATGTTCAAAGACACGGAACGAGATTTTCGCTCCATTGTAAATACGGTACTTTTGAATGTCAAATAAATGTTCCTGGGGTACACAACGCCTACAACGCAACGCTTGTCATAGCAGGACTTGTTGAGCTTGGGTATGATGCGCAATCAGTAGTAGAAGCAGTAAAAACTTTTGAAGGTGTAGATGGAAGGTTTCAATTCATTAAAGAAGGTGCTTTACTTGGAATCGATATCGTTGTCGATTTCGCCCATAGTCCAGATGCACTCGAGAAAACGCTGGTAACTGCCAAGAAATTGGCATCTGGCAGGATAATAACGGTTTTCGGTGCCGGTGGTCAAGCAGATAAAGGTAAAAGACCGATGATGGCTGAAGTTGTCTGTAGATATTCTGATGTGAGTATAATAACAACCGATGATCCAAGAGGAGAAGATGCAGAAGAAATTCTCTCAGAGGTTGAGAAAGGTGTACCAGCGGGAATGCCATATTTGGTGATACCCGATAGGCGAGAAGCCATAGAAACAGCATTAACATTAGCCAATCGCGGTGATATGGTTGTAGTGGCCGGTAGAGGCCACGAAGAGTATCAAATATTCAGCGATGAAAAAAAGATTCCATTCAAAGATGCAGAAGAAATCAGGAAGATAATCATGAGAGAATACGAAAAGGATAAGAGACATGTATGACGAATTTTGCTTTGTTATAGATTCTCGAAAGGTCATACCTGGTTGTATTTTTGTCGCGATCAAAGGCGAAAAAACAGATGGACATCTATATGTCAAAGATGCATTATCCAAGGGCGCCAAATATGCTGTAGTGGAAAAACCAGTTGATGCACCAAAAGAGTGCTTAATAAGAGTCGATAGTACCGTTGACTTTCTCATAAATACAGCGTGGGAGAGAATTCAGAGATATGAGCCATTCGTCATAGGCATAACCGGTTCGAATGGAAAAACAACGACAAAGGAATTGATTTACCAGTCGATCGGAAAAGAACTCTGTTTTTCCAACCCTGGCAACTTCAATACTGAGATCGGCCTGCCATTGTCGATTATCAATCATTACAGAGGGGAAAGATATTTGGCCCTTGAGATGGCAATGAACAAATTTGGCGACATCGCAAGATTGTGCCAGATAGCCCAACCTGATATTTCTGTTCTGCTGAATGTTGGAACGGCTCATCGTGGTGTTGCGGGAAGTGACCAAGCAATCTTGGATGGAAAACTCCAGATAGTGGAAATGATGAAACCAAATGGTACTGCTGTTGTTATAAACGACGAGAGAATTCTTCAAAGAATCTCTACAAAATCTCTTGTAACTTTCGGTTACCAAAAAGGAGATTACCAGTTAATGAATTATTTTTACGATGACTTGTGTACAATTGCAGCTTATAAAACTATCAACGAGATTGTACAGTTTCAATTCAGATCCATTTGGAATGTAGGGCAGTTAACCAATATTGCAGCAGTTCTGGCAGTTCTTGATTTGATCAAAATCAAACCCAGCAAAGATTTGATAGAGAATTTTTCTCCCATACAAGGAAGATTCAAAGTTTTCAGACACAGAGATGTCTTTATAATCGATGATTGTTACAATGCGAGCCTTGAATCTTTCAAAGTAGCTGTGGAAACACTTAGAAAACTCGGTAAACGTTCATTTGCGGTTGTAGGTTCTATAAAAGAACAAGGAATTTATTCAGATCAAACTCATCAGGAACTTGGTAAGATACTGGAGTGTACTGATGGTGTAATTGTTTACAATTCTGAACCCGAAATCGATGCTATGGTCTGTTCAAAGGAGATTCTCAGAACAAATGATATCGAAAAAATAGTTTCTTTCTTGAGAAAAACCATCAAGCCACAAGATGCAATTTTGTTCAAAGCCTCAAGGGCAGTTCAGATGGAAAATGTGCTTGCAAAATATTTGGAGGGAGATCAATGACTTTGTATGCGGTTCTGAGTTTTGCAATTTGTCTTGTACTGTATCCTTTTTTCATTCGATTTCTCAGAGCTAAGAAAATTGGAAAATTCGTTCGCGAAGATGGACCAGATCTTCATGGTTACAAAACTGGCACACCAACAATGGGTGGTATTCTTTTTGTCTTAGTGACTGCTGCTTTCGCATTGTTATCGAATGAGATTGTGGAGGCGTTGAGTGTCGTCCTTTTTGGTTCAATTGGTCTTTTGGATGATTATGCTGGGTTGAAGTGGAGAAAATCCCTTGGAATACGTGCGTGGCAGAAATTCTCGCTTCAAGTAATTTGTTCAGCGTTGCTGTATATGCTAATAAATCCTCAACAAACGAAGGTTTCCATACCATTTTTAGGCAGTGCTATAGACTTAGGATATCTACACCCTATTTTTGCCGTACTGATCATAGTTGGTTTCAGCAATGCTGCTAACCTTACAGATGGTCTTGACGGTCTTTTAGGAAGTGTTTTTCTCACAGCTGCATTACCTTACTGGATCTTTTTGAATAGAGGATCTGGTTCGATATTGTATATGTCTCTTGCAGTTAGTGCTTTTCTTTTCTATAACATAAAACCCGCCAAGGTCTTTATGGGTGATACGGGTTCTCTCGCACTCGGGGGTTTACTCGGAACTGTGGCTGTGAAGACTTCGAGCGAAGTTTTTTTAATATGTTTTGCACCGATCTTTGTATTGGAAGCTTTGAGTGTGATGTTACAAGTGAGTAGCTTTAAATTGTTCAAGAAGAGAATTTTCAAGATGTCACCTATTCATCATCACTTTGAATTACTCGGCTGGAAAGAAGAAAGGATTGTTCAGATGTTTTCTTTGATCAATCTTGTACTCTCACTATTCACCTTGCTGGGGGCATAATCGGTGTGAGGAGATTTGTTATACATTCATCAATTATCTTATTTTTGTTCATTTCTTTTACCGCTCAAGCTTATGAAACAAGAAGCATTTACATAGGTTCAGGATACTCGAGGATCTTTTTCAACGATGGAATAATCTGCCTTGTGAGATCTAAACCCGCTTCTGTGCTTGTACTGACTTCAGATGGAAAATTCGTTAGCGACATAAGTATTGGTTTATCTTATCCAGTGAATGCCATACATAGATCAGGCATGATCTTTGTTTCAGATTATTATAAATCTTCAGTACTCGTTTATACGATCTTTGGTAGGCTCCTCAAAAAAATAACTGTCGGATCATACCCGACAATTATTAAATCCCACAAAGACAAAATCTATGTAGTGTGCTCTGGTGACAGCTCTGTCTACAAAATAGATGCTGTTTCTTTGGAGATACAAGCAAAGTATACCTTTCATTCTGCTTCGTTGTATTTTGAAATCTTCGATAATAAACTCGTTTTTCTTTACTACTTTGACACCGAAAGAACCTACGAAGTGGTTACAGAAGATCGAGAAAACACAAATTTCAAGATCGGTAATTTGAGAAATCCCGTTCGTTATTTTGAGAAAGATGGTTACACATATATTCTTGGATATACCGATGGTATTGTTGTGTGCTTGAAAGATGACAAAGAGATGTGGCGTGTGAATCTGTCAGATTTTGCAAGAGACATGGTTTTGACTGATGATTACATTGTGGTCACAAGTCTACTCGATTCCGTAGCAACATTTGTTTCCTACGATGGTAGAGTTGTTAGAAAAATACCCTTACCCAACGTTACTCACAAAGTCTGCAAAATCGATGACAGATTGATCTTTCTAAATCACTTACCTGGTCAGGTGTACATTTATGATTCCAAGAATGGTAACGTTCAGACAGTTGAGATAGGTGACTACGCCATAGACATGGTACAGATATCACAATACGAAATAGCCATTCTTTGTTCCGATTCCGGTGAGCTTTACATACTGAGTTTGATGTGAGAAATCTTCAAAATCAACCTCGGGGGCACGACGTCCCGAGGTTATGACCTTGAAAGTATGTAATCGACAACATCTTTTACCGTTGAAATCTTTTCAAGATCAGAATCAGCGATTTTCACACCAAATTCTTCCTCTACCGCCATAACCAAGTCAACAAGATCAAGAGAATCCGCATTCAGATCATCTACGAGTTTACTCGTTTCAGTAATTTTCTTTTCATCCACTCCAAGTTTTTCAGATACTATTTTGGTTACTTTACTCAGAACTGTCTTTCTATCCATGCTTTTACCTCCCCTTTCAAATAACTCGAATGAAATTATACAAGGCAAAGTTAGTTACGTCAAATTCATCTTTTTCTTTCTTTGTATTTATAGGATAAAGAAATTCATGTGGAAAAAAATTGGATTTCCAAGGCTTTTTGTACATATCATTACTATTTTTATTTGCAAAATTATCTACCCAAAAAAGTATTCTCAAGGATGGAATGCAGAGTTAAGGCATTTTGTACAGCCTTACCACGATAACAATTATTGAAAAAGACAAACAAATCCTCTGATTCTTTCGCTATATCGACTATGTCTTTGGCAAATTCTCTGAGCTGTTCGAATGAATACTCGTAGTTATACCTCTCAGCTCCAGAGACAAACCATTTTTCATTTCTACCGTGATATCTGAAATATGAAATACTCGATGTTCTTATCACCCTGTACGGGAAGAGATCTTTTATTCGTGGTTCATCTGTGATGACAAAAGATAACTCATGAGTGCGTAGAAAATCATAGACCTGATCATTGTCCCACGAACAATGTCTAAATTCTATAGCGATGGGTAGATCAATTTTACCTCTCAACTCTTGAATATATTGCATATTTTCTTTGGTATATCGAAAGGCATAAGGAAACTGTGCAAGTAATACCTTGAGTCTTCCTTCGCAAATCATTGGTTCTAAGGCGGAAAGTGTTTTTTCGATGTCTTGTTCGGGCAATGAAAGAGTCTTCCAGCCTTGATGAGTTACGGAGTTGGGTAATTTCACAGAAAAAACAAATGTTTGAGGAGTTTTTCTGAGCATAGATACTATTGTTTTGTAATTGGGAATTGTATAGTACGTGAAATTGAGTTCAACTGCATTGAAATTCCAAACAGTTGCATAATATTTCAATAAATGTGTTTTGGACAATCCTTCTGGATAAACTGTACCAATCCAGTCAGAAAAATAATACCCACTTGTTCCTATATATAACAAATTCATTCCCCTTGATATGTTATCATCTTTTTGGTGATAGTGATGATAAGAATAGGTGCACATATGCCAACTTCATATGGTTTTGATAAAGTACCACAGCTGACAGTAGATTCAGGTGGAAATACCTTTCAAATCTTTCCTCACAGCCCAAGGATGTGGAAAGCTTCATTGCCTTCGAAAAAAGCCGCAGATGAATTTCAAGTTCAAATGAAAAAATATGAAATTCCATTTGAAGCTGCTTTTTGTCATTGTGGGTATCTGATCAACCCTGCAAGTCCCAAGGATGACATCTGGCAAAAATCGGTTGAACTTCTCATTATCGAAGGGAAAATATGTCAATCACTTGGTATACCTTATTTGAATATCCATCCTGGCAGTCATACCGGTGCAGGTGAAAAGGAAGGAATCGACAGAATTGTGAAAGCAATCGATGAATTTCTCAAGACAGTTCCTGATATCGTGCTTCTTCTTGAGAATGTTTCACCAAAAGGAGGCAATATAGGTTATAAAATGGAACAACTTGCCAAAATCATAGAGTTAGTCGCCCAGCCAGAACGAATTGGTGTTACCTATGATACATGTCATGGCTTCGATGCTGGTTATGACATTACTAACAAGGAGAGTGTTGAAAAATTATTTGACGAGATGGAAAGTTTCCTTGGACTTTGGCGAGTTAAAATGATTCATTTGAATGACTCAAAGGCTCCCCTTGGTAAACCCCTTGATAGGCATGAAAATATTGGCAAGGGTTTTATTGGAGATAGGGGCTTTCGCAACTTCTTGAGTTTTCCACAGATACAAAACATTCCGTGGATCTTGGAGACACCAAATGAAGAGGATCTCTACACCAAAGAGATAGCACACGTGAAATCTTTGATTGGACTGATAAATGTTGATAGATAGTTTTTTCCTCAGAAGTATTGTTCAAGAACTTCAAGTTTTGAAAGAAAGTAACTTGAGACAGATATACCAATTTGGCAAATCGACGATATATCTGTATTTTCAAAATCATGTCGTGAGAATATGTCTTGATCCCACTTTTGCTCATATCTGTATAGCTGAAAAAGAAGATTTCTCAGATCACCACCCTTCTAATTTCGTCATGTTAATGCGTGCAAGATTGAGAAATGCCAAACTCAAGAAAGTTGAACAGGTTGGATTTGACAGGATCATATTTTTTGAATTTGACAAGATCGATGAAACAGGTGATAGACATCTGTACAGATTGTATATTGAGTTTTTTGGCACACACTGCAATATGATTTTGGTCGAAAACAATACGATAGTCGATGCCTTTAAATATTCTTCAACCTCCTTGCGCACAATTGAAAAAGGTCATCACTATGAGTTCCCAGCGCAAAAACTCAATCCCTTTGAAATTTCTTATGACTTTTTCAATTTGAAGGATGAAAAACAAACTGTATCCCAATTCATATCAAAAACGATTTCAGGGTTTTCAAAGCTGATGATTGACGAGTTATTCACAAGAGCAAAATTGGTTGATAAAATGATCTGTGATCTTGATTCTTCTGAGAAAAATTCATTGAAACACGCCTTTTTTTCAATCTTCAACGATTACCAAAAGGGTCGTATTTATGTTTATGACAAAAAAGATCGTTTTGTGTTGAGTACAGTACCTCTTAAATACCTTTCACATAATGTTGAAGTGTTTGAATCACCATCTAAAGCCGTTGACCATGCATATGCCATTTTGCACAGACGTCAAGTCTTAAAACAGACGCAAACAGAGCTCATCAAGGTTGTCAAAGAATATATGAAAAAGGAGATCAAAATGCTCGATGCGATAGAAGATGAATTGAAAGAATGTGAAAAATCCGATACATTTTTGCAGTATGGTGAATTGCTCAAATACGCATCAAATCAAAATCAGAGTGGTGATCTGGTAAACGTTTTTGATTACAGTACGGGGAAGACTCTCTCTATACCTTTGGTGAAGGGCAAGGATATAAGGCAGAGCTCCCAATATTATTTTGACCTTTATAAAAAATTGAAAGAAAAAGGTCGAGTTTTGCGAACGAGAGTTGAAAAGTCAAAGCAGTTTTTGAACTATCTTGAGCAGCTTTTACACACAATAGAATCTGCAGATGATCTTGAAATACTACAAGAGATCAAACAAGAAATGGCTCAGCAAGGAATGATAAAAAAAGAAAAACAGCAAATTCAAAGAGAAAGTGATTTCAGAAAGATAGAGTATCAAGATTTCTTGATATTGATCGGGAAAAACAACAAGCAAAATGAAAAGCTTTTGAAACAGGCAAATGATAAAGATTTGTGGCTGCACGTACACGAAATCCCAGGGGCACATGTCGTTATAAGAACTGCAAATAGAGTTGTCCCTGAAGATGTTTTAAAATACGCCGCGGCTTTAGCGGCATATCATTCTAAAGCCCGTTTTTCGTCCAAAGTACCTGTTGATTACACTTTGGTTAAGAACGTACACAAACCCAAAGGCTCCCCACCAGGTTTTGTGGTTTATACGAATTATGAAACGATCTTTGTAGATCCACAGATCGTCGAATCACATCCAGAATATCGTTGAGAAATCTATCCAGCATACCATCTGTTGAATTTTCCCGATTCGCCAGATCATCTCATCACCAATTTCAATTTTTATAATCAATACTTGACAATTAATAAAATATACCCTAAAATATTTTCAAAAAGAGATAGGAGGTGTCAATATGTTTAATGCTTTTCTTGCAAATTTTAAAAAGTCATGGATAGAATTTAAAAGGTATTACTTCAACACCATATCGGGGCTTGTCACTGTTTTGATCTTTTTCTATTTGATCTTCTTTGGAGTGAAGGCCATTGGTGGTTCTACTGTGGACTTTGGTAACACTCTTGAAGGAATCATCGTTGGATATTTCATGTGGCTGATGTTCATCTTTTCTTTTCAGGGTGTAGCATGGGGTATCATTGATGAAGCTCAAAGAGGTACCTTAGAGCAAGTTTTCGTCTCTCCAATCGCTTTTGAATATCAAATGCTCTTTAGAATGATAAGCGATTTTGTTTTCAATGTTTTGTTTGCCGTGCCATTGATGTATCTCGTCGCTTACACAACAGGCAAAAGGTTGAATTTTGATCTGCCAACTCTTTTGTATCTCCTTGTTATAGGGACTGTATCTGCCTTGGGCATTGGAATGATGCTTGGTGGTATAGCACTTGTTTTTAAAAGAATTTCTTCTTTCATCCAGATAGTCACCTTTGGCTCTCTTGCGTTCACCATGTTTGATCTTTCCAAACTCTGGTATAGATTTCTTCCCATGTCTCAAGCAGCTTATTTGATGAGAAAGCTTGCAGTAGAAGGTATCAAATTCTATCAATTTGGATTCTTTGATCATTTGATCCTGTGGTTGGTGGCATTTATATATTTGCTGTTGGGTATAGTCGTTTTCCGTGGTTTTGAGAGACGAGCTATGATAACTGGCACACTGGGTCAGTATTGAGGTGATGTGAATGATAAAGGTGAAAAATCTGATCAAAACTTATCCGAGGCATGGTTCAAAGGAAAGACTCAGAGCTGTAGATAGTGTATCCTTTGAACTTAAACAAGGAGAGATTCTGGCTCTTCTTGGTCCAAATGGTGCTGGAAAAACAACCACTATAAAATCGATCTGCGGTTTGATAATACCAGATTCAGGTGAGATTGAGATCAAGGGTATAAGTGTTCTTAAGAATCGTAACAAGGCTCTTGAGCACATCAGTGTTGTACTTGAAGGGAACAGAAATCTCTATTGGAGAATGACACCTGTTGAAAATATGGCATATTTTTGTGGTATCAGGGGGAAAAATTTGAGAAAAAGTGAAGCAATAGAGATACTTGAAAGACTTGGAATTTCTGAAAAGAAAAACGAAATCGTACATAAGTTATCAAGAGGCATGCAACAAAAAGCAGCGATAGCAGTATGCCTTGCTGCTGGTACAGATATTCTCCTTTTAGATGAGCCAACACTCGGCTTGGACGTGAATTCAGCCGTTGAGTTTCGTACGATCTTAAAAGATCTACAAAAAGAAGGTAAGACCATTCTTCTCTCAACACACGACATGAATCTGGTCGAAGCTGTAGCCGATAGAGTTGCAATAATGAACAATGGGAAGATCGTTGTATGCGAAGAAAAGAGAAAATTGATTGATCTTTTCACAGCGCGCGGATACAAGATAAGGCTCCTATCAAATGGAACGACTGAAGAAAAACTCATAAAACTTGGCTTATCTGGTTGGAATAAAGATGGCAATATTATTGAGATTCATCTGAACTTGTCTTCAGCAAAGGAACTATACAAAGTTATGGAAGATTTTAGGCTGAATCAGGTTGAAATAGAGAGTATAGAAAAAGAACTGGTTAACTTTGAAAAGATCTTCATATCCTATACCAACGGCTCCCATTAGGCATGATATAATCAACAGCGTACAATAAAACTCATTGGGGAGGGAGCCAAATGAAGCATCCTCTTGTGAAAAATGCAGAAGACAGGATGAACAAAGCTATTGAAAAAATAGGTGAAGAACTCAGGAGAATGAGAACTGGTAGACCTTCACCGGCGATTCTTGAAGAGATAAAGGTTGATTACTATGGTGCTCCAACACCGATTAACCAACTCGCCACGGTAAGTATCTCTGAAGACAGGGCTTTAATAATAAAACCATGGGACAAATCAGTTCTTCCTGCCATAGAAAAAGCCATTTTCACCTCTGATATCGGCCTAACTCCACAAAACGACGGTAATATCATAAGGCTCATCTTTCCAACTCCAACTACTGAGCAAAAGCAAAAATGGGTAAAAAAGGCAAAAGAAGTCGTTGAACAAGGTAAAGTTGCAATAAGAAATATCAGAAGAGATGTTCTTAAAGACCTTAAGGACATGCAAAAAGATGGAAAAATCTCTGAAGACGATGAAAAGAGACTTGAAAAAGAGATCCAGGATTTAACAGATAAAAAGATTGAAGAAATGGAGAAACTCTTTGAAAAGAAGGAAAAGGAGATAATGGAAGTTTGAGTATAGCACATCTTGCAATCATAATGGATGGTAATGGAAGATGGGCTCAGAGAAATGGCTTGCCCAGAATTGAAGGGCATAGACGAGGTGCACAGAAAGCAGAGGAGATAGTTGAATGGTGCGCTGAGTTGGGTATAAAATATGTAACTCTTTATACCTTTTCCACCGAGAATTGGAAAAGACCTGAGGAAGAGGTCAAGTTTCTTTTTTCACTCCTGGTGCAAATGCTGCACGAGAAATTCAACAGAATGATGGAGCAGGGAGTGAGAATAAGGTTTTGTGGACTTGTTAATCAATTGCCATTGGAAATAGCCAATGTTTGCAGGGATTTTGAACAGAAAACAAAGGACAATCAGAAAATTCAAGCGATATTGGCCTTGAACTACGGTGGTCGTCGAGAGATAATCGATGCCATTAATAAAGTAATCCAAAACAATATAAACCAGATCGATGAAAACACATTTCGTAATTATCTTTATCTTCCCGATGTTCCAGACCCAGATCTTGTCATAAGAACTTCTGGGGAATTGAGGATTAGCAACTTTTTACTGTGGCAGATTGCCTACAGCGAATTGTATTTTACAGAAGTCCTCTGGCCAGATTTTTCAAAAGAAGATCTTTTGAAAGCCATTGAAAACTTCGAAAATCGCCATAGAAGATTTGGGGGATTGTGATGTCAGAGACCAAAACAAGAGTAATAACTGCGTCTATAGTTGCTCCTTTTGTTGTTTTGTGTTTCATAAACTACAAGAGTCTCATTGGCTTAGTTGCTGCGGTGGTGCTACTTGCATCGTATGAACTTTTGAACATGACGATAAAAAACTATGAACAGAAGATTTTCCTCTATTTTGGTGTTGCACTAAGTGTCGGATTCACAACAATCTATGGAATAATGAAAGCTACGAATGGGATACTTTTACTGAGCCTTGCATTTATTCTCAATGGAATTGTTTTTGTCATGACACTTAAAGATATTTCAACTGTTTTTAATACTGTACTTGCTTCTACTTTATCACTTTTGTATATCGCCGGTTGTCTTTCCTTTTTCTTTCCAATTTACCTCGAATATGGAGCTGCTAATGCCTTGTTGAATCTCACGGCAGTATGGTTATACGATACTGGTGCTTATTTTGTTGGTATTAGATATGGTAAAACAAAGATTGCTAAACATATAAGCCCCTCGAAGAGTCTTGAAGGTATAGTTGGAGGATTTGTTATAAGCTTGGCTTTCTGTTTTGCCTACAAAATGGTTTTTGACTGGATTTTCAAAGCAAATGTAATGTCTTTTAGGTCTCTTGTCATCTTTTCCTTAAGCATAGCAATCTTTGACACATTCGGTGATTTGTTTGAATCTGCCTTGAAAAGGCATTTCAGTCTCAAAGATTCTGGAAATGTTCTCCCAGGACATGGTGGTATGTTAGATAGGATCGATGGTCTTTTGTTCGTAACTCCGATGACTTATTTTCTCTTTTCGATAGGCATCCTTTAAGGAGGTTGAAAGATGACTGGTGATGAACTTAGGCAAGAATTTTTGAGATTTTTTGAATCCAAAGGTCACAAGGTATTACCAAGTGCTTCTTTGATACCAAATGATCCCCAGCTTTTGTTCACAGTTGCTGGTATGGTGCCTTTTAAGCCTATCTTCTGGGGCAAGGTTGAACCTGTCTACACAAGAATTGCAACTTGCCAAAAATGTTTGAGAACAAATGATATAGACAACGTAGGAAGAACACCAAGACATCAAACTTTTTTCGAGATGCTTGGTAATTTTTCCTTTGGAGACTACTTCAAAAAAGAAGCGATCACTTGGGCATGGGAGTTTGTCACCAAGATCTTGAAACTTCCCGAAGAGAAATTATGGGTAACGATATACAAAGACGATGAGGAAGCTTTCAAGATATGGAGAGATCTGGTAGGAATTCCTGAGAAAAAGATAGTTCGTATGGGTAAAGATACGAATTTCTGGGGACCTGCGGGTCCAACAGGTCCATGTGGACCATGTTCAGAGATTCATTACGACACTGGTGTTATGGATGATTGCCCAAAGAACGAAGAATGCACACCAGCCAACTCAGATAAACGCTTTTTGGAAATATGGAATCTGGTCTTCACGGAATTCAATCAAGATGAAAATGGAAATCTCAATCCGCTTCCGAAAAAGAACATAGATACTGGTGCTGGTCTGGAAAGAATCGCTTCCGTAATTCAAAAAGTTGGCGGAAACTTCGAAACAGATTTGTTCATGCCAATAATAAATCGTATAGGAGAAGTATTGAATGTGAAGTATAAAGAAAGCAACTCAAAAGATATTTCTATAAGAGTTATTGCCGATCATTCAAGAGCCGTTAGCTTTTTGATAGCCGATGGTGTTTTCCCATCGAATGAAGAGCGTGGCTATGTACTGAGAAGGATCCTGAGAAGAGCCGTTCGGCACGGGGTGTTACTTGGTGCAAAAAAGCCATTTCTCCACTTTATCAATGATGCAGTTATAGAGAAAATGGGAAAAACTTACCCAGAACTCGTTGAAAGAAGAAAATTAATCCTTGAAGTTACTCAGACTGAAGAAGAAAGGTTTTTCAAGACAATAGTTCAAGGCAACGAAATGCTCAATGATATCATCGCCAAATCCCACAAGATAATCAGTGGAGAAGATGTTTTCAAACTGTATGATACATATGGTTTCCCACCAGATATAGTCGTTGATGTTGCCAGAGAACGTGGTCTTGAAGTAGATCTAAATGAATTTGAAAGGCTCATGGAATTACAAAGAGAAAAGGCAAGAAGCGCAAGGATTGAAGTTGAGTTTGCTAAATCATCAGAAGATTACAACAGGCTTGCAAAGACGATCAAAACAGCTTTTGTAGGTTATGAAACTCTAAATTGTGAAGCGACTGTCATTTATACAAAAAAGCAAGACTCGAGATTAGAAGTTGTTTTTGATAAAACCTGTTTTTACGCCGAAAGAGGTGGCCAGGTAGCCGATACGGGTAAGATTTCTTGGGATAATGGCTCAGCTATTGTAGAACATGTTTACGTCCCAATCGAGGGAATCATTGCTCATGTGGTTAGACTTGAATATGGAGAACTGCATCAAGGCATGAGGGTGAGACTTCAAGTAGATAAAGAGAAAAGAGATGCCACAGCGAGAAATCACACCGCAACGCATCTTTTACATGCTGCTTTGAGAAAAGCACTTGGAAATCATGTAAAACAATCGGGTTCACTCGTTGCACCAGACAGACTCAGGTTTGATTTCACACATTATCAGGCATTAACAAAAGATGAAATTGAACAGATAGAGAATCTTGTCAACAGCACTATTTTTGAAGCATTACCTGTTGTTACGCAGGAAAAATCCTATAAAGAAGCTGTGGCAGAAGGTGCAATAGCATTGTTTGGAGAAAAATACGGCGATGTGGTCAGAGTCGTCAAGATATCCAATTTCAGCGAGGAATTGTGCGGTGGAACTCATGTCAAAAACACCGGAAATATAGGTTTGTTCAAAATAATCTCTGAATCTGCGATCTCTGCTGGTACAAGACGTATAGAAGCAACAACGGGTTTCAATGCATTGAATTATCTGAGAACAAAAGAACAACTAATAGAAAATATCTGCGAAAAACTTGGTACATCACAAGACGAAGTTTCGTTGAGAATTGAAAATCTACTCGAAAAGAATCATATTATGCAAAGAGAATTGGAACAGCTCAGATCAAAATCATTGACCTTACAACTCAAACAGGCTCCCGTGAAACAGATCAAAGATATAAAATTCTTGTACCACATATTTGATGATGTTGAATCAAATGAATTGCGAAATCTTTCAGATATAGCCATTTCTGGTGAAAATTCTTTAGTAGCACTTCTATTCTCTGTGAGCAGAGATAAAGTCAATTTGATAGTGCGTGTCACTCAGGATCTCACAAAAAAGATCAAAGCGGGAGATATAGCAAAATACGCTGCCCAGATTTTGGAAGGTGGCGGCGGAGGAAGACCAGATTTTGCACAAGCTGGTGGCAAAAATCCCACAAAGATAAACGAAGTCATAGAATACACAAAAAGATTACTTGAACAAAAGTAAAGGAGGCAAAAGCCTCCTTTTTTACTCGGGGTTATCTCAACTTCACTTATCCAGCTACTATAACAGATGCGAAAGTGTTGGCAGCACCGGAACATGATGTAAGATTTCTTCCTAATATCTTGAACGATCCACCAGATTTTGTGGATAAAGTTTACACACTCACTTTGCAATGTGAAACCGATGATGGAATGATCACTTCTGTTACTTTACCAATGATAACTGTTACAGGCAAAACTCAAGGATATTTTTACACTATCTTTGTGAAAGAAACCGACACAGGTACTGCAACTTGGATGTATCCAGAAATGCCTCTTCCATAAGATGGAGTTAGCCGTTTTGAGCCAGATACTAAAACTTGGATATATCCAGAACCAATAATCTGATCCAACAAGTATATGACAAAGCCCCCTTTAAGGGGGCTTTGTTTTTCGATAGTATTTACTTTAGAAAGTCTGTGATTCTATACCAGACCAAACCGAGGTATTCGTGAATAGCCGCAAGATTTGCATCAAGAGCGTCTTTGTTTGGTATCAAGTCAATCCATTCAATTTTCGAGTGATCATATAGAAAAGCCGTGGGACAAGGTATCACCGATACTCCATTTTTTTCAAAACAGTAGACAGCACGTTTCATATGAACAGCTGAAGTTACAAGAACAGCTTTTTTAAATGCTTTTTGCTTCATAAGTGCAATAGTATAAAAGGCATTTTCTTTAGTTGTTCTTGCCAATGGTTCTACAAAGATATTGCCTTCCTCAAAACCAAGAGAAATTGCCTGTTGTTTCATGATTTCAGCTTCAGGTAATTGATCAACTCCAGGAAGTTTACCACCAGTTACAATCAAAGGCAAATGTTTTTTGTTAGCGATCTCCAAACCTCTCAACAATCGGGCAACAGTGTGAATTGATAACTGATAGCCATCGGGCGTCTTCACAACCCCACCACCAAGCACGACAACCACTTCGGCATCCTGAAGATCGCTATAAGAGTAAGATTTTTCAAGTGGATATAACAACAGAAAAATTCCAATTATACTACTGAGAAAGTAAAATACGATTGCCAAGAAAAACATCGATAAGGCTTTTTTTGGAGCTTTCTTGCACCACAAAATACTCATTAAAATGAACAGTGTCACGAAAAATCCAGGTGGCAACAAAAATGCTTCAATTATCTTTTGAAAGACTACCATCTTGCTCCCTCAAAAGTTTGAGAACTATTTCAACATGCATCTGAGTTCCTATCAGTAGGGAATTTTCATCTATATCGAAATAAGGCGAATGATGCGGTTTATCTATACCTTTTTCTGTATTTGCAGATCCAACCAGGTAGAAAACACCAGGTACTTTTTGTAAAAAGAACGACATATCTTCACCGCCCATAGTTGGCGGTACGAAAATTACGTTTTTTTCTCCAACTACATCTTTGGCTACTTCAAAAACAAACTGACTCAAGGCTTCATCGTTGTGTAAAACAGCCGTTCCTTCTTTGTGTTCAATTTCAAAATCCACATCATTTGCAATAGCCAATCCGTGGGTAATTCTTTGTATTTCCTGCTTGATAGTTTGCCTTACTGTTTCATCAAGAGACCTCGTGGTACCTTCTATAGTGGCATACTCTGGTATGATATTAAAAGCACTACCAGATTGAATTTTTCCAACGCTCAAAACGGCGTTTTGTAGTGGATCTATCTTGCGACTCACAATTGTCTGCAGAGCTAAGATCAGTTGAGCTGCTGCGACAACGGGGTCTTTGCACTGGTGGGGTAGAGCGCCATGTCCCCCTTTACCTTTCAAAACTATTCTGAATTCATCGGCTGCCGCCATCATAGCACCTGGTCTCAAACCAACTTTGCCACATTCAAGTGAATTCCACAAGTGAATCCCAAAAGCGTAATCAACACGAGGATCTTCAAGAACACCTTCTTCAATCATTGGCAATGCTCCACCTGGAGGAAATTTTTCCTCTGATGGTTGAAAGACGAATTTCACATTACCACAAAGCTCACTCTGATGGTCCTTTAAAACCTTAGCCGCCAAAAGTAGCATGGCGGTATGACCATCATGCCCACAGGCATGCATAACTCCATCTGCTTTCGATCTGTACGGTACGTCATTGAGCTCCTGCAGATTCAGAGCATCCATATCGGCACGAAGCATAATAGTCTTACCTGCTTTTGATCCCCTTAAAATTCCCACAACTCCCGTTTTCGCCATTCTTTTAACTTCTAACCCAAGGTTTTCAAGGTATTCTTGTACCTTCTGTGCAGTTCTGTGTAATTCAAAACCAACCTCTGGGTACATGTGAAAATCTCTTCTCAGTTCTACCAATTCTTTTTTGTGTGAAAGTACCTCATGGCTTATCACGATATCACCCGCTATCCAGCAGAAGTCACTTTGCGTATCACAACTTGTGAACCTTTCCTAATAACCCTGTCTTCTGTGTATATCTGTCCATCGACTATAACCACATGTTCTTCAGAATTTAAGTTAAGTTTTTTCAAAACTTCTCTCACTGATATGGATTTTTCAAATTCATATACCTTTTCTTGGTAAATCACCTTCACGAAATTATCCACACAAGATCACCATTATTCAACAAAGCTGCATTTGCTTCATCTGTATCGACATGGAATTCCAAAGCAAATTTTTCACTAACCCTTATCAGAACATCGTCGAATACAAGTCTACGTCCTTCTTTTTCACAGACAACCTTTACAATATCTTTATCTTTAACACCATAATGCCGAGCATCTTTTGGGAGCATGTGGATATGCCTTTTTGCCAAGATAACTCCTTTGTCTTTCACAACTGTACCCTTGGGACCAACAATGACTATACCTGGTGTACCTTCTATATCTCCAGAATCTCTCACAGGTGGATTCACACCGAGTTTGAAGGCATCCGTTTTTGAAATCTCAATCTGAGTCTGATTCCTAACTGGTCCAAGGACTCTTACTTGCTCAATTGCACCTTTTGGACCTACGATGATTACCTTCTCATCTGCTGCATATTGTCCAGGTTGTCCAAGATCTTTGATGGGCTTGAGTTCATAACCTCTTCCAAAAAGGACATCCAAATCCTCTCGGGAGAGATGTACATGTCTGTTACTCACTCCAACAACAATACCTGGTTCTTTTTTATTCATCACTCATACCTCCTCTGTATGGATTAACAAGCGCTATCCTCTTTTTCACTGTGATCTTTTCTGGTATTTTCACTTTGATCCTGAGTGGACCTCTTCTGATGCTCAACCATCCAAGCCCCGCGATCGCGAGTTCTTCGCCAACATCAAGATCAAATTCTTCTTCTCGCCAGTTTAAAGATTGAAAAGACGGTTGTTTTGGAGTACAAGGTGGGACTAAAAGTTTGCCGTATTGTCTTTCCCAAAGTTCATCAGCCTTCTTAGAATCAGTCAAGTGGAACTTGACACCCTGTCCTGCAAAAACTTGAAAGATCGGTAGAAATTCTGTTGCAAATTGAATGTCAAAACGGCACATCCCACCTATAAAGAATGTTTTGTTGTTCTCGGGTTTAAAGGTCATCCTGCTAAGGTGTTTCTGTGCAACGATTCTCTTTTGACATTCCGCCGGTAAAAGATCGATTATGCGATGCTCTGTAACTAAACCTGGTGTATCAAATATTGTTGTGCCTTGCATTCTGGCTTTGATTAAACCAAGGGTGGTACCAGGGAATGGAGTGATACTCAGATCGGCTCCAGTTAAAGCTCGAACAAGCGAAGATTTGCCAACATTTGTCACACCAACGAAAAGAACTTTTCGAAAATTACCCAACTGGCTCGCGAGTTTTCTTATGCCATATGTTCTAAGAGTGCTTGTAAGAAAAATTTCTTCTATCCTTTCGATTTCAAGTCTCTTAAGGACCCAATCTTTTATTTCTTGAATAGACACCGCTCTTGGTAAAAGGTCTATCTTGTTTACTACAATTATCTTTTCTTTATTTCTCAAAATATCAATCAAAAAAGGATCATAACTTCCCTCGAAGTCTGTTATATCAAGGACCCAGATTATCCTTTCAAAATCATCGACAATTCTGGATAATTCATGTAAAAAATCTTTGGAGATTCTAACAGGCTCTAATTTTCCGTAATGTCTTGCTCTAAAACACCTCTGACAAAGCACCTGTTTTCCTTCCGATATCCTTTTTGTAAAAACATCCAGTGGTATATAACCAGGTTTCTTTTCACTTTCATGCTGAATCTGTGCGCCACAACCTTCACATTTCATAACCTTCCACCTTTTCCTGCAAGACGTAAAACGATTTTCTCAAAAAATCTAAGAACCTTGGTACCGATGAACTCCCTATTACTCAAAGGTTTTACTTTAATGGTGTACATTCCAAGTAAATTACCAGCAAGAACATCTGTAAAGATTTGATCTCCAATCATGACAACCCTTCTGGGATCTATGCCGTCTGAATCGAGTATTCTCTTTATTTTCCAAGTAAATGGCTTTCTTGCTCGCCAAATTATCCTCACTCCGTTGAATGGGATCTGTCTTGGCCTACCGTTAGAAACTATCAAAACTTTACCGTTAGCCCCCAATATCTTGGCTAAGATCGGCTCGAACCTCTTCTCGACGGTACAACTTTTCCACAGACCAAGCGTGTTGTCAAAATCGAATACGAAATAATCTACACCATTTTTGAGAAATCTTTCCACATCGAGATTGGTCAAATCTTCAAGAAATTCTCTTGGCAGGATTTTTTTAAATATGCCCATCGTTCTCTTTACATTCCACTATTTCAAATTCAATGTGTTCTTTCACTGAATTTAGAAAGTTCAACAAATCTTCCAGCAGATCTGCAGGAACTAATATCCTCAAAAGCCCGTTCTCATACTTTCTCATATTCACCATATTGTCTTCAACCTCAAGAATATAACCGAGCTTGTGAACATCCTCACTGTTGATTCTCAAATATAGATCGTATTCCATCTAATTCCTCCCAATTCTTAGTATATTCACAAAAATTTACATCTTGTGATATTTCTCTGAAAAAAATTCCTCCAGTTTGTCCAATGCTTATAACTTATGATAGCAAGATTTCCAATATAAAAAATCAATAAATCGTAACGTGCTGAGAAACTCATGTACATAACAAATGGGATCAACGCTAAAAAACCAATTAATACCCTAATTGCATCGTCTTCGACAGTCGTTTTTCTCTTGAAAATGCTGAACAGCGTAAAAACGCCACCTAAGATAATAGGTCCTTGCCAAGTTGTCAATACAGACCAAGCACCAAAGGTTGTTGCAACTGCTTTACCTCCCTTGAATTTAAGCATAGGTGAGAAAGCATGACCGGCTATACCAGCTAAAGCAGCGATGCAGATGGTATATTTGTTATTGATCAACTTCAAGTTTAAAAACAAAAACAAAGGGAAAGTACCCTTGAAATAATCGAGTAAAAGAGCAATAATACCCCACTTTATACCCTTGGCTCTCCACAAATTTGTCGAGCCGGGGTTACCATCTCGGATCTTGGAAAGGTCAACACCAAGAGATCTGGCAAGAATATATGAAAACATGATCGATCCTGATATAAATTGCAATATGATCACAATAAGATCAAACACCTATCTTTCTCCCCTTCCAAACTACTCTTTTGAAAAAAATAACTTTGATCAATGAAATAAAAAAGATCAAAAGAAAAAAACAGTAATGAAGAGGATAAAACAGGGCATCCAGAATATTGTAATCACCCGTTTTGCGAGATACAAGATAAATTTGAAGTACAAAGAGCATATAATAAAAGATCTTAGAAAGTTAGAGAATACCAAACGCCGCTGAATAAAGTCCTATCATCCAAAGAAAAATCAAAAAGAAATTCACACCAACAGAGGCAGCTCCTAAGGACATGTTCTTGGTAAATCCTTCAAACATCTGTCCAATCCCGATTGGATACATTCTGAATTTTATGAGTTCTCCTCCAAGATAATTCTCTAAACAATATCCATTGTCGGCAAAGATATTGCCAAGTTTGACATCTTCGAGGACTTGACTCTTGGTTGCAGAATGACCTCCAAGTCTTGCGTAGTCCTGCCTACCTACCACAATCACAGGCCCATAGGATCCCTTCGGTTTACCGCTAAAGATAGAAAAAGATCCCGTAGAGCCTACGACAACCATGTTGAATGGCAAAGTTAAGTGTTCGTACAATTTCTCAAATCTCTGATAGGGCCAAACAGAGACGAATCCTTTGTTTTTGCTGTATATTGCAACAAGTGATTCAATGGCTTCTGGCGAAGGTTCAACATCGGCATCCATAAAGATCAGTATTTCTCCATCTGCCTTCAAAAAACCATTCCAACAAGCCCAAGACTTCCCTACCCAACCTTTGGGAGGTTCTTCACTCAGATCAATCAATTCTACTCCTTTAAAAGAGAGTACGACATCCCTTGTCTTGTCTGTTGAATTATCATTGACTACGATAATCTGAAAATTTTTATAGGTTTGTTCTTTTAATAATCTGATTATCTTGGCGATATTGGTTTCTTCATTCCTCGCTGGTATAATCACAGAGACACTTGGGAAAATCAATGGTTCTTGCCGTTTCAAAAACTTTGGTTTTGCAAAAATCATCCAGCCAATAATCCAAGAGACAATCAACAATAATTGTTCAAAAAGAAATAACATAAAAAACA
Organism: Thermotoga profunda AZM34c06; assembly: GCF_000828675.1. NCBI lineage: Bacteria > Thermotogati > Thermotogota > Thermotogae > Thermotogales > Thermotogaceae > Pseudothermotoga > Pseudothermotoga profunda. The sequence goes on along the minus strand of NZ_AP014510.1, from coordinate 942,368 downwards.
ATACCTCCAAAAATTCAAATTGCATATAAATTAATTATATAGAACATTGCATTTTCCTGTTAGATCAGTTTCCTAAATAATGTTAGGATATAATGAAAATGAAAGGAGGAGCATGAAATGAAAGTTGTCTTACTCAAGGATATACCGGGTATAGGTAAGAGTGGCGAATTCAAAGAAGTAAAGGATGGATATGCGAGAAATTACCTCATACCCCGTGGATTGGCAAAACCTGCAACAGAAGGTGAAGTGAAAAGAATCCAAAATGAAAAAAACCTAAAAGTTCATAAAGAAGACCTTACCAGGAAAAAGAGTGAGGAAATGCTCAAAATTCTACAGCGCCAAATCCACAAAGTACATGTCAAAGTTGGGGGCGGTGGAAAACTCTTTGGAGCTTTGACATCTGTTAACCTGGCAGAAGTTCTCTCAAGAGAAACAAATCTCGAGATAGATAAAAAGTGGATTCATCTTGAAAAACCTCTAAAAGAAGTAGGACTTTATGATATTCAAATGCACCTGCCTGGAGGTGTCAAAGGTGTGATAAAACTGGAAGTTGTAGGCGAAGAGAAAGGGTGAGTGAGCTGATACTTCAGATATACTCTAAAGCCTTGTATTCGACTTGGATTTATTATGCGCCTGAAAGAATTCTCTTCGACGCAGGCGAAGGTGTCTCTTTAACAATGTCAAACAGGATTTATGCGATCAGGCATGTTTTTCTAACGCATGGTCATATCGACCACATATCTGGTCTTTGGACTGTAGTAAACACACGAAACAACTCCATGGGTGATAGAGAAAAACCTTTAACAGTTTATTATCCAAAAGAAAATACGGCAATCGAGGAATGGTTAGAATTCATAAAAAAGGCAAACGATGATTTAAGATTTGAGTTGATCGCACAACCTGTTTCAGCTCAAGAAAAAATCTTTCTAAGGCAAGCAGGTGGATTTGCAAGGTACATAGTACCATTCAAAGTTAAACATACAGTTCAGGATTTCAGTTTCGGGTATAATGTAATTGAAACACGACGAAGGCTTAAACAAGAGTACAGAGATCTCCCGGAAGAAGAAATTAGTAGATTATCAAAAAGACTCGGACCAGATCAAATAACAGAAATATACGAGAAAAAAATACTGACAGTTTCTGGTGACACTTTTGGTATAGATCCAATGGATGCCAAGGACACTGAAATACTTTTGCACGAATGTACATTTCTCAAAACCAGCGATAGAAGAATGAATGCACATGCTTCACTCGAAGAAGTCATCGAAATAGCCTGCCAAGCCAATGTTCAAAGACTGATCCTATACCATATTTCTTCCAGATACAGTGGGAAAGTTGACAGATACCTGAGAAATATAAAAGAAAATATAAACTTCCAGATAAGCTATGTCGATCCTGAAACCGTGTTCACACTCTGAAAGGGGTGATACACATGGAACCTTTTGTAGTGTGGTTGATCTTTGGCGTGATCTTCGTGATAGGAGAAATACTCACCCCGACATTTTTCTTGTTCTGGTTCGGAATAGGTGCATTCGTAGCGTCTGCGGTTAGTATCGCTTTTGGTACGTTGGTCCAAGTCATAACTTTCATCGTGATCTCTGGTCTTTTGGTCATTTTAACCAGACCATTAACTAAAAAATTAACCAAGGAACAACCACGTAAGATACACATAGATGAGATAATAGGAAAAATCGGTTCAGTGATTGAAACAATCGATAACGAACAAGGTAAAGGTCTTGTCAAGATCAATGGCGATATATGGCGAGCTTACTCCAATGACGATTCTGTTATCCAAGAAGGGGAAAGGGTCAAAATTCTAAAAGTGGAAGGAGCACATGTCATCGTCGAAAGACTAAAAGGAGGTGAATGAAAATGATAATTGCACTCGGTGTAGTTGCCGTTTTGATATTGATAATAGCTGCAACTGGTATCAAGGTGGTAAGACCATATCAAAGGGGATTGATTGAAAGACTTGGTAAATTTCACAGAGAGGCTGGACCGGGTTTACATTTCATAGTTCCATTTTTTGACAGAATGACGAGGGTTGATCTGAGAGAAATGGTGATAGATGTACCTCCTCAAGAGGTTATAACCAAAGATAACGTTGTAGTCACAGTTGATGCCGTAATATACTATGAGGTCACCGATGCGTACAAAGTAGTGTACAATGTCAATAACTTTCAATTTGCAACACTCAAACTTGCGCAAACTAACTTGAGAAATGTAATAGGAGAACTCGAACTGGATCAAACTCTCACCTCAAGAGAGAAGATAAACACGAGATTGAGAACGGTTTTGGATGATGCCACGGATAAATGGGGGGTAAGGATAACCAGAGTTGAAATCAAGAAAATAGATCCGCCCAAAGACATAACTGATGCCATGAGTAAACAGATGAAAGCCGAGAGGACCAAAAGGGCAGCGATTCTTGAAGCAGAAGGTATAAAACAAGCAGAAATTCTCAAAGCTGAAGGCGAGAGAAATGCAGCCATTTTAAGAGCCGAAGGTGAGGCTGAGGCAATTAAGAAGGTCGCTGAAGCCAATAGATTTAAACTCATAGCAGAAGCTCAAGGTCAAGCTGAAGCAATCATAAATGTTTTCAAAGCCATACATGAAGGTGCACCTACAAGTGATTTAATTGCAATCAAATACCTTGATGCACTTAAAGAGATTGCCAACGGCAAGGCAACTAAGATATTCTTACCGATGGAAGCCTCGGCTATCCTTTCGAGTTTAGCAGGTATAGCAGAGGTTTTGAAAAAAGAACCACAAGGAGAGGAGAAAAAACAGGCGTGAGTGATTTTCTGAGAGATTTTTTACTTGGTTTAGTCTACTCGACAATTGGCATATCTTCTGCTTTGCCCGTCGTCTGGGCTAATTTTTCTGGAACGGCAAACATGACACTCACACCATTTTCAACTATCAACGTAATTACTACATTGGGTGTCCTCATTACTTATACATCAGCCTTTGGACAATATGGTGTGAGGAATTTTTTCATATGTTCGTTGATCGCTTTTCTCTTCCATGTAGGTCGATTATCTGCTTATCTTGAAAATGAAGATAAGAGATTTCGCGTACTCTTTCTTTCTATGGGTTTTACAAAGAGAGAATATGTAACCACCTATCTGCTAAAACGATGTACAAAGCGAAATGTCGCTTCTATTTTGATTTGCTGGGGTTTGTTCGTTCTGACTTTCGTCTTCAACAGGATTTCAGTTGGTCATGAATTGAGTAAACTATCCCTCGGTGTTTTACTCGTCATATTAGGTTTTACTTCATCTTTACTGGATAGAAAAGAATAAATTCCGACTTGTTTGGTAGAATTTATGTAGAACCAATTGAGGAGGTATGAAAATGGCATTGATAAGTGAAAAAGACGCAAAGTATCTTCAAAAAGTCTTCTCGGAGCAATTGAAAGATCCAGTGAAAATTCTGATCTTTGTTGATGACAAAACTGAATGTGAGTACTGCGATCTTACTCAGCAAGTGCTCGAAGAATTGTCTTCAATTGATAGCAAAATGGAGATGTATGTCTATCATGTGAAAAAAGATCGTGAAATTGCAGAGCGATACAGAGTAGATATGACACCAGCTATAATCCTTCTTGATAAAGAAGGTAACGATACAAGAGTGAGATTTTACGGAATACCATCTGGTCATGAATTCTCCAGTTTGATACAGGATATCATATCGATTTCAACGGGTAAACCATCGTTCTTCAATGCAGAGCAAATTGAAAAGATTCGTTCTATAAACCAACCCCTTCGAATAAAGGTTTTTGTGACACCAACTTGTCCTTATTGTCCAAAGGCTGTATTGATGGCACATAGTGCGGCGATGGTTAATTCAAACATAGTTGCCGAGATGATAGAAGCAAATGAATTTCCAGAGTTGAGTATGAACTATGGAGTCTCCTCCGTTCCTCATACCTTTATCAACGACAAATACGATTTTGTTGGTGCATATCCAGAAAATGCATTCATACAAGAACTTTTCAAAGCAACTGGGAGATGACCAAACGTGATCTTTGATACAGGTCATAGGAGTGAGATAAGAGATTATTACGATGTGATCACTGTTGGCGGTGGTCCTGCCGCACTTGGTGCAGCTGTTTATGCCACTCGTGCTGGTTTGAGCGTACTCGTTGTAGAGAAGACACTTGAAGGCGGTCAATTGAATCTCACTACTTATATAGACAACTATCTTGGTTTTCCCTCGATCGAAGGTCAAGAACTCGCTGGGAGAATGAAAGAACATGCCCAGTCACTTGGCACACATTTTTTGAATGAACAGGTGAAACATATCATAATAAACGGTGACGAAAGAATCATTGAGACAGAAGATGGGAGAATGATAAAATCACACGTTTTGATGATAGCAACAGGTGCCGATCCGAAAAAATTGAATGTGCCTGGTGAGAAAGAATTGACTGCAAAGGGTATCTCATATTGTGCAACTTGTGATGGTTATTTCTTCAAAGACAAAGATGTAGCGGTTGTTGGTGGTGGAGACACAGCTATAAACGATGCACTCTATCTTGCCAAAATAGCAAGGTCTGTAACTGTAATTCACAGACGTGACAAATTGAGAGCTGTTAAGATACTGCAAGACAGAGCCTTTTCCAATCAAAAGATCAAATTCGCGTTCAACAAAGTCGTTGAAAGTTTTTCAGGAACAAAGAAATTGGAGGAAGTTATTCTTAGAGACACCAAAACAGGTGAATTGAGCAACATAAAAGTTGACGGTGTTTTCATAGCTATCGGTCTGGTACCAAATTCAGATTTTGTCAAGGGTGTTGTCAACACTGACGAATCTGG